>JAUNSO010000015.1:51498-60573 GCA_030539165.1 bacterium
CCTGCATATGGATAGAGGATTTATATATCATTCCGGAATTTCGTTCCTGTGGGATTGGTGGAGAATTCTTTACATTTATCAATGAAAAATATCCTGATACAGTGATGCGTCTTGAAGTAGAAGAAGAAAATCAAAACGCAGTTCATCTATATGAAAAATGCGGGTTTGAGTTTCTTCCGTATTTGGAGATGATTAAGTTCTAGTCAATTATCCTTGCATGACTATACATATAGAACTCCTCTTGGCTTGCACGGTGTTCTTTCTTCTTCGGGGCAAACAGCTTGTCATATTCTTCTGCCGCCTCTGCCGAGAACTCGTATGCCGGACTTTCGTAATAGAACCACTTTCTGCCGTCAAGAGCTGACTTCTTAAGCTCTTTTACCATCATAGCCATGGGAAAAATGTCCCCACCCAGACAAACGTTAACTTTCTTGCTGCTTATAAATCCTCTCGACACATAATTCCCCGGATTGCCAAAGATGACAATGGTATCATAGCCCATTTCTACGGCCTTCTGAAAGGACTGAATCAGCAGAGCCTTTCCTATACCCTGCCGCTGATATTCCGGTAATACACTCAACGGTCCGAAGGTCAGAATCTGCTTCTCATTTTCCTGCTCATCAATCAGCTTCGCCTTTGAATAAATAACATTTCCGATAATCTTTCCATCCAGTTCTGCGACCAGATCAAGCTCCGGAATATAGTCCTCGTGCTCATGCAGTATGTGAACCAGATAATGTTCATCACATCCCGGACTATGCAGATTCCAAAATGCTTCTCTCGTCAATTCCTCAACCTCTCTATGGTCGTCCTTTATTTCGTTTCTGATTACAATATCTATCATGTTCCAGTTCTCCTTCTCTCAAAAATGGATATTTTATGCCTGAGTAATAAAATACTCAAACAGACGATAAATTTTCTTTGTCACACTTCCTGTAAACATCCATGTAAAAAAGGCTTTCTCAAATCCCTTCAGTTCATCGACCAGATATTGAGGAGTCATAGTCCCTTCCCCCGCAAATTGAATTTCAGGGTTGATCATCAAGGTCTCCGGTCCTTCCATTCCATATAACTGCGTAACTCCTACCGTATTGATTGGGTTTTTGTATTTGGATGCCTTGGCTCCAAAGGTTGTATAAACATCCATCAGTAAATGAATGTGTTTATATTTTCTTTGCAGCACGAGGAATAGTTCCCTGACTTCATCATTGGTCAGATACATGCTGACTCCTTCGAGGATAACAATCAGCTCCTCTGCCTCCGGAAGGCTCTCCACCCATGCAGGCTTGGATGCATCTCCACAAAGCATGTGATACTGGTCATTTTCACTATAGTATTTCCGGCGTTCTTCTATCACCTCGGAAAAATCAATATCATACCACGCTCCTGCAGCTGTTCCGACACGCAGGACTCTGCTGTCCATACCGCAGCCTATATGTAATACCAGAGCATTTGGAGCCTCCTTCAGCTGCCTTTTCGTCCAGTCATCAAAGACTCTGGCTCTCATAGCCATGTTGTAAGCCAGCCATTTTGATTTTGCTTTCCCCTTCAATGGGAATTGCTCCTTCTTCCAGATTTCCTCTGCCTTTTGATCTGCCAAAATGATTCCTTTTTGACTGACCTGTGCTTTGCCATACAACGGTATATAAAGTGTTTTATTGACTCCATTCATAGCATTTTCTCTCTTTCTCAAGTGTTAATCGGAACCCAGATCTCAATCACCGAATCATCCCTGTTCCAGTGAAACCGGTAATCATACTTTTCAAAATGAAGGAAGTCCGTCTGGCTCCGTTCATATCCGGTCTGAGGCAATAGCTCCTGATAGATTGTCGTATATGTATCATAAATCCTGTCCATATGTCCGAGATGTTCTGCAACCAGGTATTTCTGCTGTGGAATCTCTTTTACAGTAAAACCTTCCGGGACCACTACTTTCTTCGGTATTGCACAATAATAATACAGCTTGGTATCTCTCTTTTGCATAAAAGCATACTTTATCCAATTTCCCGATTGTGATAAATAATTCTTCTTAAGATTTTGGTTAAAGGTCTTCCAGAATTGTATACTGAGCTGTATATTTTGTCTCTGATAATTCGTAAGCTCTATTTCCTGCCCGATGACCGAAAATGCTTCCGATTCCCGAATTGTGTAATCCATACTATATTCCCATCTTTAAAATATCCAAAGGATTCTCTATCTGACGAAAGCCCTCTTTGCGGCCACACGGCTGTCCTACATTATCCTTAAGATACCACACCGCCTGTACAGCTGTCATTCCGACAGCCTCTGCCGCCTCAAGCTCGTTGCTGCCGCCATCACCAACATATAGACAATCTTCTGCCTGTAATGCCAGCTTCTCCATACATCTGAAATAGATCTTAACATCCGGTTTCTGGACACCCTCCTCATAGGACATACATACAGCATCAAAATACGGGAATAATATGCTTCTTCGGATGACTGCTTTGATCATAGTACTCCAATCTGGTGATAGAGTATACGCTTGTTTTCGTATTCTTCTCATCCTGATATTCTTCTCTGAAGGACATTCCCATCTTCTCAGCTGTCTTGCGGGAGGCAATATTGGTCCATTTTTGATAGGAAAAGATTTCATCATTTTCTGTATGCTCAAAAGCATATTGCAGACATGCCTTCGCCGCCTGCGATGCAAAGCCTCTTCTCTGAAAATCTTTGCTGATATGATATCCGATCTCAGGATATAATACTCCATCCCCATGTATATTCTGCATCGTAATTCCACAGTCCCCGACAAACTGTCCGGTTTCCTTCAAAATGACTGCCCATAAACCAAACCCATACTTCTGATAATTATCAAGATTCCAGTCAATCCAGCCCTTCGTCTTTTCTTCATCGAATGGCTTCGGGTAGTGCTGCATGGTCTCTGGATCTGACAATATCTTATGCCATGCCTCAAAATCGTCTGCTGTTAATTCTCTTAATCCCAGCTGCGCTGTCTCAATGATATACTGACTCATAAACAACCTCCAATGTAGGGGTATTGTATCATAAGTTCTTTCAATACAAAAGTTACATATATCACTATATCACATTTTTCTATCATCTACGTTGACAACTTCTGAGTTTTCAATTATAGTAAGTTACTAATCATAAAAGAAAGTCATTGGAGATGAAAACATGAATGCACAAGAGAGTATTGAAGCAACAAAAAGAGGCTTTGAAGCAAGCTTTGGTGAAGGAAAACTGTATGACAGACAGACACAGGATGAGAAACATCTGAATCAGATAATAGAGGCACTGCATATCCTACCAAACAGCAGAATACTCGATCTTGGAACAGGTACAGGATATGTTTCTATGGAAATTGCCAGAAGATATCCGGAGGCTCATGTGATCGGACTGGATATCGTAGAAGAAGCTTTGAAGAGTATTCGTGCAAAGGCTTCTGATGAAGATTTAGACAATATTGAATTTGTATCTTATGACGGAAGTCATTTCCCCTTTGCACAGGAGTCTTTTGATGTCATTGTAACCAGATATGCACTGCACCATTTTCCCAACATCACAAATACATTTATGAAATTAGCTAGGCTATTAAAAAAGGGAGGACAATTCCTGATTGCAGACCCGACACCTAATGACAACGACCATTCACGTTTTGTAGATGCTTTTATGAAAATGAAACCTGATGGGCATATCAAGTATTATACAAAGGATGAATTCGAAGAGCTTGGAAATCAAGCCGGTCTCAAATTATCAGATTCCTTTCAAACAGAAATCACATTTCCTCGCTTGAAAAGCACTGCAAATGGATATTCCACCATTATGCAGGAGCATAGTCAGGATATTATATCGGGATATCAGGTACATGAGACCCCCGATGGACAGTATATTTATATTACACAGAAGGTATGGAATCTTTCATTTATAAAGAGCTAGTTAAAATGTGTGAAGAATGCTATGCAGTTCAAAATAGAATCACCCCTTTGCTCAATCCTCTAGATTGCCTGCAGAATCATACACAATATATCTGTGGTACCTGTGGACGCTGTATCTGTATTGAGCATGATCCTAAGAGGGGGCTGCAGCGATGGAATTTCCCATTTCAGTCACTGGGGATTGCGAAGCTATATCTGCGTGCGGCTGATGCAACAGTAAAGAAGCCTTGTGGCATTTATGAGATTGAAAGCAGCAAAGGAAGAGTTTCTTACAAAATCTTTGCAAATGACGAAGACCTACAGCTCTTTCTAAAGAAAAACAAAGATAAATCCTGTAAACAGATGGCTCCTGTATTTATAACTGAAAAGTATATCGAATATCCACATACAGAAATCAGAAAACTGACGGCTGATGAGGTTGAAAAATATATGCTTGAACAATCCCGTCAAATACAAAGGACTGTTAAAAAATGAAGATTACCATGCTCGGAACCGGTCATGCAACCGTAACAAAATGCTATAATACCTGTTTTATCATCGAAAATAATAATCAATATCTGCTTGTTGATGGCGGCGGCGGAAATACTCTGCTGCGTCAGTTAGAAAAGGCAGATATTGATTGGAGAACTATACATCAAATCTTTATTACGCATAAACATTTGGACCATATAGTAGGAGTCATCTGGATGATACGCATGATTGCGCAGGGTATCAACCAGGGAAAATATCAAGATGAGCTCTATATTTATGGGCATGATGAAGTAATTAATCTGTTGGATATTATGGCTGATAATCTTCTTCAAAAGAAGGAATATGCACAAATCGGGAAACGGATTCATCTGGTTCAGGTAACAGATTCCGAGACCAGACAGATCATCGGCACCTCTGTTACTTTTTTTGATATCCATTCCACTAAAGCAAAACAATTTGGCTTCTGTATGGATATTGGAAATCATGAAAGGCTCACCTGCTGCGGAGATGAGCCGTATAATGATTATGAGTATTCTTATGTAGAAGGCAGCAAGTGGCTGCTGCATGAAGCATTTTGCCTCTCATCAGAGGCTGAGTTGTTCAAGCCTTATGAAAAACACCACTCTACCGTAAAGGATGCCTGTGAAATAGCCGCAAGTATGAACATTCCAAATCTGGTACTCTATCATACAGAAGATAAAAATATAGACCATCGCAGGCAGCTGTACACAGCAGAAGGACAGACGGTATATCAGGGAAATATCCTTGTTCCGGACGACCTTGATACCATCACCCTCTAATGTACATTGTGACCGGTATAAATCGCTATTGCATCCCTGAAGAAAGCCGTGCATCCCGCACCAACTCTATCATAATAAGCTGTAAAACGAGTGTCTGCAACATAACCCTCAGCCAGAGAAAAGTGTACTTCTTTTGAATAAGTACCCGGCTTCCACTGGCTGCATAGCCACTCTTTATGCAGTGCACAGGCCTTTTGAGCCTTCTCGCCTGCCGGATTTCCTTCGGGAAATGCTTCACTCAGCAGAGTCAAGATCCTCTGTTCTAATTCTGATAAAGCATCCCATTCTTCCTGATTCATTTTCATGATTTTCTCATTTGCGGAATCGATTTGTTCATTTCCAAACCTCTTACGCAGTTCCTTTCCATATATTTTTTCATTTTCCTCTATCAGCGTCTGTTTGAAGCCCTCGAATTTCTCCTGATCATTCATAACCTGTTCTCCCTTAATTGCTGAAATAGTCTTTTTTACATTTAAAATCATTTGTTCCATCATGCATTTTTTCTGGATTAATGCTTCTAACTGCGAAGTCAATGCTTTTTCCCGTTCAAAATCAGATGCATTCAATATATCTTTAATCTGATTCAAAGGAAACCCCAGCTCCCGATATAGTAAAATCTGCTGCAGTTTATCCACCTCTTCTGCTCCGTACACACGATATTGATTATCCTCATTTCTGGCAGGACAAAGTAAACCAATCTGATCGTAGTAATGAAGTGTTCTGACTGTCTGCCCTGACAGTTCTGCCAGTTCGTTAACTGTGTATGCCATAAGCGCTCCTCTCCTAGACCGTCGTCTTGATCTCCCAGAATTCAGGAACCGCATCCAGTATCTCCTGTGCCGGCAGAATCGTTGCATCTGTGATATCTGTTCCTGTCTTCTCCAAGTAATACTTTACTAAATGATACCCACATGCATATCCTGCACAGTACGGCATGCCGGCCGGAATGTAATTCTGCATCAAAGCCAGTTCATCTCCATACATATACGCAGTAATATTATCAAAGCCCTGCACTAAAAGTGCGTCCTTCATCAATGGCTTTATGTAGTCATTCAAAGTTTCTTCACTTGTTTTTGTAACCCACGGACCTACCTGATCATACCCGTACATGGTCGTCGCAAAATTCTCCGCTAACCCTTCACAGATAATATATTCTCCAAGCGTAATATCCTGACTCCATTTGATAAACTGAAATCTCACGTTGTGTGCTGCTTCATGTGACAATGCCACCGGCATTCTCGATAATGTATATGCAGAAGGAACCAGTGAACCAAAAATATATCCCGGAATTCCTCCATCTCCACTATAGTTGTCACACAGCTTACAATAAGGACTTTCCGGATCTCCCAGAGTAACCGTAAATAAGTACTCTCTGACTGGTAATTCAATGCCATGCTCCTCGAAGCAATGTAACGTTTTTTCAATTGATTCCTTACACTTCTTCCAGAAGGTCTGGTCTGACAGCATATCAATCATTGGTTCATAGGACATGTCTATGCTTTTGGGCGTTAGATAACCCAGCATCCCGCTTGCCATCACAACATCATATCCACCCTCCTGCTTTGCTTTCAGCGGACAATGATACATCTCCCACTTCTTCTCGAATGCCTTCATAAAGTCATAACGATATACATCTTCCTTCTTATCTGCAGGAGCCAGCATGATTTTTCTGTAGGCTTCATCTGATCTGATTTCTTTTACAACAATTTGTTCCATAATAGAACCTCCTTTTGTACTAAGTATATACTATTACGCAACGTCATAGTCAATACTTTTTTACAAAAAAAGAAATGACACTAAATATATTGTGTCATTTCTCTCTATTAGACTGATTCAGGATGCGATAAGTGTCTCCATAAGCGTAACTGCATCTTCGCTATGTTCTGTCAATACACGAAGACCCTTGGGAAACTGTCCTATACTCTCAAGGTAAAACTTACCTTCGCCTTCCCCTTTTAGATTCAAATAACTCTGATCGCCTAATTCAATAAAAATATGACCCGAGCAATTGTTAACAGTACCTAAGAACTGTTTCATGTTGGGAATGTAGTTTAATGTCAGCTTCATAATTTTTACCTCCTTCTCTTAAAATGGATTTACATTGTTATCTTTCTATACTATAATTATACCGTCAGGTTGTATGACATGTTATAAGATATACGCCAAATTTATAGGACATTTTCTTCAAAAATGGAGGTTCTTATTATGGCTGTTACTAGATGTAACGTAAGTATTAATAATATTCAGAAAGAGATGAAGATACATGGTTCTGTTTCTTTCCCAATCGGTCTTTATTATGACTATCTTCCGACAGATGATGTTCCGTGGCATTGGCATGAACATCTGGAATTTGGCTATGTGGATAAAGGAACCGTTCATCTTGGTGTAAATTCAGATCAGAAGATTATTCATGAAGGGGAAGCTTACTTTATTAACAAGGAAATTCTTCATTCCTGCTGGTGTGAAAATGAAGATACTTGTACGATTCATTCTATGGTTTTTAAATCAGAGCTTCTTGGATCACATGACAGTGTCTTCTATCAGAACTATATTCAGCCACTTGTTGATAACAATGAATTGCCCTATGTTACTATAACTGGGAATGAGAAATGGCAGAAGGATATCCTGACACTATTTAGCAGTGCCTGGGCTTCGGCTGCGAATGAGGAATTTGGTTTTGAATTTAACATTAGAAATTGCATTTCTAGTATTTTGTTGTTGATTATCAGATACAAGTCCAAACAATCAAACGACTTTTCAGAAAAGGCCTTACGAACAGAACGTCGTATGAAGGTGATGTTAAAATATATCTCCGAAAACTATGTCAATGAAATAAGAGTGGAAGACATTGCAGGCAGTGCTATGATCAGTGAAAGCGAATGTCTGCGCTGTTTTCATGACAGTGTCGGTATCTCGCCAATCAAATATATCAGACAACTGCGCGTTCAAACTGCTGCAGAATTACTAATCAATTCTAACCGACCAATTAACGACATCGCTGAACAATGCGGATTTCAAGATATGAGTTACTTTACAAAAAGCTTTCGTGAAATCAAAGGAGTGGCTCCTTCGGAATTCAGAAAGCTTTCGGATCAATCATGATTCCATGTATGATATGAAATCTTCAAAACTGCCATGCTTGTAACTTGATATATCTGCATTTTTCCGATTAATGATATGGTCTGTGATTAGAAAAACATCAAGTCCGGCAGCAACTCCTGCTTCCATATCTTCAATTACATCATTACCAACCATCAGGCACTCTTCAGGTCTGCAGCCTATATGGTCAAGAACTTCAAGATAGTATTTCGGATTGGGCTTACAGTAATGTGAGTTCTCATAGGTTGTATAGTGTTCAAATTCTTCCGGTTCAAATCCCGCCCATTTGATCCTTGACTCTGTCGCAATAGCCGGAAATAACGGATTTGTGGCCAAAACTACTCTTAATCCTTTTCTTTTAATGGTCTCTACAGCTTTTCTTGTTAATGGGTTATCATGACATACTACCTTTGCCTCATTAAACTCATTACAATAGAACTGGTCAAAAATCGGCTTATCCTGAAGACATTTCTCCCCTAAAGTATTCTTGAAGGTATTCCAGAAGGCTTCTTCATTCGTACATGTTCCATCATTCCTTACCATTCCCTCTGTTCCTGTCCACACTGCTTTCACTAAAGAGTCTTGCTCGTATCCGTATGGTATCAGCTTCTTTGCTAGTAGACCAAAATACACCTTGATAAATTCATCATTATCCATTGGTAATAATGTCGCATCCAGATCAAATAAAACGGTTGTAATCATCTCTTCCGACTCCTTTAATACATGTATTTTCCTATGAAAATAAAAATCCCCAAACCTGCACTGGAGCTAAGTTTGGAGAAATTCAT
>JAUNSO010000016.1:0-57394 GCA_030539165.1 bacterium
TGATGGTGTTTACTGCTGTATAGACATCCTCTGCATTCAGCTTGATCTCTGCCATGGTTTTGTTTCCTCCGTATTAATTTACATTTGTTGGTGCTTATTCTTCCGGAAGTGTCTGCTCTGTCGCATCTTGTGGGGTTTCTTCTTGCTTCTGATACTGCTCCGAGAGTTTCTTGATCTTCTCTTCGAGCACTGCCAGGGCGGCTTTCTTGTCTTCTCCGCTCATGGTGGTATTGATTTCTATCTGGTTCTGTTCCTTCATGTAGGCGTAGAGCAGCATCTCATCATCGGAAAGCTGCATGGCGATATTTTCAGCCTCTGTATATTCGGTTCTGCCGATATAGATCCAATAGTCTAAAAGCCTTTCATTTCCATTAGGGGCTATATCTGACAGTATATTTTCTTTTTGCTCTGCTGTCAAATATTCGCTGTTAATGTAGGATTCTGCAAGTATATATTTGGTATGTGTGTTCATTTTCCCGATCTCTACGAAGGACAGGGTATCGATGGTATTGACAAAGTTATGATCCATATAGGCTCCATAGCCGGCTATCGTGGCTCTGTTCACCCGGTTGACATCGAACAGCTGATAGAACAGGAAGCCTCCGCCCGCTAACAGAACGACTGTTATAACGGTCGCGTAGATAATCAGCTTCTTCAGCAGTCCTCCTCTGATCTCGACCTTCTGATGCAGAGATTCCTCATACTGGCTGTCATAGCGTTCATATAGAAGTTCCCGGAGTTCCTTTGGTGTCCCGGCTGCATGGACCTGACTCAGAAACGGATTCTTGCAGAGCAGCTCCATACCTCCCTCCATATAGTCCTCATAGGTATACTTTCTCTGCAGACAGAAGCCGATCATGGCTTTGTAGGACTGGAAATAGGTCTCTGCCTTGATCTGTCTGTCGCAGATGTCTCTGAACTTAATGAATACATTGCCCTGTCTGTCATAATAGATATTCTGTGGTGTGAGTGCAAAGCTATAGCTTCTGATCAGCTCAAGGGTTTGATACAGGCTGATCAGAACCGACAGCTTCAGTGCTTCCTTCTCACTTCTGATGTCTTCAAAGGGATATCTCCTTCTGGTGTCATAGGTCAGAAGAATGCTTTCCTTTTGTCTGGTAATGTTACAGGATAGAAGCAGGGGATGATCCACCTGTATCTTTTCAAAGTCATAATCGTTCTCTGCGCGTATGTCCGTGAGCATCAGAGTTTCTTCTGTCAGTATCTTATCCATGGTATGTCCGGCTCCTTCTCTATTGCGTAATCATCAGTGTATCGCCCTGATAGACAGCTGCCTGTTCGAGCGTCAGTCCTGTCCGCAGGTAGGTCTGGTTCCGTACAGACTTGATCTTGATATGCTCCGGATCCAGTGACAGGAGTCCGCCCTCATCCAGTACCTGTATGATGTTTTCTATGGTCTGATGCGGCTGTACCTGTATATCATATTCCTGATGGGTATGTGGTATGGAGATTGATAGGATCATCTGTGCCCGCCTTTCTGAGTCTGTTCTTCGCTCTCTGTATCATGATGACCAGAAAGAGCAGGCATGCCATCGTTCCTGCCACTATGGATGCCCTGTGAAGCCACTCACTGCTCTGCTCCTGATAGGCCTCACGTTTTCCCTTATATTCTATGTTGGTAAAGAGTATCTCCAGCAGAGGGTTCGTGTACTCACTCTGTACTGCATCTGAAAATACCATCCGGTAATTATCTGCCTCGATCTGGCGCTTTGCCTGCAGCAGCTCCTGTCTGGTCTCTTGAAAGCTGTCACTGAATACCTTGATCTCATATAGATCTGTCAGTGAGCTGTAGGTATCGCCTCGATTGGCGATGCTGCCCGGATCGAGTTCTATGGCTGTATCTGCTTCCTGCATCTTACTTTCCTCTTTTGAGATACAGTGGCTCTCCTGCTCTCGTAAAAGAGCCACTGTGCACTAAAATGAGCCTAACTGGCTGCCCAGATTCTCATCCACATCTGTAAATGCCTGTACTACCTGTCTCAGCTGCTGTGAAATCGTTGTCAGTGTCTCTACAACTGCATTAAACTGCGGCTGCACAGATTCATATTCATTCATGAATGCTTCCTTACTCTGTCCATGCCATACATCCGGCAGCAGATTGATCTGTCCTCTGACTGCATTGAATGCCTGTGATATTGACTCTGCCTGTTTCTCAATGTCTCCTGCGACCTGCAGGGCGGTATCATCAATTGAAATTCCTGCTCCATTCATCCTTCTCACCTCCTCCTTGGATACTCTTCTTTGCTTCAGTCCGTATTTGATATATCCAGCACACAAGTGCACAGACTAACATGGTAATGACGGTCAGGATAATGCCTAATCCGATGTACTCCATCGCCTGCTCATCGATATCCTTCAGGCTGAGATGTCTGTCGCCGTCATGATTCTCAGCGTTGAGCGGGCTGACGATCAGATCGTAGACCTCTGTATATTCGATACTTCCCAGTCTGCTGTACGGAAGCTTGGTGACGAAGTCCTCTAACAGAAGGCTGTTCTGTGCATTGATTTTCTCTCGGTTTGCCTTTAGGTCTGTGACCGTCCGTGTGACATTTTCCTCAGTCTGGGTGTAGGAGGTATCCACATCCTCCTGCAGTGCCTCGATATTTTTGTCTGCCGTGTCGTAGACATCCATGGAATAGTCTATATATTCGCCTGTCTTATCCAGTGTCTCTGTCTCCATATCATAGACCGTCTCACTCAGCTCTCCCATGGACTTGGCGATCTCTCCCTGATCTACATACATCATCGGGTCGAACTGCAGCAGCGGCATGACGTAGTCGCCCAGTGCCTTCTGGAGGTTTGCCGACCTGTCCATGACCGCGGCTCTCTCCTTGGAGCATTGATCTCTGACCGGTGCGCTGATCTTCTCTGATATGATGCCCTGTATGTTGGAGGTATCGATCGTCTCTATGGCATCTATCTGATGGATAGCGTTATTCCACCATTCATCCAGGTCGGTTCTCATTTGGTCAGTCACAGAGTTGGTGATTTTGGCTGCCTGAAGTTCTTCTGTGATACCTTCTATAACGGTAATCTGTGCTTCCAGTTGTGTAGCTATCTCTGCATTCGTCGGAGCTGTGGCTGTCGGTAATACATTTGCCGGTACAGCGTTCTGTGAAACTGCTTCGGATGAAGTCTGTGAGGTCTCCATCGTAGTTCCTGTTATATTGTTTCTGAGGGTAATCAGACTGTTCTTTGTATCGCTTAGTTTCGTGATCTGTGTATCTACTTTGGTGTTATATGTATTTGCTACTGTCTGAAACTGATTGGTTACATAGGTCTGGAGCCCTGTTGCATTGACGACCGGTGTCGGCGTGGGTATGATTGTCGGGGTGACCTCCTGTGTTGGGGTCACTTCCTGTGTAGGTGTGACTCCCTGTGTCGGGGTAATCTCAGGTGTCGGCGTGATCGTGGGTGTCGGAGTCGCTGAGGGGTCTACCCATCCCAGCGCAACCTTTGCCGTCTTCTTCTGACCGTCTATCACAGCTGCATATTCCTGCGCTGCCTGATTTAGCTCTTCCATACCCTTGGCATAGATTAACTTCCCTTCTGCGTCTGTATCTATGGTGATGGTTGCCAGCTTCTCGGTAAGTGCTGTATTAGAAGCGGTCACGGCAGGCTCTTTTTGCTGTATTTTCTTGAATTCATCCCTTCCGGTCCGAACGTATTTTTCGTAATTTTTATCTACATCTGTTACTATTTTTTCTGCTTTTTTATATTGATCACTCAGATCTATATACTCTATGGTATTTTCCACGCGTTCCATCGGCGTGAGTTCTATCGGCTGCAGCAGAGTCTCCGGTTCGACTGCCATCAGTTGATTCAGATCTCTTGTATCATTGACGAGTATGGTTCCTGATCCATCCTGTACGCTATGAAATTCTCTCAGGATTGCGTTTACATACATATAGGAGGTATTGGAGCTCAGATTGATGATAAAGTTATGGATGTCATTGATGACCTTGATATTGATGTCTTCCCTCAGATCCGGGTAGATGGCATATTCGATACTGGATTTCTGTGGTTCGGTGTTAATACTTTCTATTGCCGCGGAGAAATTCTCCGGAAGCAGTATATAGGCGGCGTATTTGCCGCTCGCTGCTCCCTCACGGGCATCTACCAGTCCTGCCGGCATGAAGTTCACGTCCGGAAACTGCATCATATCCTCACTATAATGTACCAGCTTTCCGTTTTTCATAACTCCATTATCCATATTGACGACGGCAATCGTGCTGACGGTACTCTTCTTGGACTCCTGAAGTGCCTTGTATTCAGTCAGATAGACTCCGGTCAGGAATGCAATTGCTACAGTGAGTGCGATGCATAGTCCGGCCAGGATTTTCCTATAGTTGATCTTCATGATATTTCAATCTCTCCCCTGATAATTTTCCCATAATCATCAATATCAAAACTGCCAGAAGTGCAGCCATTGCTGCTCTGTGATAGTAACTCCAGTGTAATATCAGACTAACAACGGACAGAACATTCAAAATCAGCAGAATCATCAGACTGACTCTGCGATTGATTCTTCTTTCATCGTCAGATAAAGGCTTATTCACTGCCTCCACCGGAGCCATAAATGCTATTATGATACTGCTAAGAAGCATAAGAAACGCATTGCACCCATACATATCCGGCATCACTCGAATAAAAGCCAGTGACAATATGGTAACAATGGCAGAATGAATTTTGCATTGAAGTTCTGTTTTGGAATGGTATCCTCCTGCGTACATACGAAGGAGCATAAAGGAAAAATAGAATATAATGCTCTCAACAGCAATCTTCAGAAGAACGCCCAGTATGACTGTAAAAATCAGATCTGCCGTGAGCAAAATGATTTTCTTCAGCCCATACTCTAAGATTGTCCTGTCCTCTTGCGATAAATTGCTGTTTTGAGCGATTATATCGACAAGCTTCCTGCTAAGCATGCTTTCTTAATTTGCCTAACTCTTCCGGCAGCTCTTCCTGATACAGTTTGTAAAAACAAGTTGAATTTACAAATACAGTAGCAGCTACCATGGACATACACATAATACCTTTGCATAGTTGTGTAATAATCCTTTTCATGAATGAGTCCCCCTTTAAATTTAATAATTACACGTTATCACATTTTTCGACCTTTTTTTCAACTTGTAATTTTTAAATCGATTATGGTAATAATTATTCTCAAAAAAAGAAAAAGCACATTCATGCTTTTTCTTCATGGTCATCCAGATAGATGAAAATATCTACTTTGAATTCCTCATCATTATAATCAATATTCATCGTTCCATCATATTTTGCAACTGTCTTTTTAACACTTTCCAGTCCGATACCATGTTCCTTCTGATCATGCTTTGTGGAGATATAGCCTCCTGTACCTCGCCGGACTGTTCCGTTATATGTATTGCGAATCAGAATCTTCAAGATCCCTCTGTCATATCTCATAACTGCCATAATCTCTTTTCTGTCACACTGCCGAATTGCCTCATAGGCGTTCAGCAGAAGATTACTTAATATCACATTGATATCAAAATCTTCGATGGGAAGAGCTCTGGGAATCTTAATATCGGTCTCTATGTTACCATCAATCTTTCGAATCTCACCAATCACATAATTAAAGATGCTGTCTATCTCTTCATTCCCTGTATTCACATATTGTGTATCGTTATTGATATAATAGTTCATCTTCTCCAGATATTTTACTGCATTATCATTTTCCCGTCTTTTGATGTAGTCCGACAGCAGAATCATATGATGCTTCATGTCATGTCTCATAATCCTATAAGCATCATTCGCACTTTGCATCATCTCCAATTGGTTCTGATACATCGTCAGCTGCAGCTTATACATGTCTTCTTCTTTTTGCTTTACATAATCGTTAAGAACCTTTTCATAAAAGTAGAATACGGAGATATTAATCATAAATAGTATGCCTAATGAAATAACCAGAAGAATCATATTTTGATAATTTCCTTCTATCATAATATTGGCGATAAACATACTACCTAGTGATATAAAAATCAGAAATAACTCCTTATAGAATGATACATCAATACTTTTACGTAAATTAATTGTTTTCTCAATCAGGGTCTCAAGAAAGAATAATATAAATACTGAAAAGAAAAATCCAAACTCCTCCATTTGATTACTTCTTCCCTTAACAAAAATAACCCATGCTATATTTTCAGCCAAATTTCCCATACCATGATTAATCGCCAGTGATAGAAGTTTTCTTTTTAGACTGCCTTGATAGCCTGCCACAATAATAAGCAACAGACATATATCATTTATCACCAGATTAGTAATCGCCGAATTTAAAAGAAGATATGTACTGCTATTGATTGCAAAATATGCAGCGTAAGCCCATACCACCCACGGTTTTATACTATCCCGGTCAAAGAAAAGTCCAATAAACCGATACATGACATAGATTCTGAATGCATTGAGCAGCAAATAAAACAGATTATTCAGCATGATTTCTATCTCCCTCATCCAGATGCAATATTTTTTCTTTCACTTTCTCTTTATATGCACTACTGATTGGAACAGCATAATCATCATACATTACAATTTCGTTATTTTTAAATTTCTTAACGTATTTTACATTGATGATATAAGAATAATGCACAGACCAAAATCCTGCTGTCTGTATTGCTTTATGTAATTCTTTCATTTTTCCGTAAAAAGAAATCTTTTCTCGTCTGGTTACAATATAGATTTTCCTTTGTTCACACATGAAGTACATAATTTCGGAGTATAGTACTTTTTCTTCTCTCTTCCCTACTTTATAATGAAAGAACTTCTGATGAGCGCCGTACAGATTCATATATTTTTCAAATAAATGTATAACTGCATTTTGCTCTATTGGTTTAATCAAAAAATCAAATGGTCTTGTCTGAAACAGCTGCATGGCATACTGAGACTTTGACGATATGTATATAATCTGTACCTCTTCATTATGATATTCTTCACGAAGTATCCTCCCCGCCTCTACACCATTCATATCCGGCAGTTCGATATCCAGAAATAAAAGATCAATGTAATCCTTTTCTCCTATGTTCTTCAAAAGAGCATCCGCAGTATAGCATTGATCTATACATAAATCCAACTGCTGCGTTTCCTTCAGCCGGATTAGTGCGCTCTCAATGAGATCGCATGTTGGTTTTTCATCGTCACATATCAAAATCCTATACATTCTATTTCCCCCAAAATAGTTCTGTTTTGTCATTTATCCTACATCAATCCTTTCAAAATGCAAATTTATTTTATAAATAACTACTGATTGTAGTAATAATCTGTATTTATCAAGTATATTTTACTACATTTAGCGGTATAAGGGTGTTATTTTTTCTATAAACTATGGAGTAGAGGTGATATTTATGGATGAGAATTTTGTGAAGAACAGAATAACAGAGCTTAGGATTCATGCGAATATTTCTGAATACCAGGTCAGTCTAGAGCTGGGACGCAGTAAGTCATATCTGCAGGCTATCAGTTCCGGTCATTCATCACCGTCTATGTCTGCCTTTTTTTGATATTTGCAATTATTTTAATATCACACCTCAGGAATTTTTTGAAGAAGAAATAGAGAATCTGAAGCTGCTCCATGAAGTCACGGCCAAGCTCAAACAGCTCAGCCATGAGGATCTGGAATTCTTTAATCTTGCATTGGATAAGTATATGAAGAAAGAAGAACTTGTCCGTTAATAGAACTCACTACTGATTCGATATATACTGCTGTACATTATTATAGGTAATAATCTTATAGGGCAGATACACATACTTTTCGCCGGTCAGGGTAATCTGGTCGGGGAAGGGTTCTCCCATGGCAAGTGCATAGGACATCTCGAGAATTGCCTGTGCCTGACCCCTACCGTCGTTATAGACAGTACCTTCTATGTGCTTTGCTTTGATGGCATCGAGGACCTCAGGAATGCCGTTGACTCCTACGATCATCGGGATATGGGTAACATGACTCTCTTCCAGAGCCTCCAACGCTCCGAGTGCCATATCGTCATCATTTGCAAATACGACCTCTATCTGATTGGCATATCGCTCTAACAGCATATTCATCTTAGTCTTAGCCTGAGCGCGGTTCCAGTTGGCAATCTCATCTCCGAGCTTTTCTACCTCATATCCGGCTTCTGTAACTGTACTGACAGAGCTTTGTGTCCTGACGAGGGCATCCTGATGTCCTGCCTCTCCTTCGAGCATGACATACTGCAGGATTCCATCTCTATTAATATCGATTTCAGAAAAACGTTCATCACAGGCATCTACTACGATCTGTCCCTGCATCTCACCTGACTGCTGTGCGATGGCTCCGACATAATAGAGCTTATCCCATCGTTCCAGATCTTCCTCTACCAGTTCACGGTTGAAGAAGACAATCGGCATGTCTGCATTTCTTGCTTTATCAATGATTACGGTTGCATCCGTCCGGTCAACAAGATTGACACAGACTGCATCATAGCCTCTGTCGGCGAATCGTTCAATCTGGTCATTCTGTGTCAGCTGACTTCCTCCGGCACTGACGATATCTAGTGTAATTACAGTTCCGGTTTCTTTCTCCTTTTCAACGCTCCATTCCTTCAGATACGCAACTGTATCGGCAATAAAGGTATCGTATTCATCGTAAATGCTGACACCAATCTTGATACTTTTCTTAGGCGCCTCGCCGGCATCTGTCAGAGGAAGGGAGGTGCTGCAGCCTGTCAGGAACAGACTGAGAACGAGTAAGATACTAGATAATTTCTTCATTGCGAACCTCCTGACTATTTAACGAATGGAAATAGCATCTTCTGATTATCGGTTTCGTAGAGTGATTTCTTGGTTACAACGCGGTATTCTACCATATTGTTATACTCTTCTCTTGTGTGATGACTGATTCCCATGACTTCACAGACACCGAGATAGCCGATACTGAATTCATTCTGGTAACCAAGTGCTTCTACGACACCACTGTCGAGGTAGTATACCGTCTGATCGGAATTGCCGATTCCGTAGAGCTTAACATCCTTATTCAGATTCTCTGCTGCATCTATAACGGCTTCTGTTGAAGCTGTATCCAGTCCGACTACAACGTCTACGGCTTCTTCGGTCAGCTGCCGCTGAAGGAGAAGCATAGCGCGTATATCTGCCTCGTTGTCCTTCCGATTCCATATGGTAATACTGTCTACTCTGCCCTGCAGTGCATCATATAATCCCTGATAACGCTCGGCGACACTGTCTCTTAGTTCATGGTCGATAAATATGGCTACCTTAACCTCCGGTACTTCATGTTCTATGATAGTTTCTCCAAGCTGATAGCCCATCTGATAATGATCTGCACTGATACAGAGTCTGTCATCTGTGTAGCCGATTCCACTCTCCACCAGAATAACCGGTATTTTACCGGACAGCTCCTCAATGTACTGCTTCATTTCTGTGCTGTTGCAGGCGGCAATCATCAGAGCATCTGCGCCATTATTAATCTCTCTTTGTATTAGTTTCTTCTGCTCTCCGGCATCCGTCTCGTCAGACATTGTTACAAGATTGACTTCAGCGCCTGCTGCCTCAGCTGCTTGGTCTGCACCGCGTCTCAGATTCTCCCAACGCTCTGTTTCATTTCCATAGACAATCAACGAGATTGCCTTAGGTTCCGCCTGGTCCTTACCATGTGTTCCGTAATAATACAGACTGAGCAGCAGAATAACGACTACTATAGAGGTAATGATTCTGAAGATTGTGCTACTTCTGATCTTCATGCGGCACCTCCTTCGGATAAGCTTCCGAATAAGGAAGCTTCGGAAGACAGATTCTGACTGTCGTTCCCTCATCCAGTTCACTCTCTATTGTCAGACCATAATCACCCTTAAAATACAGCTTAATACGCTGGTCGATATTGCGAAGACCGATTCCTGAGCCATGCTTTCTGACACGTGTGTCGTCTGTCAGAAGATATTCAATATTCTCCTTTGGAATTCCCATACCGTTATCTGTTACTTCTATATATATATAATCTTCTTTCTCATAACCCCGCAGAATAATTTCACCGTCTCCATCCATATGCTCCACACCATAATATATGGCATTTTCCAAGAGCGGCTGTACAATCAGCTTGATTGTACAATAATCCTCGATTGCAGGGTCTACTTCTATTCTGACATTGAATTTATTTTTATACCGTACCTTCTGAATATCGAGGTAGTATTTGGCGTGTGATATTTCATCTCTGATTGAGATAATGTTCTTACCCTTACTTAGGGAGATACGGAAGAGCTTAGCTAATGCAGTAACCATGGAAATGGCTTCCTGATAACGCTCACTCTCAATCATCCACACAACAGAATCAAGGGTATTATAGAGAAAATGCGGATTAATCTGCGACTGCAGGGCATCAAGTGCACTCTTTCTCTTCTCCTGTTGTTCTGCTACCATATCATCCATCAGCTTACGCATTTGTCGTACCATAGATGTAATGGTCTTGCCAAGATGCCGAATTTCATGTGTACCGCCAATATAGATATCTGTATCAAGATTGCCCTCTTCCAGATATTTAATGGATTTTTCCAGCTTTCGAAGCGGGTCTGTCACTTTGGAGGAAATAAATGCATTACCGAACAGAATCAGCATGATGGAAATGGTTGCAATCATGACAGTGAAGAACCTGATTTGATTCAGATTCACTGTGAACTCCTGTACAGGAGTCACACTGACTAACTTCCAGCCGGTATAGCCGACTGTCTTCACAATTACGACGCGCTCCTTGCCTTCGAAGGTTTCTGTATAATTACCGTCTTCATAGGCTGCCGCAGTCTGATTATTCTCCTGAATCAGATTAGAATAGATTGCCTGCTGCTGCGGGTGATATATGATCTCTCCGTTACGATCCATGAGATAGATATAGCCATAGCCTTTTTCATTTGCCTTGGATAACAGCTGCTCTATACCGCTGAAGTTCATATCTACCAATAATACTCCACGGCGGATACGTCCTATGTTCGTCAATTCTACGGAACGACTGAGAGACACGACCCAGAAATATCGATAGTTGCTGCTGTCAAAGAGGTTCTGTACATGGGGAGTCGAAAAATGCAGATTTTCAATCTTCTCATTTGCCTGTATGAACCAGTCCTGTGTCTTGATATCGATACCTTTCTTTCTGGTCGCGACCGGTGCTGCCGCCATCACGGCTCCGTCCTCTGTCACGCAGGCAATGCTGATCAGATTATCTTTATTTGCTTCATAGAGCAGCGTCATTTCTTTATCTAACGGCTCATAGGTCAGGTCTCTGTTCTTGATTACACTGTAATACATCGTATCTGATACAGTCATCATGTTACGCAGGTAGGTATTCAGATTCCAGGCTGCCTGATCTAAGAGCTGCTTATTACTTTCAATTGCATTTTCTCTTGTATTTTGGGCAAACTGAGCATAAAGAACAATCCCCATGAAAACCATCGCTATAATGGCTATGGTCGTGAAGGATATCGTGATGATCAATTGGATGCTTCTCTTCTGAAACTTATTTCTCATTTGTCCCTGCCTGATTTGCACGGTACTTGGATGGTGAGACACCGTACTGTTTTTTGAATACATAGCTGAAATAATTTGGTTCGGTATATCCGACTAATTCTGATATGACATATGCCTTCTCTTCTGTTGTATTAAGAAGCTGCAGTGCCTGCTCCATCCGGACATGCGTCAGATAGACCACAAAGCTCTCTCCGGTCTCTCTTCTGAATAATGTCGAGAAGTACGTAGCGCTCAAGCCCAGAAACCCGCACAGCTTTTCTACGGATAGTTCACAGTCCATATAGTTTTCATTGATATATTGCTTTGCTTTATCGATCAACAGTCTGGTGGCATCTGTACGTTCCCGTCTGATCTGTCCGCGCAGCTGCATGCAGATAGATAACAGCCACTCTCCGAGACTGTCAAGAGAACTGAATTGTTTGATCTTTGTGTAGAAGTCTATATTCAACTCCTCGATTTGTTCCAGATCGACCTCATATACACGTGCCAGACGCATGATTTCAACAGTCATCTCTGTAAATGCATTTTGCAGCTGTGGTAATGAGATGGATGCATTTTTCAGATGATCTGTCAGATCTTTGATTGTCTGTTCCAGAGATTCTGTGGTTCCGACCTTGATTTCCTTTACAATCGCCTGCAGTTCCTGCTCCCCGATCAAGAATCTTTCCTGTGACTTTGGTTCAATATCCTGTATATAGATTGCCTGATTTGCTTCCAGCAGTATCCTGTACTCCACTGCTGACTGTGCTTCCACATAGCACTGATGCAGATCTGTCAGTTTACTGCCCAGATGTCCGATGCCGGCAGTAACGTCTGCATGAAGCACACGGTTTCCAAGCTTGCAGATACGGTCAACAGCCTGTATATAGGCTGTCATTTCTTCCTTTTTGTTCAGCATGGCAATCGATATGATGGATCCGGGATAGTGAATGTTTCTTGTATCAAATTCTTTTTCAAACTGTTCTTCTATGATCTGTTTCATAGACACCATTAAGAGATTGATATCTAAGGGACTGATTTTGTTTTCTTTAACAGAGTCCAGACGAAATACGCTTACTGTATAATAGGGCGCATCCAGTTTCATTCCATATGAAAGTTCATAGTCCTTGATCTGCTGCAGATCTGTCAGTCTGCCCTCCAGGAGTCCCATCATAAACTGTTCCTTTAGAAGAGGAACACTTTCCAGATAATATTTTTCCAAACGCTCCACATTTCTCTTCCGGTCAAGCTCCTCGTCCAGACGTTCCTTAATGCGGGCAAAAACTTCTTTTAATTCAGATGCATCAATCGGTTTCAGGATATATTCCTCGGCTTCGAGCTTGATGGCTTCCTTCGCATACTCAAACTCATCATAGCCGGAGAAAATGACGATCTTGGTTCCTGAGATTCTTTCTTTCAGCTTTTTGCAGAAGGTCAAGCCATCCATGAAGGGCATCTGGATATCCGTCATCACGACATCCGGGCAGAGCTTCTCTGCCTTTTCCAGGGCTTCTTCTCCGTTTTCTGCATAGTCAACGATCTGAAAGCCGACTGACTCCCAGTCCACTCTTCTGATAATTGCCTCACGCACCTCTTCTTCATCGTCAACCAGTATGACACTGTAAAGACTCATCTCGATACCTCCACCAAGCATTCATATTATTTCATCAGTTGTACTTTTGTGTAATATCCACCATCTATTAATATCTTTTCGTAGTTATCCACATCTACGGTAATGGATGTACATAAAAACGAGGGAACATACATTTTTCCATTACTATATTTATGGGTATCATTAATTTCAGGAATCGCTCCCTCCAGTACAGCCTGCACCATCGTGACGCATTTCGATGACAGGACACGGGTATCCTTATAGATCGTCATCGTCTGGGAACCATTCATAATATTCTTTACGGCCAGTCTTTCTGCATCCTGTCCCGTAATCAGCGGCCACTTCCTGTCCGGCTCATAGTCATGAGATAATAATGCTGTTTTGATTCCGTATGCAAATCCGTCAAATGCAGAACATGCAATATCCAGTTGATCCTCCGTGTAGTACTCATCCAGATATGCACTGCACCGCTCCTGTGCGGTCTCCTGAGACCAGCGCAGGATACAGGTATCCTCAAAGGATGTCAGACCTGATCTGCAGACCAGTGTCCCGCCCTCCAGATAGGGCTGCAGGACCTCCATCATGCCATTGTATAGGTAAAGTGCATTATTATCATCCGGAGAGCCCATGAAAAACTCAATACTATAGCTGTCTCCGTCTCTGGATGCTTTTTTCAGATCCTTTTTCTCTTCTACATACCTCCCGATCAGGATCCCGATTGCTTCATTATCAAAAGAGGCATAATAAGATATCGCATCCGTTTCCATCAGCAGACGGTCATAGGCAATGACCGGTATGCCTTCTCCCTTTGCCTTGTCGAGTACATCTATTAACGCTTCTGAATCAATCGATGCGATCACGAGACAGTCTGCATCATTTTCAATCATATTGTTGATCTGCTCGATCTGGGTCTCGATATCATCCTCTGCATACTGCAGATCTACTTCATAGCCGAGTACCTCCAACTTTGCTTTCATATTGGCTCCGTCATCCAGCCAGCGCTCAGAGGAGCTGGTCGGCATGGCAACACCTACACGCTTCATATCTGCTGCAGACGGTTTCTCAGTGACCTGATCTGATACGGACTCCGGCTGGATATCCTCTGCCTGCTCCGTAACAGGGGCAGGTGTGTCGGATTCCGGCGCACCTGAAAAGACACATCCTGTTAGAATGGATGTGAGAAGCAGGAATATGAAAATCAACCGGATTTTATTCTGCATATGTTAGCCTCTCTCCCTTGATTGTATTATCAAGGGTATCTCACTTCGTGAGAACTCTCCCTTGATTGTATTATCAAGGGTATCTCACTTCGTGAGAACTCTCCCTTGATTGTAACAATAAAAATCAGCCACCGCAATATATCGTTTACTGCGGTGGCATGTTTTATTGATAAGATTATAATTGTTTTTACAGGCTAGAAACAAACCGGTCAAAATAGGTTCTTCCTTCCGGGGTACGTTTGAAGACTCCTGCATCTTCTAATACACCGGCAAAAACTTTTCCTGTTTCATGCTTCAGGATCTCCATGACATTATCCTGATTGATATCATGATAGTCTGGCATAAATGCATCTACCCAGTCGGCATGCTTTTCCAGTATTTCATTAGAACGGATATCTTTTTTCTCCAGAATATACTCTGCCAGCAGTGCGAGTTCATCCCGTAGTCTGGATGGCAGGATTGCCAGACCCATAACCTCGATTGCACCGATGTTTTCCTTCTTGATATGATGGTACTCATTTCTCGGATGATACACTCCGAGCGGCCTGTCTTCTGTTGTAATATTATTGCGAAGCACCAGATCCAGCTCATAGTCCTCACCGCGTCGTCTGGCGATCGGAGTAATCGTATTATGTCTGACCCCGTCTGTATAGGCAAGGATAAATGCCTCTTCATCTGTATACTCTCGCCATGTACTGAGTATATGGGAAGCCAGATCGACCAGACGGCTCTGGTCTCTGCCCTTGATGCGGATAACGGACATCGGCCATTTCAGGATGCCTGTCTCAATGTCCTCATAGCCCGGTATCGTGATCTTCTTTTCAACCGCTGCCCTTGCCATTGGCATCTCATAGCATCCGCCCTGAAAGTGTTCATGACTGAGGATAGAGCCCCCCACAATCGGCAAATCTGCGTTGGAGCAGATCATATAATGGGGAAACTGACGAAGAAAATCAAAAAACTTCTCAAATACCGCCCGGTCAATGGTCATCGGTACATGCTCCGTATTCAGTACGATACAATGTTCATTGTAGTACACATAGGGAGAATACTGAAAGCCCCACGGCTGTCCGCAGATCGTAATCGGTATGATACGATGATTTTCTCTGGCCGGATGATTCACACGTCCTGCATAGCCTTCGTTTTCGACACACAGTAAACATTTCGGATAGCCTGACTGCTTTGCTCTGCCTGCTGCCGCAATGGCTTTCGGATCCTTTTCCGGTTTGGAAAGATTGATTGTAATATCAATCGGACCATACTCGGTCTCGGCAACCCATTTGATATCCTTTTCTATGCGATAGCGTCTGATATAGTCTGAATCCTGAGACAGCTTATAATAGTAGTCAGTTGCTTCCTTCGGACTATGTGCATATTTCTCCCGAAAGGTACGGATGACATCGCTTGGCTTTGGCACGAGACAGTTCATGAGCCTTGTGTCAAACAGATCTCTGTAAACCACACCATTGTCTTCAATAATACCCTGTTCATATGCGTAATCGCAGATATTTCCTAAAATCGTCTCCAGAGGCTGTAACGCTGTCTGTGCCTGATCTGTCGGTTCTTCATAATCATCCAGATGAAGCAGATCCAAGAGCAAATTGATCGTATAGATCCTGTCCTCCTCCTGAATCAGACCACAGCGAAGTCCATATGCTGCCAATGCTGCTATTGATTGATTGATCATTTCCATCTTCCTTTCTCTCAGCCGCCGATCACTCTGATACCACCATATTTGCGGATCTTTAATACATGACAGCTACCTTTTCCAAAGTAGTATTCCATCGTTGCCTTATATGCATCCACGGCATCATTTTTGATAAATACCTGTATCGTTCCGGCAAAGCCTCCTCCGTGTACACGGCAGACTCCGTTGCTTCCAAGCTCCTTTTCACTGAGTGCCAGTGCCATCGGAATACTCTGGTTTTCAAAATCCATATTGGCATATACATTCTGCAAATACTTATAAGAGCTGTTGCCCGATTCACTGATCAGTTCTTTAAACCTTGCAAACTGATTGCTGCGCAGTGCCTCAACTTCTTCTCGAACACGTCTGTTATCATCATAAAAATGAATGGCACGCAGGACACATCTGTCTCCGACTATTTCCCTGATCTTGGGTATCTCTTTATAAAAATCCATCTCACTGACCTGGGTCAGATACTCTTTTCCAAAGTATGCTGCCACCTTTTTCATATCAATCGGAATCGCAGAATACTCTCCTGACAGGTCTGCATGTGAGCCCTTGGTATCTACAATACAGAGGCTGTGGTCAAACTGTTCAAAATCAATTGCTACTTTATCAATCTTCGGATTTTCATTGTCTGCAAAGTCGATATGCACCAGGCTGCCGACAGAGGATGCCATCTGATCCATCAGTCCGCTCAGCTTGTCAAAGTATACGTTCTCTGCATACTGACCGGCCTGTGCGATCAAAATCGGACTGATCTGCATCTGATTGTACATACCGGAAATCGCTGTACCAAGTACCACCTCAAAAGCAGCCGATGAGGATAATCCGGAGCCGCCCAGTACATCACTCGTCATAAAGATATTCATACCTCCGACCAGATACCCTCTTTCCTCGAGGCAGTTACATACACCTCTGACCAGAGTAATGCTTGTATTGGCCTCTTCCACACGCTTTCGATAATCTCCAACCGCGATTGCAGGAATATCAATATCATCTGATACTATCTTGATCTTCTCCTCAGCGTTCTTGCCCACTACTGCTATGATGTCCAGATTGACTGCTGCCGCCAAAACCTCACCATGCTGGTGATCTGTATGATTGCCGCCTACCTCGGTCCTGCCGGGTGCACTGTAGATGTCTACACTGCTCTCTCCGTATAATGTCTCAAATTCCTTGATTGCTTTGATATATCGTGTCCTCTGATAGTTCAGCACCTTGGGATCTACATAAATATCCAGCAGCAGATTGTCATACTCCTGCCGGTCAAACTCTGCGATTAACTGTTTTGTATTTTTCATGGCGTACCTCCTGATATTGACAAGCTGATTTGTTTATGATATGTTTACTAAACATTACTATGCTTTACTATACTCAGACTAGCATTTATGATATGTAAAGTCAATCGTTTGAAGCCTGATTGCCTAGTAAAACCTTTCCTATTGTTTACCAAGAGGAGGAATCGTATGCCTACCATCAGAGAAGTAGCCAAAGCTGCCGGTGTTTCTCCCGGTGCAGTCTCCAGAATTCTCAATCATGATATCACATTAAACGTCTCTGAGCCGACCAGACAAAAAGTTCTGGCTGTTGCACAGGAAATGAATTATATCAAGAAAAGCACAGGTAAACAGGTCAAAAGTACACTTACCTTTGGCATCCTGCAATGGTACTCCATCCGGCAGGAATTAGAGGATCCCTACTATCTGTCAATCCGTCTGGGAGCTGAGAAGTACTGTTCTGAGCATAGTATCAATGTCGTCCGTGCCTTTCGAGGTGATGCAGACTACTCTGCCCTGAAGGGTGTGAACGGTCTGATCTGTATCGGTAAGTTTGCAGAGGATGAGATTGAGACCTTTTCCCGCATTTCGCCTAATTTTATACTGGTAGATATGCATACAACACGGATTTTGCATAACTGCATGACGTTAGATTTTCTGCATGCCACAACAGATGCCTTGGATTACCTGATCTCACTGGGGCATCAGAAGGTCGGTTATCTGGGCGGTAAAGAATATATATCAGAAAATACCGTTTACTTTGAGCAGAGAAAATCCGTTTTTGAGGCTTATTGCAAAGAAAAAGGACTCCTATATGAGCCCTATGTTCTGGAAGCTTCCTATTCCATTGAATCTGGCTATCAGATGATGTCTGATCTATTACAGCAAAATGATCTGCCGACAGCCATTTTTACTGCAAGTGATGCGATTGCTCTTGGTGCGATCCGCGCCCTGAATGAAAAAGGTCTGCATGTCCCGGATGATATCTCTATCATCGGCTTTGATAATATCAATGCCTCCGCCTATACAAATCCACCTCTGACTACCGTCAATGCGCCGACTGAGCTGATGGGTGAGTATGCTGCAAATTTCATCATGACTTCCTTATCACTTTACCGGCAATATCATATTCCGATGCAGATGATGCTGCCTTGCTCACTGATCAAACGCGGATCCTGCAAGGATATTTGCAATACAAAACTATAGATATTTTTGAATCAGTTTCTCAAAGGATTCCTCGAACCGTCTGTCATCATCGGCGGTTCTTTTTGATGGTCCCTTCATATGACTTCTGCTGTTTGATCTTCGGATTTTCTTGCAAATGTCGCGTTCCATCAGCAGCTGGTCGATATTGTCATCTGTATACCATCTGCCGGACTGGTGGATAGCATAGGCTCCCTTGCCCAAAACCATCGCTGCCACTCCATAGTCCTGACTGACTACGATATCTCCTTTTTGGCACATATTCGTCAGTGCAAAGTCCACTGCATCCGCTCCGGCACTGATGACCTTGACCTCACTGTAGTCTGAAGACAGGATATGATTCGTATCACACATAAGTGTTACCGGCAGTTCATACTTTTTTGCCACTCGCTCCACGATTCTGATTACCGGACAGGCATCTGCATCTACATATATTTTCAATGAAGTTCTCCTTTTCTCTCGTCGGTCTCTTTTGGTTTACTTCTTTACATTACTTCTTTAATATTATCATACTCCACCTTTTTCATCATCAGGAATCTTTCCTATTATTTATAATGCTTCCCTGTAGTGATTGTGATAAAATCAGTATGGGAGTTCGTAAGTGATGGCATATCCTTTGGCAGACTCTCAGAAATCTACGTAATGGAGAAAGTAAATACAATGAATACACGACCTGACCTGAACCAACAGCTCGACAGTAAGACATTTCGTGAGTTTTATTATCTGAAAGAAGAACTGACTGCATTTTGCAGAGAAAATGGATTACCGACAGCCGGCGGCAAGCTGGAACTGACAGAGCGCATTGCGGACTATCTGGACTCCGGGAAAATCACAGCTGCTGCACCATCTTCAAAAAAAGCAGCTCCAATCGGAGAGATTACCGTTACAACAAAAATAGAACCTAACTTCGTATGCTCTGAGAAGCATCGAAGCTTTTTCAAAGAGCAAATCGGAAAGAGCTTTTCCTTTAATGTTGCCTTTCAGAAATGGCTGAAAAGCAATACCGGCAAGACCTATCAGGATGCCATCGAAGCTTATCATCAGATCAAGGAAGAGCAGAAGAAGGGCAAGACCACCATAGACAGACAGTTCGAATACAATACCTATATCCGGGATTTCTATGCAGACAATCAAGGAAAATCCCTAGATGATGCAATTCGGTGCTGGAAATACAAAAAGCAGCAGCAGGGGCACAACCGTTATGAAAAGAGTGATTTGATTGCATTAAATCAATAACCTGCATTCATGTAATGCTTGATTTTGAAAGGAGTATCCGATATGAAAGAGAAAATCTACACCATCCCATTAACGGATGCATTTATGGCAAATGACGAGTGTCCCTTCTGCTTTGTGGAACGGAAGCTGGAGCAGGATGCTATTGATTTTATACTGGGCAGTGCCTATATGGAGAGCGATATCCGGGAAGCCACTGATCAGCTCGGCTTCTGTCGTCATCATTTTCAGATGATGTACGATTATGGTAATTCTCTTGGTAATGCACTGATGCTGAAGACACATATTATCAAAATGAACAGGGAACTGTCTTCTCATTTGAAATCCTATAAGGCGACTCCATCAGGCGGACTCAGTCTCTTCGGAAAAGGTAAGTCCTCTGAAAATAACAATTCCCTCTCTTCTTTTTTGGAAGAGAAGGAACAGACCTGTTATGTATGTAATTATTATAAGGACACTTATGCCCGTTATCTGGATACATTCTTCTATATGTATAAGAATAATCCTGACTTTAAAGATTTGATTCGAAACAGCAAAGGCTTTTGCCTGCATCACCTGAAGGATCTGATGAATGAAGGCGAGCGCAGCCTGAATGAAAAACAGAAGGCAGACCTCTACCCCCTACTGTTTGAACTGACAGAGCAGAATATGAAGCGCATCGAGGAGGACATCTCCTGGTTTGTCGACAAATTTGACTATCGCAACAAGGAAGCTGACTGGAAGAACTCCAAGGATGCTATTCCCCGCAGTATCCAGAAGCTCGTCGGCGGCTATCCTGCAGATGGGCCGTATAAAGACTCAAAATGATTCATGTCTTCCTGCAGATCCTCAAGGAACCGGTTGACGTGGTAACCATCTGTCGTTGCGTGATGACAGGTAATTGACAGAGGCATGTAAATTCGATTGTCCTGTTCTATGAACTTTCCTGCCTCTACTGACGGAAAATAATATGCATGATTCTCGTAGCTGTGAATTGCGAAATGCTCGAACTGCACCCAGGGAATACAAGAAACAGTATAGGCGTTGGCCGGAGGCAGTGTCTGCGGCTGACACAGTACTCCATGTGTATCTCCAAATTCCTGCTGATTCTTCAGGTATGCCTCATAAAACTCAGAAAAATTCTCCCGATACGGTGTCCACATCAGAGAAAATGTATGATCATCCTCATGGAACGAAGCATACAGCGGAGTCAAAACATCATAATATCCCAAAACCCCATCCTTCTCAGCAACTTTAAATTCTGTCTGCCGATTCAGATTCCTTGTAACTAACCACAAATACACAGGGAAGAACTTCAGACCTGCATCCTGTACCTTCTTGCGAAGCTTCGTCACATCAACACGAACCGTCATAGAGTATCCGGTTGGCTGCATCTTCGAAAAGTAGTAAAACATCTGACCACGCGGCCAGCTTTGTAAATCAATCGGTGTAAAATTCATTTGATCATCTCCTATGGCAGCATCATATCAACACTGCACGAAGAAGACAACCTACGCTCCGTAGACTTGCTTTCTCAACAAAAATCTTTATTATTTTACAGAATATGCCACGGGGCAAAAATCATCTGATATCTTTAGTAAAACGGGGCAAAATATGTTTGTTTAATATTGAAAAACGGGGCAACATGTTGTATGATTGATATGTGGAGGTAAGATGCATGTATAGAAAACATTCAGAAACAATAAAAGAGTGGGTCAACAACTCTCATAAAGCGCTTCTAGTAACCGGTGCCAGACAAATTGGAAAAACATGGCTTATTAGAGATGAGCTTCAGAAAAGTGGCTACACAATGTTTGAGATTAATTTTATTGATCAACCAGACATGATAGACTATCTGAATACTCAGATGAGTGCGGATGATTTTCTGGTTAAATTAAAAATGATTATGCCTGAAAATTGCAAACTCCATGAAACAATTGTTTTTTTTGACGAGATTCAGAAGTGCCCGGAAATCGTAACAAAGATTAAATTCTTAGTTGATGAAGGGAGCTTTAGGTATGTTATGAGCGGCTCTCTGTTGGATGTAGAATTGAAGGGTATTGTATCTGCACCTGTTGGCTACTTGACCGTTCTTCAAATGAATCCTATGGATTTTGAAGAATTTATGATTGCAAACAGCATTTCACAAACTACTTTAGATATGCTGAAGGACAAATATGAAACCCTGCAGCCTGTGGAAGATTACATTCATGAAAAACTTCTGTCATTATTTTTTGTATATCTGATTGTTGGCGGAATGCCGGATGCAGTAAAGACATACATTAGCACGAAAGATATCAGAGAAGTCGATAAGGTACAGCGTGATATCACAACTCTATATAAAACGGATTTTACTCAATACGAAACGGAGGATAGGAAACTAAAGCTGAAATCCATATATGATCTGGTTCCGGCTGAACTGAATAAACAAAATAAGAAATTTGTTTTTACCATGCTTGATAAAGAACTTAAATTTGACAGATACGAGAATAGTTTCTTGTGGCTTAAAGATGCAGGCGTTGTATTGCCGGTATACAATACCGGTGCTCCTGTTATTCCACTTCTGATTAATAAAAGCAGCAATGTCTTCCGCTTATTTTCAAATGATATAGGACTTCTAACAAGTGCATATCCTGCCGAAACGAAAATCGAATTGATCAATAAAAATGGCGAAGTAAACAACGGGGCACATTTTGAAAACGTTGTAGCACAACAATTGACTGCAAATGGATTCGAACCGTATTATTGCAAAAAGAAAAATCTTGGCGAACTGGATTTTGTGATTGAGATGAGTGGCAAAGTGGTTCCAATTGAAGTAAAGTCCGGCAAGAATTACAAAACGCATACTGCACTTGACCATTTTATGAGTGTCTCTGAATACCCTATTGAAAAAGCATATGTATTTTCCATTGGAAATATTGAGCAGACCGGTAAAGTCATTTATCTGCCAATCTACATGAACTATCTTTTAAAGGAAAAGACGTTAGATGCAATGATAGTAGATGTAGATATTGAGGGATTATAATCTTCTCCATTCTCAATATTTAATTTATACCTTCTCCAAGGTGAAATGCTTCTTCTAAAGCCGGATTCCCTTGAATAACGCCTTTATCCTCTACACCACCTACACAGATTTCTCCGATACTGGAAAGCTTAAAATAATCAAGTACCAACTGATACTGCACCTTAATGGAATCAAACACCTCCGGTATAGAGTCTGCGGCCACGAGTAGCAGACCAAGCTTTTTGATATGAAATTCATTTCTCTTCGGAGAATGAAGTCTGTCTATGATTGCCTTTAACTGTGCACTGATTCCATAGAAATAAACAGGTGATGCAATCACAAGAATGTCTGTGTCAGATAATTTCTCATAAATCGCCTGCATATCATCATTCTGACAGCATGCTTTCTGCATATGGCTTCCTCTGCACGCATTGCAGCCTGTACAGGGATTTACCTGATAAGCTGCAACCGATATCATTTCAACCTCATGACTCTGCTTTGCTCCATTATAAAATGCTGTTGCCAGTAACTCTGTATTGCCGCCTTTTCTGCAGCTTCCGATTAATACTGTAATCTTCGCCATGATTTTATCACTCCTTCTTATCCTTGCTCTTATGGGCTGTAATGATGGTATAGCTGTATGCGTTGACCGTAATGATACAGCCCTCGATACTCACGTACCAGTTCTTCCCGTTCCTTGTAATCACAGCTTCATCTGATCGTATCTTTTCCTTACACCATTCTACTACCTCATCCGTATCTAGGGCAAGATTGCGTTTGATGCGGGTGATGCCCATTTCTGTAGTATGCACTTCATCTATATGCGTCAGCAATTCATTATTCTGTTGTATTTTAACCTCACTCATTATGGTGTTATCCTCCCATCCACAATTGCCTTCTGTACCCACAGCTGCAAGGAGTCTATCGTCATTGCGATCTGGGACAGCTGGGTCTGGATGTTCTTGAAGTCATCCATCTCATCCTGTGAGATGACGCCATCGACTGTAATCTCAATCAGTCGGTTCTTCTCTTTTTCTATGGTGTTGAGAGATGCCAGCATTTCAAGGGTAATCTGGGACAAATCCTTGATCTTGACCTCGGGAACAAATTCCTGACCAATCGGACACTCATGAGAACAATAGTAGTTACACAGATCTGGGGCTTTGTATACCTTGGACATCGCAAGGATCTCTTCTGGATGCGGCAGGGAACGTTCACTTTCGATCTTCTCAATCCTGTCTGCGGAGACATATTCCATCTGCTCTGCAGCAGCATCTCTTGTCAGCCCTTCCTGTTCCCGCGTCATCTGGTACATATTCTTGTTTTCTTTTGTGGATTTTCTTCCCATGATCATCTTCCTCATTCTATTTCGCCAAAATAGCCGTTATTGAGACCTTATGTCGCTAATCCGACTGTTTTTTAATCACCTGTTCTATTATACACTAGGAAATGTAAAGAGTGTTAGTTGTTTCGAAGAAATGGAGAAGATTATGACAGTTGCATTGATCTTTTTGGTTCTTATGATATGGATAGGATTTAAACTTACAGGAGCGGTATTTGGTGCCCTGATCTGGTTATTCATCAAGCTGCCGATCGCACTGGTATTGATTGCACTCGGAATCGTATGCTGCTGCACGATCATTTTGATTCCGGTTGGTGTCGGATTGTTCAAGTCTGCCGGTTGGCTGATGATGCCTTAATCCATATAGTTTTGTTTGCTTATTATCTGATGTTTTGCTACAATGATGATTGAAACATCAAGAATGATCGATTACCATGGAGGAACGTCATGAAGAAGAATAAAAAGAACCGTTATGTGACTAAGATGAACCTATATATCAGAATACTGGTAGCAGGCTATGTCGTTTACATTGCATATCAGCTGATTCCAAGTGTACAGGCTGCAGCTGCCGGAACAGAGAAAATCTGGATGGGCATTGCTACTGCACTGCTTGGAATCGCCGGTCTTGCCATAGTCGGTTTGTCTATCAAAGGACTGATCTGCAAGGAGTACTATGAGGCTGATGAGATTGCAGATCTGGAAGCAGCTGAAAATGCGAATCAAGCGGAGGATGTTGTAGATACCACCGCTGTAGATATTGATGCAAATGCAGAAAGTACTGAAGAGGATCCTAACATTTCTGCAGATTAGCAATACCACCATTTAAAAGAATGCTTTTACGAATATCCTCTGATTTGTAGAAGCCTTCTTTTTTTAGGAATTCTGTCGATTGATTCAGAGCAGGCAAAAATCTTTCACGCATCTGATCAAATCGTTCCATAGCTATTTTGGTACCAAGCCCTATGTTTTTTGCTTCTTCTTTGAAGGAATTCGGTGTGATTTCGCTCAAACTCAATTTACCATCAATTGCAATTCCCATATCTCTTGTACTACTGTCATAGACTGCCGTGCTGACAATGTCATAGGCCGGAGCCAGACGAATCTTTTTTAAATCTTCATTATAAAGTAATGAATAATTCTTAATATGGTTATCTGTGTTTCCAATCAGGTAATCAAATACTATAATATCCCATAGCTTTAATCTATCCTCGACAGGATTGGCAGAATAGGATTTTAGTAGGTCAAACATAGCCTTCAAATATCCTTGCCCTGCATTCTCGTACTTCTCCGATGAAGCCCGACCAAGGGCCTGTGCAAAATCCTCCTGATGTAATCGTAGTGGCTGATCAAGACAATCAATTTTAGTTGTCTCCTGTTTCATCATCCTGTCATAACGCCGCGTTGCAAACAGTACATCTCCATCTTCGGAGGTACCAACATCTATAATAAAACTCTCCGGCGTTTCGATGCCAAGTTGTCTTGCGGTCAAAAGACACAGCTGTTCATTGGTGACAATTCCACCAAGGCGTATATGGCTTTGCTTCACAATATGGGTGCTGGGAGCCTCACCGATTGGAAGATACCATTGCTGATTCTTTGCATCAAAGTATAACCCGACCTTTGCAGATGCACCGGTTAGGGATAAGTGAGACTTTGTTACCAGCTGCACTGATTTTGCGGCTCCTTCTTTAGCAAGATCGGCAACCTGCCAGGTTTCCAGCTTCTCATAATGAGCTTCTGTATGAGTTGCTTCTTCATCAATCACTTTGACAGCCCCAAGGCATTCACTTCCAAGCCCTGCAAGGATTGACAGATAGTCATCTTGATCTATGTGCAGCCAATCCGCTACCGAACTTCTGATAAATCCCTCCGGAAGCAAACCCTCGAAAAAAATCCTTGTTCTTTCCGGTGAAAAACGCTCATTTTGAAAAGGCAGACTAATAGAAATGGGGGCCGCCCCCTGTCGGTTTCTATACTCTTCTGCATACTGAAAACCTGCATCTGCAGGATTCTGATATGTAATATCGCCTACATGTACTTGCTTTCCATTGATTTCTATACTGATTAATAACGTTCTCATCATTTCCCTCTTTCAGACAAAATACAGTTCAGTCCCAGAATATTTGCGATATATAGTGCCTTCTCTAGTTCGCAAGTATGTTTTCCGTTTTCTAGATCAGATATAAAGCTGATACTCAATCCACTGAAAGCAGCCAAAAAAGCTTGCGTATAATTCAATTCTTTGCGTCTTTCTCGAATTGCTGTTCCAAAGTTTTCTGCATTGTTTATTTTCATAATCGCTCCATAATTTGTTCGTACGACTTATTTCTTTATTTAATATTGTATTTTTGTTCGTACGGCTTTAATTCGTCTATACATCATTCAATTTGTTCGTACGGCTTATTTTTATTTTAATCTCTTCTAATTATACCGTCAAGTACAACATTCATTTCAGATTTAACAAAAACTTTCATAAAATTTAAATCATACAGGGAAAAAAAGAAAATGCCGGAATCGTTATCATATTCCGACATCTATGTATATTATCTATTATTCTCTGTTCTATCTGTTCTTCTGAAACCGTATCACATTCCAGGAGCACTTTTTTAAATTCGCCCTGAAGACTCCCTCTTCAAACTCATACTCTTTTTTATGGATGGGGGTTACATGCTCTGCGCTGATGGTATTCACGGCCTTCATATCATCCTGTTCCATAGCGATGTAATCTGCGACCTGATATCCGGCAAAGCTGCGCAGGTCTGCTTCCAGTGTGATGTCGCTGTCTGTATTTCTGTTCACTGCAAAGATGGTGACCTCTTCTTTTTCTTCATGATAGACTGTCACTGCTTCGATATCCGTCACATCTGCATGCTTGATTGTATCATGCTTTCCGGTCATGACCGGAGTCTCAAGCACCACTCCGCGTCCATAGAGTGAGGCATGCAGGAACGGGTAATAAATCGTCTGCTTCCAGATACCGCCGTCATTTTCTGTCATGATCGGAGCAATCACATTTACGAGCTGTGCGAGACAGGCTACCTTGATCCTGTCGGCATGCTTGAGCAGTGTGATCAGCATGAGTCCGACCATGATCGCGTCCTCAAATGTATAGATATCCTCCAACAGATGCGGTGCTGTCTGCCATGGATGATTTTTCATCGTATCATCGTCTGCCTCTGAAGAATGAAACCACACATTCCACTCATCAAAGCTGATATTCATCCATTTCTGGCTGCGCTTCTTCGCCTTGATATAGTCACAGGTCGCTATGACGGTATGAATGAAATTCTCCATATCCTGCGTCAATGCGAAATAATCAGCCGTATCATTCTCAAGATTCCCATAATACTGGTGCATCGAGATATAATCCACATAATCATAGGCTTCATCCAATACTGTCGCTTCCCACTCGGGGAAGGTCGGCATCTTCTCAAAGGAACTGCCGCACGCAGCAAGTTCGATATGATCATCCATCAGCTTCATGGCCTTGCCGGTCTCTGCCGCCAGATGACCGTATTCTGCCGCCTTTCTATGTCCAACCTGCCATGCTCCGTCCATTTCATTCCCCAAACACCACGTCTTGATGTTGTAGGGTTCTGTCTGTCCATGACTCTTACGAAGCTCGCTATAGTAAGTACCTTCATCCAGATTACAGTATTCCAGCAGATTCAGTGCATCACTTAGCCCACGTGTTCCGAGGTTCACTGCCATCATGATCTCTGCATTGACCTTCTTTGTCCACCTGGAGAATTCCTGCAGTCCGAATTCGTTGGATTCTCTCGTTCTCCATGCCAGATCCAGACGTGCCTTGCGCTCCGGTCCGACACTGTCCTCCCAGAAAAAGTTCGAGACAAAGTTTCCGCCCGGATAGCGGATAATTGGTATATTCAAATCCCTTACAAGAGAGATCACATCCTGACGAAATCCATCTGCATCAGCCGCCTGATTGGTCGGTTCATAAATCCCATGATAGACCGCCCTTCCCAGATGCTCAATGAAGGAGCCATATAGCCTGTCATCAATCTTGCTTTTCACAAAACTTTTATCTACGGTAATTCTTGCTTTTGTACTATGATCCATACTTCCTAAACAAACCTTCCTGACTAATTTTTCATACCTGTCATGACAATACCTTCTACAAAGCTCTTTTGTCCAAAAATATAGATGATAATACCCGGAGCAATGGTCATACAGGTGGCTGCCATGGCGAGATTCCACTTTGTACCAAAGGAGCCTGTAAAGTTCGTCAGCCCGATGGCAAATGTTGTTCTTTCCATATCATTAATATATATCATTTGCTGCAATAAGTCATTCCAAATCTGAATAAAAAGCATCATTGCCACAACCACTATGGCAGGCTTGATTGCAGGAACGAGAATCGTCCAGAGAGTCCGCATACGAGAAGCTCCGTCAATTGCTGCCGCTTCATCTAATTCCTTTGGAATTGTCATCATAAACTGACGTATCAAAAAGATATTGAAGAATCCGCCTCCTGTAAAGTATGGAAGAATCAACGGCCAGTATGTACCGCCAAGATTCAGTCCTTTTGTCCAGAAGATATATAATGGAATTAACGTTACCATACCCGGGAGCAGAATCGTACCAACACACAGATTGAAGATTAGTTTCTTACCTCGAAATCGCAGTCTGGCAAATGCATAACCACAGAGGATAGCCGTCAGTGTACCTGCTGTAACGGATGGAATGATAATGGTAAATGTATTCTTAAAGTATTTCCAGTAGAGGAAGCTCTTTAGAGCAGTCTTATAATTGACCCACAGCCATTCATGTGGGATAAAGGACGGTGGATATGCATAAAGTGTTGAATTGCTCATAAGAGAAGATCTGAAGATCCACCAGATTGGCAGAAGTACGGCCACCGAAATGATTATCACAACGATCAGGACAATCAGATTGATTCTCTTTTCTTTCTTCTTTCTGCTTTGCATTGACTTTCCATTCATTCTAATCATCCTCCTCTCCGAACAGGCTCGATTTCTGTGTCTTGAATAATATAATCGTGAAGATACCTACAAATACAAAGAATATCGATGCATATGCTGCTGCGTATCCCATCTTATTTTTCTTGAATGCATACATATAAATCACATAGGACATGAACATCGAACCGTTCTGCGGGCCACCGTTTGTAAGTGCCAGTGCCGGTGTGATAACCTGTAGATTCGTAATCAAGGCAGTCAGAATGTTATAGAATATAATTGGAGAAATACTGGGTATCGTGACATTCATGAACCTCTGCCATGCATTGGCTCCGTCAATTTCAGCTGCTTCCAGAAAGACTCTCGGAACCCCCTGCAGACCGGCCAGAAATATTACAATCAGGTTGCCGCTGCACCAGATTGCAATCAGTGCTAGGGACGGAAGAACCTGTGTCGGACTTTGCAGGAATTCCTTTGGCGGCAGTCCAAGCAGACGATTTGCAAAGTTAAACAGTCCGTAATTGATCTCATACAGCCATTTCCATCCGGTAAATACGCCGATTGCAGGCAGTAAATAGGGAATGAAGAAAATAGAACGCCATAGTGTCCTGCCTTTGATATTCATATTTAGGAACAATGCAAGAACCAGAGAATACAGAATAGAGCCGAGAACCGTCAATAAGGCATATATGATGGTTGCTTTGATAGAATCTGTAAAGTAGATATCTTTTGTGAATATACGTGTGAAATTATCCATTCCAATAAACTTCGGAGCTGAAATTCCATTCCACTTGAATAGACTGAGTACAAATACCGCTATGGTCGGCAGGTAACTGATGAGTGTCAAGCCCAGAAACGCCGGAATCAAACATAAATAAGCCGTTCTCTCCTCCTTTTTTCCCACTCTGTGTACCATTTTATCCTTCTTCATAACCTGATTTCTCCTTCCAACCGGTATGATTTAAAATGACTGTCCGCCAAGAATCATGGCGGACAGCCCGTTTCCTGTTACATATTGTTTTCTTCGAAAATACTGTTTAATTCATCATAGTACTGATCAAGAGCTTCCTGTGCCGTCATATCTCCTGTCCAGATATAAGAGAATACGGTATCCAATGTGCTGTTGAATTCCTCTGTACCATTGACATAGTACCATGAGGTTGACTGTGAATTATCTCTTGCATAGTCTACAACTGCTGTCTGATACATTTCCTTCTCAGGGAAGTTCGGGTTGCTGATCCACTTGTCTGTCTTAGCCTGGTCTGTATACCATGAATCTAAGATCGGCATCCATGTACCTGCTTCAATCAATGACCATGAATTCTCTTCCTGATAGTACCATTTCAGCCATGTCATAGCCTCTTCCGGATGCTCTGTCTGTGAGAATACTACGTTAGGGCCACCTGTACAAATCGTTACTTTATCCTTGAAGTAAGGAAGAACACCTACACCGTATGTATACTTTGCGTCAGGTCCGAGATAAGTTCCTACATTCCATGCACCGTCTGTTGACATGACAACCTTTTCTGTACCAAGGGATGTGCTGAGTGCTGTAGATGCTGAGCTGACAGGAGGTGCACAGTGATATTTCAGTGAAAGATCTGCAACTGCCTGAATGGCTTCTGCTGTTTCTGCTGCGTTGATTGTACAGGTCTTGCCGTCTGCACTGTAGTATCCGCCGCCATTAGACTTTGCCCATACCTCTAACTGCCATGGCAATGAGTTTACATTACATCCATAGATATCTACATTGTCAGGATCAAAATCAGGATCCAGTGCATTCTTGCCATTAATATCAATTGTCAGAGACTGTGCTACCTGAACGAATGTATCCCAATCCCATGCATCAGCTGCAGCTGCAGGCGGTGTCATTTTTGCAATGGCAAGACCCTGCTTGTCACATACATCCTTTAACAGATCTGCATTATACCAGAGATTCAGCACTTCATTCGCTGCTGAATAAGCGACCGGTGTACCATCAAACTTAAAGGTCAGACATTCAAGCGGTTTTGCTTCGCCTTCTTCGTACATGGTGCTGATGTCTGCAAGTAATCCATTTTCTGCGAAGTTCAAAACACCTGCCTCACTCATGATACCTGTATCCGGAAGTTCACCGGCTGCTGCCATAGTATTTAGCTTTGTTACATAATTATCGTGATCGATCTTCAGTACCTCTACAACGATCTGATCCTGTTCTGCATTGAATTTATCTGCTACTGCCTGTGTTGCCTCTGTCTCTGTATCATTTCCCCACTGTGCGTAGGTGATATGTACTTTTCCGTCATCTGATGTAGCTGCAGGTGCTGCTTCTGCCTCTTCTGCTGCAGGTGCTTCCTCGGAAACTTCTTCTGCCTCTTCTGCTGCAGGTGCTGCTTCTGTACTTGCCTTGCTACCGCATCCTGCTAACAGTGATGCTACCATTGCTGTACATAAAAGTACGCTGAGTAACTTCTTTTTCATCAATAAATCCTCCTTTGATTTTACGTTACATTGCCTTCATTACTTTTGATCATTCCTTCACCCAGACAAGCATTTCTCCTGTGTCCCTGTTACCCCAATAAGGATATGGGACGAAGGTCAGATCTACATCTTTGTATACAGGCTTGTGTTCTGCATACAGTTCATCCTGATTCCAGTCTCTTGTTACAACCCTCTTACCTGTTGCTTTGATGACAGTGGTTCCGCCTAGCAGATCCGGATCAAAGTATTCCTCGAGCCCCTTTTCTGTATCCAGATACAGTGCCGGAAGATTGCTGCCGTTATCGGTTTCCTCGAGACAATATACCAGAGGCCCCTTCATAACTGCTGCCTTGCCGACATCCTCTTTTACAAGAGGGTTGGCCCATACGATCCTGGGTGCTATGGCAAACTCTACATTTACCTCATTACTTTCGAATTCCTGTTCCAGAATACAGTATCCATTCTCCACTACCGGATTTTCGATGTGCGCACCATCTATGGATATCTTCCATTCCTTCACATATCCCGGAATTCGTATTGCAAGCTTTGCCTTCTTTTTCTGTGCGGTGCTGACATAGAGCTGGATCTTTCCGTCATTTGGATAGTTACTTTCCATTGAAATCTTGAATTCCTGATCCTCTATCATCACCTTTGCCTGACTGGATATGAAAAGATTGATCCAGACGGACTGCTCATCGGCAAAGTAAATGTATTCTCCTAACGATGCAAGTGTCCTTGCGATATTGGGCGGACAGCATGCGCAGCCATACCATTTCTGGCGTACCGGCTTGACATGTTCCTTGGATGTCCTGTCAATACAGTTGTCTGGCCATACCTCCAACGGATTTACATAGAAGAAGCTTTTCCCGTTCATGGCAACTCCGGAAATCACTGAGTTATATAGGGACTTCTCTACAATATCTATATAGGAAGCATCTCTGGTGATCTGTGCCATACGCCTGCTAAACAATGCCAGACCGATGGTCGCACAGGTCTCTGAATAATTACAATTATTCGGCAGGTCATAATCTGTCGTAAATCGTTCCAGTATACCGGAGCTGCCAATGCTGCCAGTGATATACATTCTCTTTTTTGTGATGCTGTTCCAAAGTCTCCTGCAGGCATCCATCAGCTCTTCATCGTCATACTCTGCTGCTATGTCTGCCATGGCACTGTACATATAAACTGCCCTGACCGCATGCCCTTCTGCCTTGGTCTGTTCTCTGACCGGCTGATGTGACTGTGAATACTTTGGATCATAATTTTCAAACTCAGGAAAGAGTCCCTGAAAACCGGGCTTCTTCTCTTCCTCTAAGAAGTAGTTTGGTTTCTTTCCTCTTCGATCCAGAAAAGACTTCGCCTGTCTTAAATACGCTTTCTTTCCTGTTACCTGATATAATTTGTATAATCCTATCTCTATCTCCTGGTGACCGGGATAGCCTACCGAATCATTTCTGACAGAAAAATGTTCACAAATCAAATCTGCAAATCTGCACATAATCTGCAGGAACTTATCTTTACCTGTTGCTTGATAATAAGCAACGGCTGCCTCCATCATATGACCTGCAACATATAGCTCATGTCCGTCTCTCAGATTTGAAAATCTCTTTCCCGGTTCCTTGATCGTAAAATATGTATTCAGATAACCATCCGGCTGCTGTGCTTTTCCGATCAGTTCAATCGCTCCGTCTGCCATATCCTCCAGACCTTTGTCAGGATGGGTAGCAAGAGAATAAGCAACCGCCTCCAGCCACTTGGCCAGATCTGAGTCCTGAAATACTGCTCCCTGGAATTCACCCTTCTCATATCCGGCAGCGATTTTAAAATTTGATATACAGTGACTCGTTTCGATATCCTTCATATTATCGTTCAGGATATTCCACTGATAAGGAATGATCACATCAGGAACTAAATGTGTGTATCTGTTCCAAAAAGAATCTTCAATCTTAATATTTTTGAGTGAAACGGATGATAGTTTTTTCATAAATTGTTTGCTCCTATGTGATTAAACGTTTTACCATTTGAGCACATTATACTATCACTTTTTTATAATTGCAAGTACTTTTTTATATATTTTTTATGCACATTGATGAATCCAATGATTACAGTATTTACGCGCTTTGTTGCATAAAAAGAAGCCAAATGCTGCATAAATACTGCATTTGGCTTCTATGTTTCTTTTTATATTTTCATTATCAAGTATTTTTAATGGATTAAACGTTTCATCTGTATTTGATTGATTTTCTTATTCGGATTCCCTTGTGATCAGATTGCATTCAATCTTATATACTGATTCTGGTTCAAATCCCGGCTCTTCTATTTTTTTGATCAGCAGATCCGCCGCCTTATGTCCGATCTCACTCAGTGGAAGTGCTATCGTGGAAAGCTCCGGCTGAAATACCTGACTGATTTCACGATTATCAAATCCGATCAGACCAATATCCTTGCCGACAGTCAGACTATGTTCGTTCATATAGTCATATACGCCTGCTGCCATGACATCATTCATGGAGAAAATCGCATCAACCTTGTGTCTCATCAGCTCCTTGCAAGCCTGATAGCCCTGTTCTCTGTTCCAGTCACCATATTGAACGAGCTCCGGATTGTACAAAACCTTATTCTCATATAGAGCCTTCTGATAGCCACGCTGTCTGTCTATCGTATGATGACTTTCCATCTCACCTGCTATCAGTCCGATTTTCCTGTAACCCTTGTTGAACAGTTCCATCGTTGCATTGTAGGCGGCCTGTTCATCATCATAGATGACAGATGGTGTCTCATGATCTGTTGCAAATCCATAAGCGACCACGATCGGAACATTATAATTCCTCGGTATGCTCTTCATCTCACGACAATGTGCACCGACATAAATCACACCTGCTACCTGCTTGCTCCGCATGATCCGGAACTCTTCCTCGACCTCGGTATGATAGCGTTCATGATGATAGAAAGCATTATCATACTTCTTAAAAAGTCTCAAATTTCCCAGCAGAAATGTGTATTCCTTTTCCTCAAGATACTCATGGATTCCGTCTACGATATCAGCGCAGTTGAAGACTGTCAGATCCTCTGTAATGATGCCAATCATCTTGGTCTGGCGCTGTTTGAGGTTCTTTGCCATCATATTCGGCACATAACCCATTTCCTTTGCCGTACTCAGTATTCTCCGTCTGGTTTCCTCACCCACACGTCCTTTTCCATTCAGTATATTGGAAACGGTAGCTATAGAAACATCACATGCCTTTGCAACTTCCTTTATTGTAGCCATTTGATCATCCTGCTTCTTTTATCATAGTAACTGTATTGTTTGTTTATCATAGCAGATATAAAAAATTATGTCCAGATTTGGTTAAACCGTTAATCATTAATCACTTGTTATCCCTTCACTGCTCCGGCTGTCATTCCATCTATGAGGTATCTCTGGAACAGTAGGAATATCACGAAGATGGGAATGATGCCAAACATAGAACCGGCAATCAATACATCATAGTTATTGCCATACGGGGTCAGTAGTGTATTCAGGCCGATTGGCAGGGTAAACTTGTTTGCACTTCTGAATACGAGCAGAGGCCACAGCATATTATTCCAGGAGCCCATCGCACACAGAATACCCATTGCTGCAAATGCCGGTTTGGAGATCGGAAGCATGATCTTGAAACAGATACCATACTCGGTTGCCCCGTCGATTCTGCCTGCATCCAGGAGTTCTCTCGGCAGAGACTCCATATACTGACGGAAGAAGAAAATCGTTGATGCATTACAGATCAGCGGTAACAGCACACCCGCTCTTGTATCGATCAGCTTGATTGTGATCATTTCCTGATAGAGCGGCAGCATCAGAATTTCAAACGGAACCATCATAGTCGCAATCACTAAAAAGAACAACAGGTTTTTCAGTCTGAAGTTGTACATGGACAGTCCATAGGCTACCAGATAGCATACCACCAAGGTAATCAGTACCTGCAGAAGTGTCAGTACCATACTGTTTCCGAACCACATAAAGTATTTCTTTGAGTCAGCATTTCCACTGAATAAATAGATATAATTATTCAGAGTCATTGTCGTGACATCCGGATTGATGCTCAGACCCTTGCGGATCAGTTCTGTTCCCGGTCTGAAGGATGCCATCAGACCTGCGAGAAGTGGAAATACTACCAATGAACAAATCACTACAAAGACGCCTGTCGCAAATACAGATCCGATTCTTGAGGAAGATGTTTTTCCTTTCATGTTATCTCTCCTCCTTCTTAAAGCTTCCATTCAGGACAAGCTGAACAATATTGATTGCAAGTGCAATCACAAGCAGTACAAGTCCTACTGCAGATGCATAGCCCATCTGGCTCTTTTCTATACCACGTCTGTATAAATATCCTACGATTGTCAATCCGATATTGTTTGGTGATGCCGTTCCGTTTGCCCACAGCATAAAGGACTCTAAGAACATGGCAAGACCAGCATATATACTGATTGTCAACACATAGATGGTTGTCGGTTTTAATAGAGGAATTGTAATAAATCTAAATTTCTGCCATCCGTTTGCACCGTCGATCTCTGAGGATTCATACAGCTCGTTCGGAATGGATTTCAGACCTGACAGGAAATACAGCATATTGACACCTGTCCAGCGCCAGCATGACATCAATACCAGTGCAAAGTATGTAGATGTTCTGAATTTCAGCCATTTAAAAGTACCAAGACCAAGTGCAGATGTCAGTACATTCATCTGCCCTGTGTGATACTCAGAAAACATCAGACGAAATAGTGTACCGGAGATAACGATGGAGGTCAATGCCGGAAGATAAAGAATGGCCTTCCAGACTCCCTTTGCCTTGACCAGTCTGCTGTCAATCAATGCTGCAAATATCATCGGGAAAGGAATCAGAAAAACAAGTGTTAAGAGCATATATTCAAAGCTGTTGAACACTGCGGTATGAAATACAGAATCTATTAACAGCTTGGAGTAATTCTTAAATCCGACCCATTGTGCCCCGGCCGGTTTGATATCCTGAAAGCTCATAGTAATCGTACTGCATAATGGATAGATCCAGAATATAACAAAGCTCAGTATAAACGGTACTACAAACACATAAGGGGCTGCTTTCTGTGAATAAAGGAACTTCTTGATTTTCATGTATATCCTCTCCTTTTTTACAAGGAGTGCCCAAAGGCATATCACCCTTGAGCAGCTCCCTTAAATGTTACTATATTTCTAAATATATTTTACTGCTGATTACTGCTCCAGATCAATTGTTTCCTGAGATGTTGCAAGCGCTTCATCTACCGGTGTTCCGTTCTCCAGAATTGCGTTCAGTGTTACGTTACACATATCTTCGTTGATCGTCGGGCTGATTGCTACTACGCTGATCTTGCCGATGCCATCCTTGATTTCGTTTAACACATCATAAGGATAATTTCTGAAGAATGCATTGTACTGGTTGGAATCGTCATGGATGATGGCTTCATCTGTCCACATCTCTGTGTTACATACATCGAATCCGAGCATTTCCCAGTTCATCTGCTCACCTTCCATAGACATCTTTGCGTAGCAAAGGAAGTCTGCTGCCAGTTCTTTGTCTGTTGCCTGCTGTGTTACAACAGTACCTGTACCGCCGATACCTACTGAATTGTTCTGACCCTCTTCAAATACCGGACATGGAGCAATATACCAGTTGCCTTTTTCTTCAGGCATATAGTTTGTAAATCTGCTCATATACCACATAGCCTTCGGGAAGGATACGATATTGTGATCCAGAATATTCTGGAAGCCTGCCTCTAAGTCAACGTGTCCGTCAGGAGATACCTGAGCAACACCTGAATTTAACCACTCAACCTGCATATTTAACATTTTCTTTACTGAGTCAAGCTGTACGTTTGCCGGGCCTTCGAATCCGCCTGTCCAGTCCTCGCCATACTCAGCCATAGCTAACCACAGCCAGTCAGTTCCGCCTGTATCAACAGATGTGAAGTACTTTCCATCCTGTCCTACAGCTGCAATGTATTTCTCGCCAAACTTTGTATAGTCATCCCATGTTTTGATGGCATCTACATCAGCCTGTGTAAAGCCTGCTTCCTCAAGAGCTGCCATGTTATAGTACATAACTGTTGCGCCTACATGGAACGGTGCGCCATAGTGATTTCCGTCTGCGCCTGCATAGGTATCCATACGAGACTGAACCATGGTTGCCATGTATGGTGAAGCTGCATCGTCAAGAGGGTATAACCACTGATCAACGCCTGCAACTACATTCGGGAACTGTCCGACTTCAACGTCACACAGATCAGGAGCATCTGTGCCTGCCTGTAAGGACATTAACAGCTTGTTGTGCATATCTGCATACGGATATGTTGTAAATGTAATCTCGATCGGTCTGTCAGGATTTTCTGCATTCCACTTCTCTACCATTTTACCATAATAAGTATTGTGCAGTTCAACAAAGGACCACATCTCCATATGTGTGCCATTTGCATCGCCGACTGTTGTAACTGCTTCCGGCTCTACTTCACCTTCAGCTGCTGCGTCTTCGGCTGCCGCATCGTCTGTTGCTGCTGCATCATCTGCAGGTGCTTCTTCTGTCGCCTCTGCAGCGGGTGCTGCTGCGTCTGTGCTGGCTGCGGAACCGCATCCTGCTAATAAAGATGCTACCATTGCTGCACTTAAGAGTACGCTGAGTAATTTCTTCTTCATTAATAAATCCTCCTTTTTAATACATTGTTTTGATTAACTCTAAATAGTTTATGAAAGAATATATGTATGCAAAATTGCATAAAAAAAATTAGTTCATATATCTCTTTCTGTAAACAGTGTACAACATGGCCCTATAGATGTCAATATATAATTTACATATATGTAAACTAATTTTGATTTGCGTTAAATGTTCAAAAAAACGTAAACATTTAATTTTATTTAAAATATTGACTATTCTTTATCAGAAAGTTATACTTACTATAATATTTTAATTTTTGCTAAAGATATATTGATAAGATCCTACGATTCTGCATTACGGGCAAGGAGAACATATATGTTACACATTAAATCACTAGATGAAGGGCTCAATATTTTCAAAGCGCTGGGCTCAGACGTCAGAATAGAAATCATCAAGATCCTTTTGGAAAACGACGGTATGAATATGAATGAGCTGGCTTCCAGACTCAATATCACAAACGGTGCCCTGACTAGTCATATCAAGAAGCTGGAGGAGGCAGGCATCGTGACGATCTCCAGTGAATCTGCCGGTCACGGCAATCAAAAGAAGTGTTCTGTCTATATTGACAAGGTTTTGATTGATTTTGACTCTGAAGAGGATTCCAAGAATGTATACCAGACAGATATCAAGGTTGGTCATTTCTCTGATTACAGTATCTATCCGACCTGTGGTCTTGCATCCGCTACTGCCTTGATTGGCGAGGTTGATGATACGAGATACTTTGCACACCCTGACAGATACAATGCTGATATTCTCTGGTTTACAAAGGGCTATGTGGAGTATGTCATTCCGAACTTTATTCCGGCATCTCAGAAAATAGACCAGATTACCATCTCTGCTGAGCTTTGCTCTGAGGCACCCGGCAGCAACAGTGTATGGCCTTCTGATATTCATTTCTATATCAATGAGACCTTTATCGGTATGTGGACAAGTCCCGGAGACTTTGGCAACGTAAAGGGGATCTTTACCCCTGACTGGCTGGATCTGAACTGGAATCAATACGGTCTGCTGAAGCTGCTCGTAATTAATAAAAAGGGAACCTTTATAGATGGTCTGCAGATTTCAGATGTCACCATCAAGGACTTTGATCTGGATTATAAGAGTACCATTAAGTTTAAAATGGCTGTTCCAGAGGATGCAGAGCATGTCGGCGGACTTACGATCTTCGGAAAGAATTTTGGAAATTACAATCAGGACATTAATGTTCGGATTAACTACAGTCCGATCGTGGAAGGGATGTCTCCAAAACAGACGGATTAGTCACAAAAATGGTAACCGAAAACGGTTACCATTTTTGATATGGACATATTTGCTTTTTTGAGGCAGTTCTCAACTCTATGAAGCATCCGCAGGCTCCGCAGAATCCCTCCCGCAGATAGCTGCATGCTCTGCAGACATCGAGCCTCTCCCTGATTAGCTGTGAATCCGCTCTTAGTTCCGGCTCCATGCGGTCAATCAGTTCTCTTATCTTTTGTTGATATGCCTGTGGATCTATCTCCTGCAGCAGACAGTTCCGACATCTGTTTTCCACATTTTCTCCTGTCATTTTCGGTGTATGTAAGCCTCCTTACAATAAATCCTATCGTATATGAAGTGCCATCACACTGCAGGCGGGTATCGTAAATACTGCCTTGTTTCCTGTTATTTTGATCTGATCAAATGTCTGTTCCTGTATCTTATTCGGCTCTTCAAATGTATTATACGCATTGATTGCACCTGTTACAATACCCGCCGTGATCTTCTGGATAGATTTTTCTGTTAAGACCAGCTCGATCTCCTCTGCCTCTGACACAGACAGATTGTTCAGAGTCACATGGATCGTTCCGTCTGAGCTGACAGATACAGACTCCTGCAGGTTCGGAACCTTGAACTCAGCTTCCTTTCCGATTTCCTTTGTCCCTGCAATATAGCTTTCCAACAGGTCAGCATCCTGGTGATCCCTGTACATGTGAAATACATGATACGTCGGAGTCAGTACCATCTTCTCACCCTCTGTCAGGATAACTGACTGCAATACATTGACCATCTGTGCGATATTTGCCATCTTGACCCTGTCACAGTGCTGATTGAAAATATTCAGACTGAGTCCGGCTATCAGTGCATCTCTCATTGTATTCTGCTGATACAGGAAGCCAGGATTGGTACCGGGTTCTACAGTATACCAGCCGCCCCATTCATCTACGATCATTCCGATCTTTTTCTCCGGATCATACTGATCCATGATCGCACCATGTTTTTCGATCAGCTCCTCTATATAAAGAGCCTTTGATAATGTCTTGTACCAGACTGCATCATCAAATTCTGTCGCACTGCCCTTGATCTCCCAGCCCTCCGGATGTACATAGTAATGTAGTGACAATCCGTCCATCAAACCGTGAAATTGCTCCGGAACATTATCAAACGCTTTCTTCAGAACCTCCTCTGTCCAATAGTAGTCTGCGACATTTGCTCCTCCGCAAATCTTACTGATTGGTTTTTGATCATCATAGATTCTGACATAGGTCTGATATCTACGGTAATTATCTGCATAGAACTGAGGTGTCATATTGCCGCCGCATCCCCAGTTTTCATTGCCGACACCAAAGTAGTCAACCTTCCATGCCTTTTCATGACCATTGGCTTTACGCAGATCGGCCATAGGAGAAACTCCTTCAAAGGTCATATACTCAACCCACTCTGACATTTCCTGTACCGTTCCACTGCCGACATTGCCATTGATATAGGTTTTGCAGCCCAGCTGCTCACACAGCTCGAAAAATTCATGTGTTCCAAAACTATTATCCTCTACCACACCGCCCCAATGGGTATTAATCATTTTCTTACGTTTTTCTTTCGGACCGATACCATCCTTCCAGTGATATTCATCCGCAAAGCATCCTCCCGGCCAGCGCAGTACCGGTATTTTCATCTCTTTTAATGCTTCTACGACATCTGTACGCATTCCGTTTTGATTCGGAATCACGGAATTCTCACCGACATACAGTCCTTCATAGATACATCTGCCAAGATGCTCTGAAAAATGTCCGTATAGTTCGGGATTGATGTGTCCTTTTTTGTGATTTTCATTGATATAAAGCTTTGCCATACTGTTACCTGCCTTTCGTGAAATAAGTTACCTGTAATGTACACCCCATAAAGTTTCATTCTGGTCTGATGCGCCTGTAAAGCACATCACCTGATTGCCTGCCTCGTCTTTCATTTCAATCATGATACCTCTGAATATTTCATCCTCGATCGTTACCGTCACATATGGTGTTCCTGTCTCGACCTCATAAGAACCAATCTGTACCTTTTCATCTTTGTCATTCGAATAGACTGTACCTTCTGAGTAAAATGCGCAGCATTTGGTTGAAGGAATCTCATCACTGATCTCTGTTCCATGATTCACTATGTAATAAGTACCCGCTATATCGGCTGCTGTATAACCATCCTTTTTCATGGTCTCACCGGATACGGCAAATGGTGCTGCTACCAGCCAGCCGTCCTGATTGGCAAAGAGCTGATGTACTCTCGGCTGATGATATTCCTTGCCATCATCAAAGCGTTGATGGTATACCACATACATCTTTCCATCCTGATCTATAAAGGCTGAATTGTGACCGGGCGCCATGTATGCCTTCTCCAGACTCGGAAACTGATAGTTCCCCATCATTTTCAAACCGTACTCCTTGTTATACTCCGGATTTGTCGAATCAACCATCGTACAGGTCTGCCCTTTTGTATCTGTATACGGTCCCTCTACATCTCTCGAGCGGAATTGCCGGATCTGATAGCCACCGTTACTGGTCAGACTCCCGTAAGACACAAACAGGTAGTAGTAATCTGTTGTCTCATCATAGAGTATATATGGCCCTTCTATTGATTGGTGATAGCCTCCCACCAGTCGCCTGCCATAGTAGGGATCAACCTGATTTTCCTCATCTTTTTCCGGATGAATCGGGTATCCTGTCTCTTCATCAATCTCTAACAGGAAGATGCCGCCTGACCACGATCCGTAGGTCATCCACATCCTGCCGTCCTTGTCATAAAACACTGTCGGATCAATACAATTTGGCCAGTATTGATTATTAAAGCCCAGTCCGGACTTTGTATAAGTATCTAATTCGCTTTTATCCACATAATCCAGGAAATTTGTCTGCTTCAGATTGCTTCTGATGAATCCTGAGTATAGGAAAGTATCCTGATATTCATATGGTCCTTCTATATTGTCTGCAGTCGCAAAACACAGGTTAGACATGATATAGGTTGATGTCGTGCAAAAGTACATCACGTACTTTCCCATTGCTTTGTTGTAGACCACATCCGGTGCCCATACACTGTACCAGCCGTCACTGTTTTTTCCTACATATGAAAATGCAGGGTACTCGTCTCCTGTAAACAGATTGGAGAACAGCGGATTGCGCCCGCCTACCCCGTCAGCAAAGGATTTCCAGTCTCTTAAATCCGTTGATCTTGCTGCCGCCATGTGAGAACCAAAGATATAATAGGAACCGTCTTCACCGATTATGATGGACGGATCATGTACACTTGCACCACCCGCTAATGTTCCGACCTTGATACTGTCGATCTGAGTCTCATGAAAAACCTCGTTTGGTGCCGCCTTCACGTCTACAGCTGCGTTCTCATTACTTACCACAGCATTTTCTGCACTTGGCTTTACATTTTGCACAGCTTCAGAACATCCGCATAAAGCACCTATCGTCAATAGCATTGCTAACCCAAGTCCCTTACCATACTGAATTTTCATGCTTTTCTCCCTGTTTATACGTCATAACCAAACACCGGTCTGCCGTCTTTACTCCATCGAATCTTCATCAGCATTGTATGCCGGTTTGGATTATATAGCGGTTCTCCTGTAATAACAGACTCTGTCCTTGCATGATAGACCATAATATCATTTCCATCTTCATCCTTCGTAAAGGAGTTATGTCCCGGGCCATAGATCCCTCTGTCTGCATCACTGGAAAGAACCGGATAGCGCTCCTTCTCCCATGAACGGGGATCCAGCAGATCCGCATCTTCATTGACACTCAGCATCCCGATACAGTAGTGTACACCTGTATTGCTGGCTGAATAGGTCAAAAACAATCTGTCATTGTGCCGGATCACTCCTGGTGCCTCATTCACCCATAATACCCTGCGTTCCCAGTCATAGTCCGGTGTTGTCAAAAGCACCTGTACTGTTTTGAGCTTATTTGGTGTCTCCAGCTCACTGATGTACAGATTAGAGATCTGACTGCCTACACCAACCTTTTCCGCCCATACATAATATCTCCTGCCCCGGCTTTCAAATACCGTTCCATCTAAAGAGAAATTTTCAAAAGAAAACTCGTCATCAACGGCTTTCTGCATCTTTCCTAACTCCGTCCACTTTCCAGCCACAGGATCTGCATCTGCACATTCCAGTACATACGGCCGCAGACTCCATACATCATTCACATCACTGGCTGCAAAGTAGATGTACCATTTTCCATCCAGATAATGCAGCTCCGGTGCCCAGACATGCTTACTCATAATGCCGCATTCATGTTTATGCCAGATCTCCTTCTCCTCAGCAGTCTGCAGACCCTCAAGTGTATCCGAGCTTCTAAGAACAATACTGTCATATGCCGGAACAGATGCCGTGAAATAATAGGTTCCGTCGATATGACGGTATACGTATGGATCTGCTCTCTGCATGATCCAGGGTTCATTATAGTGTAATTGATGCTCTTCTCCCATATGCTTCTCCATTGAAAATAACTTTGTAGTAATCTAAAGTAATTTAATATATACTAAATTATATATGGTATTTTCTCATTATGCAAGTCCTTTTTCAATAAACTGATGATTCCTGTAAATACGCATAAAAATACACCGTCCGTACATTTTCACACATCTGTACGAACGGTGTATTTTACAATTATCTAAAGATTAGTTCTTTTTACGTTTTGATAAAAGATCGAAGGTAACGGCACCCAGAAGTACGATACCTTTGACAACCTTCTGAACATCTGTGGTCCAGCCAATCAGGGACATACCATTATTCAGGATACCCATGATGAAAGCTCCGACAACTGCTCCGACGATTGTACCAACACCACCGGCTGCTGCTGCACCACCGATATAACAGGAACCGATTGCATCAAGCTCGAAACCGTCACCGGCCTTCGGTGTTGCGGATGCATTACGAGCTGATAATACGATACCTGCAATGGCTGCAAGAATACCCATGTTCGCATATACCCAGAAGAATACCTTCTTTGTATTGATACCGGAGAGTCTGGCTGCCTTTGCATTGCCGCCGAGTGCATATACCTGACGTCCTGCCACGGTCTTGCTGGTGATGAAGTGATAAATTGCAACCAGCACAAACATAATCACCAATACTACAGGAATACCATTATACTGAGCCAGCTTTAGGAAGAAGAACCATACGATAAAGAGTATAATTGCATTCTTCAGTATAAGCTGCCATAAAGGACTTGTATGAAAACCATATTTTTTCTTGGTTTTGACATCCTTCATTTCTGATAAGATCAACAACACAGTTGCTACTATCGCAATAATGACTGCAACCAGATCCAGTGTTCCTGCTCCAAACGGCACCTTCATGGTAGGTAGGAATCCCGCTCCCACTTTCACGTAATTGTCCGGGAGTGGACCTTTGGTCTGAGCCTTCAGTATGGTATAGGTAAGGCCTCGACCCATTAACATTGTAGCAAGTGTAACAACAAAGGGCGGGATTCCAAGGTAGGCTATAAAGAAGCCTGCAAAAACGCCTGACACGGCACCTATTAGTAATGCTACGATAAATGCAACCCAGACCGGAGCACCAAAATCTACTACCAATATAGCGGCTGATGCGCCGCACAGAGCTACGACGGAGCCGACACCCAGGTCGACATTACCTGTCAATACACACAACAGCATACCGGTTGCCAGGATAACAACATATCCATTCTGCATAACCAGGTTGTTGATATTAACAGGCGTTGCATTTGCACCTTTTGATAATATAAAAAACAGAATAAAAATTGCGATCAATGCGAGAAACATTCCATATTGCTTCAAATCAATATTTTTTGCTTTTTTTGTGTTCATCTCTATTTTCCTCCTCTACTTTCTATTGTGAGCCATGATGCAACTCATGATCTTTTCTTGTGAAACTTCTTCTTTTGATAACTCGCCTGCGATTTCACCTTCATTGATGACATAGATTCTGTCACAGATTCCGATCAATTCCGGCATTTCCGAAGAAATAACGATGACTGCTTTTCCTGACTTGGCCAGTTCATTGATTGCACAATAAATCTCATACTTTGCTCCTACGTCAATACCACGTGTAGGCTCATCTAAAATCAGTACATCCGGTTGCGTCAGCATCCACTTGGCAAGTACCACCTTCTGCTGGTTACCGCCTGATAAAGAACCGACTGTCTGATTGATAGAGGTTGCTTTGACATTGATTCTCTTTTTGTATTCTTCTGACTTGACTATTTCCTCATTGCTGTTGACAACACCATTTTTTGAGAAGTAGGACCGTAGTGCTGCCATGGTCATGTTGTGCTTGATATCATCGATCAGAACCAGACCATATGTCTTTCTGTCCTCTGATGTATAAGAGATCTTATGATCAATGGCATCCTTTACATTCTTGATATGTATTGGTTCTCCGTGCATCTTGATCTCACCGGATATCTTCTGTCCATACTCTCTTCCGAATATACTCATGGCAAGCTCTGTACGTCCTGCTCCCATCAGTCCTGCCAGTCCGACTACCTCGCCTGCACGGACATTGATGGATATATCCTTGAGCATCTGTCTCTCAGCATCATCCGGATGAAATACATTCCAGTGATTTACTTCCATGATGACATCACCGATCGGACAGTCCTCTCTCTTTCTATCAGGATACCGGTTCGTGAGCTCCCGGCCAACCATACCTTTGATGATACGATCCTCTGAAAAGTCATCTACTCCCTTGACCAGAGTCTCTATCGTCTTGCCGTCTCGAATAACGGTAATGGCATCTGATACATAACTTAGCTCGTTTAATTTATGTGATATAATGATACAAGTGATTCCATGCTTTTTCAGATCCAGCATGATATCAAGTAGCTTCTTACTTTCTTCATCATTCAGTGCTGCTGTAGGCTCATCCAGGATCAGCAGTTCTACCTTTTTTGCCATAGCCTTGGCAATCTCGATCAGCTGCTGTTTTCCTACACCAAGTGAGTTGATCGGTGCATTGATATCTTCGTTCTCAAGACCTACTCTGGCCAGCACTTCCTTTGCTTTGCTTCTGGTTTCTGTCCAGTTAATGACACCCTTCATCTGTGTCTGCTCATTTCCTATGAATACATTTTCCGCAATCGATAGAAACGGGCTGAGTGCCAATTCCTGATGAATGATAACGATACCTTTTTCTTCGCTATCCTTAATCTTATGGAACTTACTGATTTCTCCGTTGTAAACAATATCCCCACTGTATTCCCCATACGGATATACACCGGAAAGAACATTCATCAGCGTAGATTTCCCTGCTCCGTTCTCCCCACAGAGCGCATGGATTTCACCACGTTTTACCTTGAATGTTACATCATCCAACGCCTTTACGCCCGAAAACTCTTTGGTAATGTGGTTCATTTCCAGAATAATATCAGACATCTACTCTCATCTCCTTCTCTAATATCGTGTCAGTGTTTTGCTTTTTAATCTTATCTTTGAGTTAGAAAGAGCGGCGGCTGACGCCGCCGCCCTCTAAATCCTTTTGTTGTATCTGATGGATTATAATCCGATATCTGCTGCTGAGTGGATACCACCATCTACGATAACTTCCTTCAGGTTGTCTGCATCAACAGGAACCGGTGTGCAAAGGTATGAAGGAACTGTGATTACGTTGTTGTTGTACTGCTCTGTATCATTGATTTCCGGCTCTGTTCCTTCCAGAACTGCCTGAACCATTGTTACACATTTAGATGCCAGTAAGCTTGTGTCCTTGCAGATAGACATTGTCTGATGTCCTGAAAGGATGTTCTTGCATGCCATTGTCTCTGCATCCTGACCTGTGATCAGCGGCCAATCCTCGCCTACTACATAGCCTGCACCTTCAAGTGCTGAACGAACGCCGTATGCTAATCCGTCATAAGCTGTGATAGCGATGTCAAGCTTCTTGTCAGCATAGTTAGCTGTTAAGATATTCTCACATCTCTGCTGAGCTGTTTCCTGTGACCAACGAAGTGTGTTGTTGCTTTCGAAATCAATCTGTCCTGACTCGCAAACAAGTACGCCGTTGTCAAAGTAAGGCTGAAGAACTTCCATAACACCATTGTAAAGGAATACTGCGTTGTTATCATCAGGTGAACCCATGAATAACTCTACTGTGTATGATTTGCCATCTGCTTCTGCAGTTGCAAGCTTCATGTTCTCTTCTACATACTTCGCAATTGCTGTACCAACACCCTTGTTATCAAATGTTGCGTAGTAAGAAACTGCATCTGTATCCATTAACAGACGATCGTAAGCGATGATCGGGATGCCTGCTTCTTTAGCCTGTGCCTCTACATTAACAAGTGCTGAAGAGTCAACTGCTGCGATTACAAGACAGCTTACGTTCTTTGCGATCAGGTTCTCGATCTGTGATACCTGAGCCTGTACATCATCTTCTGCATACTGAAGATCTACTGCATATCCAAGAGCCTCTAACTGCTCTTTCATATCTGCGCCATCATTGATCCATCTCTCTGATGACTGTGTCGGCATTGCTACACCAACTGTCTTGCCGTTAGCCTCTGCTGCGGGAGCTGCTGCTTCTGCATCTGCTGCAGGAGCCGCTGTTTCTGTCTTTGCGCCACAGCCTGCGAGTAATGCAGATACCATAGCTACACTAAGTAATACACTGAGTAACTTCTTTTTCATTTCTGAATATCCTCCTTTAAACTTTGTGGAACGTTTCTGTTCCTATGTTATTGGGATGTCTTTTTCATAACATCCCTCACTACGTTAATCATCATAACAATTTTATTTTACAAAATACATACAATTTTCTTCGCTCTACCATGAAAAAACTTCATTTTTGTATATAAAATTATAAGATTGAAACATGAAATTATACAAACTATACAAAAAGGCTCTGTGTCTATGCACAGAGTCTCTTGATTGTGTGTCTGCTATTCTCTTCAAATCAATACGTTCTTGTATCCAGATATTCCTTCACATTCTTCTGCGTAAATACATTCTCTTCAATCACATATGCCTTTTCAATCTCTTCTCCATGTTCGATTTTTGAAATGACCTCTGCAATCTTATCTCCCTGCTCCGGATTACACTCTATGTCTACATTGATCAGTCCCTGATCGACCATTTCCAGTGCTTCGTGTGCCGCATCAAATGAAATCATCGTGATTTCTCCATTGACACCGACTGTCCGGCTGGCCTCCTGTATTGCTTCAATTGCACCAAATGTCATATCATCATTCTGGGATACAACGACATCAATATTATCGTATTTCTTCAGAAGCAGCTGCATGACCTCTTTTCCCTTGGCTGTTGTAAAATCACCATTGACCTGCTCCAGGATGTTCCAGTTCTCATGCCGGTCTGCAATTGTATTGAAGCCAATGGTTCTGCCGATCTGGGAGGTCGCTCCGGGAGTTCCCTGCAGCACAACGATATTGACATCTTCCTCATCCGTCCGCTGATGTGCCTGCATATACTCCTCCAGCCATCTGCCGGCCTTCTCGCCTTCCTCCTGCATATCTGTTCCTACCCATGTGGTATAGAGAGATTCATCCTCTATATTAACCATACGATCTGCCAGTATGACCGGTATCCCTGCTTCTTTTGCTTCTAACAGTACCGTTTCCCAGCCATCCTCTGTAACAGGTGAAAAAACAATATAATCTACACGCTGGGATATAAAGCTGCGAATTGCCTTGATCTGATTCTCTTGTTTTTGCCTTGCATTATTAAACACAAGAAAAAACCCATTTTCTTTCGTCAGTGCTCTCTGTATTGATGCAGTATTTGCCGTTCTCCACAGAGACTCACTGCCCAGCTGTGAGAATCCAACCACGACCAGATCACTGTCTATCTCAGCAGAGGGATCTTCTTCGACCACAGAGCTGAACATACTGCATCCTGTCAGACAGAATAAGAGAAGTCCGATTAATAATACATTTATAATAGAAACCCTGTTGGTTCTGTCACTCTTCATGTTTCTCGTCTTCCTCTCCCATCGTCTCAAACAGCTCTGCCGGAATCACGATCCTGACACGGGTTCCCTCTCCCTTGGCAGACTCTATTGTCATACCATACTCTGCTCCGAAGTTCATCCGGATTCTTTCATTCACATTTGCCAGGCCAAAGCCGGATTCTGTTTCCTTGCAGGGTCTCTGGATCTCTATACGCAGCTGCTCCAGTTCCTCCTGCTCCATGCCGACACCATTGTCCTCTACCATCAGATAGATCTTCTGATTTTTCAAAGAACCGGTGATCGTGATCTTTCCTTTTGCACGTTTATACTTGATGCCATGGTATAGTGCATTTTCAACCAGAGGCTGCAGCGTCATTTTCAAGATTTTATACGGGTAGATCTCTTGAGAGATATCAACATCATATTCGAGAATATCCCGGTATCTTGCCTGTTGGATCTGCAGATAGCTGAGAATATGCAGCTCTTCCTCCTGGATGGTGATATATTCCTTACCTTTACTCAGTACCAGACGGAAAAACTCTGACAATGAAACTACCATCTTAACAGCATTCTCTGAATCCTTGCCCTCGATCAGCCATACGATGGTATCCAGTGTATTATACAGAAAATGCGGATTAATCTGTTCCTGCAGCAGTCTCAACTCTGCATACCGCATCTTTCTCTCATCTTCCTTGATCTTATTGACCATGACCTCCAGCTTCTCGGTCATTTCATTAACGCTCTCACCCAGTACAGCGATCTCATCCGATGTATCGATCTTGGTCCGTACAGAAAAATCTCCCTCTGAAATCTGTCCCGTGACCTTGCACAGCTTGCCGATCGGTCTGGTAATGCTGTTCAGCAGTAGTATTGTAACAACTACTACCATCGCCACAATCATCGAAACGATGATCACGATCAGGAATATAAATGAAGAAACCTGCTTATTGAGCTGCATGGTCAGATTCTCGATACTCTTTGTCTGGTAATAGATATAGTACTGGATATCATCCTGTACCAGCTCGGTCAGAATGTATATATTATTATCGAGCATCTCCATATTCTCATCATATGCCCTGCCGGTCTCCAGATTGACTCTGATATCATCTATACGATCGCGTAATGTATCAATATTTCGCAGTAAACTTTGAAGCCAGACACGACTCTCACGATCCGTCGTGATGCGCTCCAGCTTCTTAAATTCATTCTGTAATTCAGATATTAATACGTAGGGATCCTTGATCGAACTGTCTTCACTGATATTATCAAACGTAGCACTTCCTGCTACGATTTTATAGATGCTTTCATCCATTTCTTCTTTGAAATCCAGATTGTAGTTGTTGGCAACGGTCATATTGCCAACAATCTCATCATATGCGCTGCTGTAATTGAGCAGCGCAAAGATCAGATAGACGGAAATCATGAGAAGCGGAACGATTGCCGATACAACGAGCAATATCAGTTTGTTTTTCAAAGGAAACTTTATATTATCTTGTCTCATTGAGATTTCCCGTACCTTATTTACTATACAAATTTGTATATCGTTGTTGTCTGATATGGCTGTTCTGCATCAAATATAGCCTGCGGAAACTCTGGCTGATTAACATGATTTGGATAATACTGTGTTTCAAGACAGAAACCGCTTCTTTCAGAATATACCGTACCGCCTTTACCAACTGTCTCAGCAATACAGTTTCCTGCATAGAACTGAACACCGGGCAGATCTGTATAGACCTCCATGGTCCTGCCTGCTGCCTGATCAATCGCTGTTGCTATCTTTCTGATCTTTCCGTCATAATTGTCTAATACCCAGTTGTGATCATATCCTTTTACCATCGTAAGCTGATCCCATGTATCATTGATCCTGCCGCCGACTCTCATGGATGTCGTGAAATCCATATCTGTTCCCTTTACAGGAGCGATCTCTCCTGTCGGGATTGCTCCGGATATGATCGGTGTATAGTTGCTTGCATTGATCTGCAGCATCGTATCATATATCTTTCCGTTGTTGTGTCCTGCCAGATTAAAGTAACTGTGATTTGTCAGGTTGATGACTGTCTTTTTGTCACTGATTCCATCATAGTGAATCTCCAGTGCATTATCCTCTGTCAGAGTATATGTAACAGAGATCTTCAGTGTTCCCGGAAATCCAGTCTCTCCATCTGCACTGACATATGAAAATCTGACAGCCTGATCCAGTTCCTCTGCGTTCCAGACTCTCTTGTGAAAACCAAGCTCCATATCAGAATGCAGATTGTTTTTTCCATCATTTACGGCAAGCTGATAGATCACATCATCTATCGTAAATTTAGCTCCTGCAATTCTGTTTGCATTACGTCCGACGGTTGCTCCGAAAAAGCTGCCGTTTACTTCATAGTCAGCAAGCTTGTCATAGCCTAATACCACATCATCCAGTTTGCCGGATTTATTTGGTGCATACAGAGCTGTCAATATCGCTCCGAAATTTGTTACCTTGGCTTTCATGCCCTTACTGTTTTCAATTGTATACAGATATACCTCTGTTCCGCCCTTCGTTGTTCCAAATACTTCTTTTGTTACTCCCATAATCTCTCTCCTTTTATTCTGTATCATTTTCTTTTTTATAATTCTGTACGACCTTCCAAGGCCCGTAACAGTGTCACCTCATCAATGTATTCCAGATCGCCTCCGACAGGAACACCGCTGGCGATCCTCGTCACCTTGATTCCCGTAGGCTTGATCAGTTTACTGATGTACATTGCGGTCGTCTCGCCCTCCAGACTGGAATTTGTGGCTATGATTACTTCATCTACATCCTCCTGCAGACGCTGCATCAGTTCCTTGAGACGGATATCATTTGGTCCGATTCCAAGCATCGGCGAGATCGCTCCATGCAGTACATGATAGACACCTTCATATCTGCCTGTCTTTTCATAAGCTGCCAGATCTCTCGGTGTCTCCACTACCATAATGGTTTTTTTATCTCTTTTCTCATTCGAGCAGATCGGACACATTTCATGGTCTGTCAGCGTATAACATTTGGAACAATATCTGATATTCTTCCGTGTATCTACCATCGTCGTCGCCAGACGTTCTACATTCTCCTCCGGCATACTGATCAGATAAAATGCCAGACGCTGCGCCGATTTTGATCCGATACCCGGCAAACGGGATAACTCCTCTATTAGCCTGTTAATATAACCGCTGTACAGTTCCATTTCAATATAAATCCTCCTGCTGTGTGATCCTCAAACCTCACATTGTCTGTATCAGAACGGAAATCCGCCGCCCATACCGCCGAGTCCGCCTGTCAGCTTGGACATGGCTGCCTGAGATTCTTCCTCCATCTGACGAAAAGCCTCATTGGTTGCTGCCATGATCAGATCCTCCAGCATCTCTATATCATCAGGATCTACCACTTCTTCTGATAATTTTACTTTTGTGACTTCCTTTTTACCGGATACAGTAACCTCAACGGCTCCGCCGCCTGCTGCCGCAGTAAACTCCTTTTCCTCCAGCTCCTTCTGATTTTCTTCCATCTGGCGCTGCATCTTCTGAGCCTGTTTCATGAGATTGTTCATGTTGCCCGGCATGCCTCCTCCGGGAAATCCTCCTCTTTTTGCCATGCTCCAAGTCCTCCTTTAATCTTCTATTTCTATCTCCATATTGATTACTTTACTCAGATCTGCATAGGACTGTTCAAAGTTCTGATGACTTTCCAGTCCGCAGATTTCAATATCTACCTTTTTACCGACACGCTCTGAGATGATCTCCATGATTTTTTCACGATGTTCTTCTCGATTCAGCAGCTTGCTGACATTCACATCACCAACTACGATCAGAAGAATGCCCTCATCCTTCATACTGAGCTTTGCCGTCTTGAGATATGACTTATATAATCCCGGCATCTCACCTACAATACCTGTCCACATCCCGACTGCCTTCCTGATATCATCAGGTATTGCTTTGGGCAGCTCAGGCTTCTGTATCTGTGCAGTCACAGACCCGGCTGCTGCCTGCACTGTATTCGTTTGAGCGGATACCATAGCCGCCGGAATCCCTTGATCCATTCTCTCTTCCAGATCCCTGATACGCTCCAGCAGAGAATCCTGATCTGTTTCCATACTTGGCTTACATAGTCTGATCAGTGCCATTTCTGTCAGGATACGCTTCTGTGAAGCATACTTGATCTGCCCAGAGAGATCTGAAAAAATACGAATATAGCGCATCAGAGCTTCCTGCTCTATCATATCGGCCTCTTCCTTCAGTCTGCCAAGGTGTTCACTGGAGACATCCAGTACATCTTCAACGTTATCCGAAGTTTTGACTAACAACAGGTTTCTCAGATACCATGTAAAGTCAATCACGAACTGCGTCAATTCTCGTCCCTGTATCGTGATCTCCTCCAGCAGATGAATGGATGCCGTAATGTCCTTTTGCATGATAATGCGCAGCAGCCGGCTGTATACCTCTGTATCCACTGCACCCAGTACCTCCAGTGCCTTATCATAGGTTAGCTCCTCACCAAAATGAAATGCAATACACTGATCCAGCAGACTGATGGCATCTCTCATAGAACCATCACCCATTTTGGCAATAAAACGAAGCGCCTTCTCCTCTACCTGCACATTTTCATCCGCTAACAACGGGCGCATCCTGTCAGCTATCGTATCTATGGAAATCCTTCTAAAGTCATATCTTTGACACCTGGATAAGATCGTGATCGGGATCTTGTGTACCTCTGTGGTCGCCAGAATAAAAATTACATATGATGGCGGCTCCTCTAATGTTTTCAATAACGCATTAAAAGCGCCTATCGAGAGCATATGAACCTCATCGATGATATAGACCTTGTACTTACCCTCTGCCGGTGAGTAGGCTACCTCATCTCTGATCTCACGAATGTTATCAACTCCGTTATTAGAAGCGGCATCGATCTCTATGACATTCATAGAAGCACCAGTTGCAATTGCTTTACAACTGGCGCATTCTCCGCACGGACTTCCATCAACCGGATGTTCACAGTTCACTGCCTTGGCAAATATCTTGGCAATCGATGTTTTACCGGTTCCCCGCGTACCGCAGAATAAATATGCATGTCCGATCCTGTCTGATTTAATCTGGTTTTTCAGTGTTGTAACGATATGGTCCTGACCCTTGACATCCTCAAAGTTGTCCGGCCGCCATTTCCTGTATAATGCAGTATAAGACATAATCCTGCCTTCCGTTCCTGATAATACTAAGATATATTAATCTGCAAAGCTGATGCCTAAGAGCTTTGCTTCCTTGATAATGGTTGCATCAGGAGATACCATTTTCAGCTTTCCTGCTACGTCTTCAAGAGGGATCTTTCCAACCTCACGATTTACGATACCAACCATATATCCGTATTCGCCCTTCATGATTAGTTCTGCTGCCGCTGTACCCAGTCTGGATGCCAGTACTCTGTCATATGGACAGGGACTGCCGCCGCGCTGCGTATGACCCGGAACAGTGACTCTGATTTCAAGTCCGGTCATCTTCTGGATCTTGTCTGCTATCTCATAAGACACTGACGGATAGGTACTCTTTTCCTGTTTCTTGAGCAGATCCTTTTTGGATAATGCTGCATCCTCCTTGGAAATCGCACCCTCGGCAACTGCAAGGATCGTAAATGCACTGCCGCGCTCATGTCTCTTATTAATCGCTGTTACAATCTTATCAATATCATACGGTATCTCCGGTATCAGTATAATATCTGCACCGCCTGCAATACCGGCATTCAGCGTCAGCCAGCCTACTTTATGTCCCATAACCTCTACGATAAATACACGTCCGTGAGATGCTGCTGTCGTATGAATACAGTCAATCGCATTTGTTGCAATGTTCACTGCACTCTGGAATCCGAATGTCATATCGGTTCCCCACAAATCATTATCGATCGTCTTGGGAAGTGTTACAATATTCAATCCCTCTTCCCGGAGCAGATTTGCTGTTTTGTGTGTACCGTTGCCACCTAGGATAACCAGGCAGTCCAGATTGAGCTTATAGTAATTCTGCTTCATGGCCGCTACCTTATCGAGACCATTCTCATCCGGTTCACGCATCAGCTTGAATGGCATTCTGGAGCTTCCGAGGATCGTACCGCCTCTGGTCAATATCCCTGAAAAATCCGAAAATTCAAGCTTTCTGTAATTGCTATAGATCAGTCCCTTATATCCTTGAAAAAATCCATAAATTTCAACCTCTTCCGGTCCTAACGTATACCAAAGAGCCTTTACTACACCACGCATTGCCGCATTCAGTGCCTGGCAGTCGCCACCACTTGTCAATAATCCGATTCTCTTCATACGTTTACTTCCTCCTGTGCTTCGGTTTTCAAATAACTGATAAAAACAGTATACAATATTTTCGACCCTCTCACAATAGAGGATTCTACAGTACCTGTATCCATTTATTTTTATTTTCATAGGATGGCTTGATCACAAATTCCCACTCCGTATTGCCTTCTTTATCTTCCTTCACCCTTGTAAAGCCCTGCAGCTCATAAAAATTCTGCACCATTTTATTCTTTGCTGTCGGATAGTAGTAGCCTCTGATTCTCTTGATGCCTTTTTGACTGCACTGCGCTGTCAGCTGATCCATCATGGCATACTCCATGTCTCGCTTCAGCACTCTGCAGCTCATAATCCATAGATCAATATGCAGTGTATCACCCTTGATTTCACCGATCACGACAGATACGACACCGTTATCGCCAAACTTGTCTTCCAGCTTCCCATACAGATCAATATAGGAATCTGATGCTGCCACAGCTTCTATTTCTGCTCCTGTATAGCGCCTTGTCGTCAGATTGAACTGATTGCTCTTGTTTGTCAGCTGGGCAATGCGTTCCATATAGACGGGTTCAAATGCTCTGATGACTGCCTTCATATCGAGAGACTGCAGATATTCATCATAATTATCAAAGCCTTGCTGCAGCTGCTGACGCTTCGCATTGTCCTGATACATCTGGTTTCTCGTTGTATCATCGGCAGAGAAATTTGTAATCTCGAAAAATCCCGACTTGTCCAGAACCTGTATATAGTTTTCCACACTGCCGATTTCTGGTGCGATCACTCCAGGCACCTGCTGTGATATGATCTCACGCTCAGCCGGATTGTCATCTACAAATACAAAAGCCTCAGGTAACAGATTGAGCTCTGCTGCCGTTTCTACAAGATTTTGACTCTTGGGCTCCCAGTTTGCTTTGATTACAATAAAATCGTCCGGTTTCAGAGGTGCGTCTGGATGATTCAACCCTGCAATTGCATTTTCATATTCGTTTTTGGAACAGATCGTCAGTATCGTACCGATGCTTTTCTGTTCCTTGATATAGTTCTGAAACTCGCCATATACCTGACCCAGAGGGGTCTCTTCACCAATCTCCAGCCTATCTACGCCGTCATCACCTACGATACCGCCCCAGAGCGTATTGTCGAGATCCAGAGTCAGTGCTTTTTTATTCTTGCCATAAACAGACTTGATGATATTGGTCACGCTGAATGCAAGGGTCGGTATCGCCTCCATGCAGAGGGCGTACTTGTACATATGCCAGTAAAGCGGATCCGCCCATTTTTTCAGTCCGTAAGAAGCTGAAAGGTAATTTAAGTCATGCAGGTAGAAATCCTTATGCTCACGCGCATACTGAGAAAAAAGCATATTCAGCCGATTGACATAGCAGACCTTGCCATGTACATCTACAGCATCCTGATTACCCATCAGACGATATGCGGGGTAGTCAAAATTATTCTGGATCACCGGGCAGTGCCAGGTCGTTTCGATCTTCTGCCACATGGTCTGAAAATGCTCATAATCCGCCTGTATCATCTGTTCCACATCCTGTTCGGACTGTGTCAGCATCGGATACTGCCGGATATTGCGGTTACTCGTATGAATATAGATGATGTCTGGAGCAAACTCCTGGAGCTCCGGGGCATCAAACATGATATCCTCCCAGTACTGTGCATATTCACATTCATAGAAGGATGCCTTGATTCCCTGATTTAATAAAAAGAGATCCATGATCTCACAGATATCATGCGTCGTAGATCCGCC
>JAUNSO010000016.1:57494-59923 GCA_030539165.1 bacterium
GCAAATGCCATGCCTCCGCCTGTCAGCTCTGTAAAGTGCATGTCTGAGCCTGCTGTCATGAGAAAATCATGAGCCTTGGCATATGCAAGTGCCCTCTCATCAAACTCTGGTCCATAATGATGTTTGCTAATCGGATTGGAATGGCACGCGTTAATGGTCTCTACCGCATCTATGTATTCCGGGAACAGGCGCACTTCCTTGATATAATCCTCTTCTCGGTACGGATGGGCGTGTACTACGATGCCGCCACCCTCATGTACCAGTTTGTATTGTTCCTCTATCGTCGCATTCTTAATCTCCGGATGTGCCAGCAGCCAGTTCTTATCCAGTCCATAGATCAGAAATTCTGTACCGTGATATCCGGATTCCCAGCCCCAGAGTACCTGCAGTCCGAGCCTGTCTCCCTCTGCCTTCGCATCCTCATAGCCCAGACAAAATGCCTGTACCCAGTCCTGCCATGGTAAATCTCTGCTGACTGCTGTATTTCCATAGAAAAAGTGATCTGTGATGATAATTCCGGTATAGCCCGCCTGATAATATGCTCTCGCCATCACCGCTCCCGGATATGCTCCACAGGCACTTCCCTGGTTCGTATGCACATGCGTATCGTACAGATACGGATATTTCTCATTGTTCCATTTCTCTGCCATATATCATTCCTTCTTTTCTTACGAATACAATTTGACTTAACAGATCTATTTGTATTATAATTTGATGATGCAAGGGTCAAACAGTCATATCAACTCTTGCCCTTGCATCATTATAATACATTTTTTCATTCATGACTAGGAGACGTATCGAAGCGGTCATAACGGGGCGCACTCGAAATGCGTTTGCCCTCCGGGGCACGAGGGTTCGAATCCCTCCGTCTCCGCTTTTTCAGCATCAGACTGCAATCTGATGCTTTTATTTTGCTCTACTTTTTCCTTTGCAAGTTCAAGTGCTTGATTGCGTTGATTTCTTTTTCAAGCTCTGCAATGGAATTCAAAATAGTATCAAAGCTTGGTTTTTGTCCGAATATCATATTTTGCATATGCTCATAATCATCACGCAAGACAGCATAATTTCTTTCCGGCGGCATTAACTTTATTGTGCCGATTTTGGCATCTTCATATCGTGCCCACGGACAACGATAAAATTTCTCTTTAAAAGCAACCACTTTATCAAGCAATTCCGAATCCGCAAGAGCTTCCGACTTAACTGGAGAGTTCATCATACAATAAATATCATAATAATGTCTTGAATATCGTGTGGGGAACACCTTATCCTCCGGGCGATATGCTTCTCTGTGCAAAATCTATTGCTTCTTTCTTGCCACGGTTCATCAATGGAATAACCAATAACACGCCAGTCTAATATCAAATCAATATCTTCCGAAAAACGCTCTATCAACGCATATGCTTTTGAGAGACTCGTTCCACCTTTGAATGCGATACTATTCTTCCATTTACAACGGTGAAAAAGATAATCGAGCATAAAACACACCCAAAAATCCTTTTCAATAATCGCATTTGTAAGTCCCATTTTTGCAGCGGTATTTTGAAACAAAGCTTTGCGGTCATTTTCTTTTATCGTAGCTATATTTTTCATCAATTAACTCCTGCAAATCAGTTTAATGTCTTCATATATCCAAGAGGTAACAGCCTTTGATTCATTAAGTAAGGCGTTCTTCTCGTCATCGGTCAAGCTTTCCTTAAGCTTATTCAGAATCAAATCAGTAACACTTTCTTTTCCGAGAGCTTTTAATGCCTGTACAACAAGTGCCGATTTATACGAAAGCTTCGATATTTCTTTATTTGTTGTTTTTTTGAACTTTATTGTGGTATTCTCGTAGGTGTATTCTTTGTATGTGCCGTCGCTAACATACACCCATGTTGCGGGAATCTGAGTTGATAGACCTAACAGGTTGAGCGCCGTATCTCCGCACGGAACAATTGTCCATCCGTAATTGCGAGCAAGAGCGTGAGCCACTTTATCCGGTAGAGGTGCAACATATTCTTGTAAAAACTCGTTAAATTCTGCCTTGTAGTACACACCACGCATAACACGTCGGATAATTTTTTCTTCTTCAAGGCGGGAAAATATAACACTAACCCTTGAATTTTCAACAATGTCAGCAAAATCAGTAGGCACGAAAACAGTGCCTATACTGGCTTTTTCTATGCATTCTCTAATTCTGTTTGCATAACTTGCACTACCCATAAAGCACCTCCTCTTATTTTGATAAAAATAGTATACACTATTTTTATCAAAATATTAAGTGATTCACAAAAAGTTTAATTATTTTTTAGAGCATTATTCAAGCTGTCCGTTATTTAGTTTTGCTTAATAACTGGCTTGCTGCTTCTAACTCAATTCTCATACAGTCGAATCATCACATCTGGATAATCTTCAAGATATTTCGAAAAGAAGTTTCGCATATCCTCCAA
>JAUNSO010000001.1:0-99285 GCA_030539165.1 bacterium
AAAGGACGCCAACATTGTTGACGTCCTTTTATTTTAGTGGTATAGGCGGAAGACTCCGTATACTTTGCCCAGGATTTCTACCTGGTCTACGATGATGGGATCCATCGTGTCGTTCTCAGGCTGCAGGCGGTAGTGACCGTCTTCTTTATAAAAGGTTTTGACAGTGGCTGAGTCGTCTACAAGCGCTACGACGGTGTCTCCATTACGTGCTGTGTTACAGCGCTCTACGAAGATGCTGTCACCACTGTAGATGCCGACATTAATCATACTGTCACCTTTGACCTTCAAAACAAAGGACTCTGCATTCGGCGCCATCTCGATCGGGAGAGGAAAGTAGCCCTCGATGTTCTGCTCAGCAAGGATTGGCTGACCGGCTGCGACTGTGCCAACAATCGGAATGCTGGCCATTTCATGTCTGACGAGCTGAAAGCTGTCATCCATAATTTCAATTGCACGTGGCTTGGTCGGATCTCTGCGGATATAGCCGTTTTTCTCTAAGGTTTCCAGATGAGAATGAACGGAAGAGGTGGACTTCAGATGAACAGCCTCACAAATCTCACGAACTGCGGGCGGATAACCTCTTTCTAATATTTCTTTTTTAATATATTCTAAGATCTCAGACTGTTTGGATGTAATTTTACCAAATCCCATATAAAACCCTCCTTGAATGTATGTTCTGTTATCAGTATAGCATATGAGTTTTTAAAAAGCAAACATATATTCCAAATATTTGTTCGATTTTTTGCTAAAAACCTATTGACACACGAACAATTGTTCGCTATAATAATCACAGAACAAACGTTTGCAACACTTGTTCGAGACATTGTATTCATAGAAGTTGAAAGGATGTGTGCAATATGGATTATAGTATGAGAAGCAAGGAAAGAAGTATCAGAAGAAAAAAGCAGGTACATACACAGCGAATCATAATCTGTGCAGCCATTGCAGTGCTGATCATTTTATTCAGTATCATATTTGGAAGCAGATTTGCCTATGCGGATGAAACAGAATCCGGTATGGTTTCTCAGAAATATTTCAAGAGCATTACAATAGAATCAGGAGATACACTGGAATCTATAGCCTCAGCATATATCAGCTCAGAATATAAAAATACATCTCAGTATATCAATGAAGTGAAAAAAATGAACAGAATGCTGGATGACGAGATCAAGACAGGTGATAGTCTGATCATACCTTATTACGGATATACAATGACCGTTGCTGCTAAGTAGTTGTATAGGGAGCTCTGAATGAAGTAATTAATGCTCTGTGATGTCATAAAGTAGCTTTATGCACATTATATAAATATAACATTAGCAAATCTATGAAGATGTCTGTCCCGGATTTTCTCTGAGTGTAACAGCACTGGCAGCCATACGACGGCGTTCATCTTCAAGGGCAGCATAGTGCTTTTTTGTTGTATTAACATCCTTATGGCCAAGAACATCAGCCACAAGATAGATATCACCTGTTTCACGATAGAGACTGGTACCGTATGTACTACGTAGCTTATGTGGCGTTATTTTCTTTAGTGTTGTTACGGTCTCGGCATATTTCTTGACAAGCTTCTCCACAGAGCGGACGCTGATCCGTTTGTTCTGTAAAGAGAGGAATAATGCATCCTCATGACCGCTCTCGGGAATGATCTGGTGACGTTCTTCCATATAATCCAGTAATGCCTGCTCCACCTCAACACCAAAGTATACGACTGCTTCATATCCACCTTTACGGCGAATTAAGATACCGCCGTTTTTAAAGTCTACATCTTTCATATCCAATCCGACACATTCAGACACACGAATACCTGTACCAAGCAGCAAAGTCATTAACGCAAGATCCCGGATTTTTGTTTTTTTATGATATTCCATTTGTTTTTCAGTCAGACTGGTTCCCTGTTCAACCTGATCAAGTAAAATGGCCACTTCATCCGGATCCAAACGGATGATTTCTTTCTGATGAAGCTTTGGCATCTGTACAAGAGCCGCAGGATTTTTCTCAATGAGTTCATTTCGGAAATAGAAATTATAAAAACTACGCAGACAAGCAAGCTTTCTGGATTTACCACGTTCATCATTTGTATATTCCTTGCCGTCTTTTTCATAATAAGTAAGGTAATCCAGATATTCCGTAATATCCATAGGTTTGATTTCATCTAAAAGAGTAATCGGAAAATCTGTAATCTCCATTTTTCTGCATATGGGATTGGTGTCATGTAAAAATTCAAAGAAAATTCGCATATCATAAGCATATGCAAGTCTGGTACGGGCAGAAGTCGTTTCCTTGATCCCGGCAAAGAAGTCCCTGCAGAAGGAGGGGAGAGTAGTGATAACCTCACGCATTTTCAGCGTATTCTCGATATTCATTTGATCATGATAGTTTTTTGCAACTGGTTTCATAGATATACACATCCTTAAACGAATCAGAAATAAATGAAAATATATTAATATGTAAAATGTACGAAAAAAATATAGAATATAAAATATTTATACAATATAAACAAAATAGAACACCATCAATCAACTATTCGTAAAACAAATATGAAAGTTTACATAATATATTTATGTAAACTAATGATTAAATTATCGTGATTTTTCAGGCCAGCCTTTGATATTTCCATCCAAAATCGCCCGAAACATTCTTTCCTTTGCTCCGGGATGCTCCTGGTTTAATGATTTCAACAAATCCTTGGCATATTCGCGTTTTGTGAACCCATCTGCAGGGCAAGGACTCTTGGCAACAGGAAGCTCATACAGATTACGAAAACCGATGACATCAGACTCTGAGACATACATGAGTGGACGTATCACGGTTAAATCCATACGATCAAGATAGGTGCGCGGTGAGAAGGTATGAAACCGCCCCTCAAAGATCATTGATAATAGCATTGTTTCTACGACATCATCTTTGTGATGTGCATAAGCTACTTTATTACATCCGAGAGCTTTAATTGCTTCATTTAGAGCTCCCTTTCGCATTTTCGCACACAAAGAGCATGGATTTGTCTCTTTACGATCCTCAAAAACGATTTTACCGATCTCAGTCTTTACAATGGTATAATGTACCCCTAATTCATCACAAAGAGACTGAATCTGACTCAGATCAAATCCCTCAAAGCCAAGATCAACGGTCACGGCCTCAATCTCATACGGATGCGGATAAAATCTTCTCATACCGGCAAGAGCGTAGAGCAATGTCAGACTATCCTTACCGCCCGAAATCCCAACTGCAATCCGATCCCCATCCTCAATCATATCATAATCATCCAAAGCCCGCCGTACAAAGCTATATAACTGCTGTAATTTCATAATAAAATTCCTTTTGCCTTTCAACCCACCAACAACACAATAGTTTATCTATTCGATAAACTATTCTTTTGCGAATAGTTGCGCATCGCTTTCCATCACTCTTTTCAGTACAATGTGGCAGGTTCTTCGAGAGTTTATGATTGATCCGTATGATCTGTTTCATCTTTTTTTCGTTCATATGATACGGTTTTTTTATTCTGAGTCACCTCAACCTTACGCTTGGAAAAGCGAATGGATGCACCGGAATGATCAGAATGATTGTTAATGTATGGATTTCCACAACTACTCATATAAAATGTTGTTTCGTCAGTTAATCCTTTTTTCACAAGCTTCTGGTTGACAACTGTCTTAAATGCCGCATATATGACTGCAAATAAAGGTACACCTATAAACATACCCAATATACCCATCAATCCTCCGAATATCGTAATCGAGAAAATAACCCAGAAGCTCGATAGTCCTGTAGAATCTCCCAGGATTTTAGGGCCAAGTACATTCCCGTCAAATTGCTGAAGAATCAATACAAATATCAAGAAATATAATGCCTTGACAGGGCTCACCATGAATATGATAATCGCACTCGGTACTGCTCCAAGATAAGGACCAAAGAACGGTATTACATTCGTGATGCCGACAATCACACTGACCAGCAATGCATATGGGAACTTTAATATTTCCATACCGGCATAACACAGAATGCCGATAATCAGCGAATCCAGGATCTTTCCGGTCAGGAACCCGCCAAAGGTCTTGTTTGTAAAGCGCAGATTATTTAAAAATGTATTAGCCCTGTCTTCATTTAAAAATGCATAAATCACCTTTTTAGACTGTGCACAGAACTTCTCTTTTCCTGCCAGCAGATAAATGGAAATAATAAAACCCAGTATAAAGTCCCACGTACCGACAAGAAATGTCCATACACCGCCTAAAAGTGAATTAGAAGCCTGTGTCAGCATCTTCTGTGCACTCGGTAATGCCTGTGTGGTCAGCCAGTTTTCGATATCAGCCCAGTAATCTATGGTCAGCTTTTCTATCTCAGGATAGTTCTTCAGAGTGCCAGCAAGCCAGATACTGATCTGATTAAAATAGGTCGGCACCTTAGATATAATACTCTGGATACTGGATAATAATTGCGGTACAATTAACATGATTAAGCTGTACAGTAATAATAAAAATATAACAGCCGTCAAAAAAACACCGATATTACGAATCATCTTCTTCGTTTTATCAGTAATCCTGCATTTCAATTTGACGGCCAAAGGATACAGCAGCTTCTTTTCTATCGCATTGAGCAGAAAGGATAAAAGATATGCCAATCCAAGACCATCCAGAATCGGCATTAATACTTTTATAACACTTTTCCACATGATGGAAATATCCGCACCCTTAAACAATGCATAATAAAATAAAATTGCACTGCATAATACAACTGTGCCAGTTACGCCCCAGTAAAGAAATTTTTTATCCCAATGATACTTCATCCGGCTGCTCTCTCCTATGACTGATTTCTTTTCTCGTAATCTTCAATAAACTGTGTAATCAGCTGTACAGTACCATCGACACCTAAAAGGCTGCTGTCAACAGAAAGATGGTAGCTGTCTGCATGCCCCCACTTCTTTGAAGAATAATAATTATAATAGTTTGAACGCTGCTTATCCTTTTTTGCAATCATTTCTCTTGCTTTATCCGGTTCCAGATTGTATTTCTCACTGATTCTTTTGATTCTGCTATCAAGATCAGCATGAATAAAAAGATGTACACAGTTTTTAAAATCAGACAATGCATAATCAGCACATCTGCCAACGATCACACAAGGCCCCTCTTCTGCTATCTTCTTTATGGCATCAAACTGTGCAAGGAAAACCTTATGGCTGATCGGCATATCCACAAAAGAGGATGCATTATATCCGAATGAATATGTATCCATGACCAGATTATACAGAAAACTGCTGGTGGGCTTTTCATCATGATTTTCAAAAATCTCAGGACAAAGTCCACTGTCTTTTGCTGCTCGCTGCAGCAGCTCCTTATCATAGCATTTGATTCCGAAATTAGCCGCTAACTTCTCTCCCACTTCTCTTCCGGCACTACCAAATTGTCTTCCTATTGTAATAATTGTCTTCATACAATCACCCCTTTGAAAGATTAGAATTTCTCTAATTCTATAGTTTCAGTATACCTTATTTTACGAAAGATGTACACATTAAAATAACCCCTTATACTGGGTATAAGGGGTTAAAATACTGTTAAAACAATGTGTCCGTATTAAGCCTTAGCTGATTCTTTTGACTGATTCATCAGTGTCTTAACACCATCAACTGCAAGAATAATGGCGAGAACGACTAACAATGCACTGATTGCAAAACGAACGATGCTCCAGCCTGCTTCTGTTCCACTCATGATGTTTGAAAGATTTGTCTTTAAAGTGAAGCAAAGTGAAGTAATGGTAACGACCAGCATAAATGCCATAGGGATAAAGAACATTTTGTTCTTCTTGCCGATCTTTCCAAGCCATGTAGCTACTGCAAGCAGACCAAGAGCTGCCAGTAACTGGTTAGCAGCACCAAACAGAGGCCAGATCTTAGCATAGCCTGTCATACCAAGTGCAATACCAAGGACTACTGTAATCACTGTAGCCACATAAGGATTTACAAGAACCTTCTTATATCCTGTTGCATCCTCTGCTGACTGACCAGGCTCAAGCCAGAACTCCTGGAACATATAACGTGCAAGACGTGTAGCTGTATCCAGGGATGTCAGACAGAATACAGAAACAGCCAGAACAAGCATACTGTATGCAACTGTGACAGCCTGGCTTTCTGCACCGACAAATGTGCCGATCATCTGTGAAATACCTTTTGCAAATACTGCTGTAGGTGCTGCAAGACCTGCTGATTTTAATGCTTCAGGATCTGTAGCACTGACTGTGTTCCATACATATCCTACGGCACAAAGAGCGATAACAGCAACCACACACTCAATTAACATAGCGCCGTAACCAATCGGTAAAGCATCTTTTTCATTATCAATCTGTTTAGCGGTTGTTCCTGAAGATACCAGTGAATGGAATCCAGAAATAGCACCGCAGGCAATTGTAATGAATAATGCAGGGAATAATGTTCCCTTTGCAAACAAACCATTTCCGTTTGCAGCAGTAAAGCCTGTGAACGCAGGAATATCAAGACCTGCATTTCCTGTGCATGCTGCACCGATGATACCGATAAATGCAACTACTATCATAAAATAAAGAAGGAAAGAACTTAAATAATCACGCGGCTGTAACAGAATCCATACAGGTGTTACAGATGCAACCAGGATATAGAATCCAAGGATGATCATCCAAACCTTTGATGATAAAGTGATCGGATGCCAGTTCAAGCCGATTGCTACAATAATGATGATACCGACAATACCCAGTACTGTAGAAATTCCAACAGGTGCATTTCTTCTGTATACAGCAAAACCAAATACGATAGCCAGAAGAATGAAGAGTAATGAGATCATGGCTGTTGATGCATTTGCGTTTGCTGCTGCTTCTGCCATCTCAGGATTCACACCAAATGTGCTGGCCACGATAGAAGCAAATGCTGCTACTACCAGAAGTAATGTCAGGTATGCAAATACAATAAACAGCTTCTTGGATTTTCCGCCCATTGAATCCGCAATGACTTCACCAATAGACTGTCCTTTGTGACGAATAGATGCAAATAATGCACCAAAGTCATGTACGGCGCCAAAGAAAATACCACCGACGATGATCCAAAGGAATACGGGAACCCAACCAAATACGGCTGCCTGAATAGGTCCATTAATCGGGCCGGCACCTGCGATTGATGAGAAATGATGTCCCATTAAGACCGGTGTCTTTGCAGGTACATAATCAATACCGTCTTCCATGTCATGGGATGGAGTTGTCTTACTCTCATCGACACCCCAGGTCTTTGCAAGCCATTTTCCATAGAATAAATAGCCGCAGACCAATAAGATAATACTTAGAACTAAAATTACTGCTGCATTCATGTTTCTACCTCCCTTTTTTGTTTTTAACATGAATCATACTTTTCAAAAATTTCGCATTTTCATGGCCGCTTCCATTGGTATAAACTTTGTCGGCAGTTAGATCAATCAAAGCGGTATGGAAATCCATCCATCCCAAAAGCGAAAATTGAAAATTCTTGTGAAGCCTGCATCTCCTCAGTGCTTTGACCGCATCCTGTTCACTTCGGTCACACACAAAAAGAGTCGTAATATATGTATACATATGACCAGGCTTTGGATCTATCAATGCCATACCCTTTTCATATGCATAATCACGACATTTCTCATAAATCATCTTATTAAAAACGGGAACAGAAAAAATATAGACATATTCATTGCTGTCAGCAGACCAGAGCTTGGCTTTTTTGACCAACACATACTTTTCAGAATGCACATAAAAAGAACATGTAGCAACTAATGGCAATTCTGCAGTTGCTTCACATTCCTCAACATCATAATATGCTTCATAGCTTTTGATTACCTTATTTAAAGTTTCTTCGCGGGTCAACTTTGTTACCGGCTTTCTGCTTAGAATTTAAACGATTACTAAAAATAATGTTAAAAATCTATTAAAAATTATAGCATAACAATATTGAAACCGCAATACTTTCAGACACTTTATTATGCTAAATTTATAAAGTGCTATTTTTCAGTAATTCCACAAAATATGCCGGCAGAGGAGCTTCAAATTCCATATATTGATTGGTTCGGGGGTGAATGAATCCGATTGTTTTGGCATGCAGTGTCTGCCCCTGCAGGTGATATGGATTTTTTTGCCTTCCATATATCTCATCTCCTAATACAGGATGTCCGATGCTTGCCATATGGACTCTGATCTGATGAGTACGTCCTGTTTCCAGCCTACATTCTATATAAGTATGATTTTGAAAGCGCTGCAGGACGGTATAATGAGTCACGGCATGCTTTCCGTTTCTCACATTGACAGACATTTTCTTGCGATCGACAGGATGTCTTCCTATGATATGATCAACCGTACCACCGTCTTCCGTTATTACCCCATCGACAATGGCTTCATAGACGCGTGTAATGCTGTGTTCTTTTAATTGGGCTGCGATACTGTTATGAGCAAGATCATTTTTGCAAACCAATATAGAACCTGTTGTATCCATATCTATGCGATGGACGATTCCGGGCCGCATGACTCCATTGATTCCGGAAAGATCATTTTTACAATGATACATCAATGCATTGACCAGAGTATTGCTGTAATGTCCGGGAGCGGGATGCACGACCATTCCCTTTGGTTTATTCACAATGAGCAGATCATGATCCTCATACAGGATATCAAGTGGTATGTTCTCAGCCAGAATTTCAGGCTCAACCGGATCCTCAACACAAAAAGAGAGACAGTCACCTGTATGTACCTTATCATTTGCCTTGCAAATCATATTGTTAACAGTGACCTTCTCTTCTTTGATAATCCTTTGTATATAAGAACGTGACAAATGATCAAAAACGGCAGCAATACATTTGTCGATCCGTATTCCGTCAAATTGTTCTTCAACGACATAATCATTTTGTTCCATCTTGATTCTCTTTCTTTTTGAAACCGAATACCGCCAGATCCTCTTCCTGATAATAAAACAGTATCACCAGAGCAAGGAGAATTGTAGATACTGTTACATAGCAGTCAGCGACATTGAAGATCGGAAAATTAATCGCTGATACATAAATGAAATCAACCACATATCCCAGATTGACACGATCGATCATATTGCCGATTGCCCCTGAGGCGATCATAATGAGCAGCACATTTAATATACGATACTTACGCTCATGCGGAGTTACAAACAAAACATACATGACAAGAACTAAAATAACAGCGCCTGCTATGACAAAGAATGTCTGCTGGTTCTGTAGAATTCCAAATGCTGCACCTTGATTTTCCAGATAATTAAACTGAAGAACACCGGGTATCAATTCAATGACCCGTCCCTCCTTCAGAGTATCGACAGCCCAGATTTTTGTGATCTGATCCGCCAGTATGAATACTCCGATACATAAAAGCTCAGCGATCATTCTGATTAATTTCTTAGTCATAAAGCTCCTCTTCCTGAAAGAATATTTCATTTACGGCAGCCAGCATCTCATCCTGATTGACATCCGTATGGATGACTGCTTTGCCTATTTTCTTTAATAAGATAAATTTGAGTGTACCATCAGTCATTTTTTTATCTGAGGCTGTCAGAGCAACAATCTCCTCAGGAACAATATCATCAATGGAAATGGGTAGATCAAAGGGTACAAACATATCTCTGATTTCATAATACTCATCCATGGACAATAATTCTTTCTTCCAGGAGATATACGCAGCCATAATACAGCCGAGTGCAACACATTCACCATGTGTCAGAGAAAAATTCTTATATTTTTCAAGTGCATGTCCTAATGTATGCCCTAAATTCAATAAAGCACGGTCGCCCTGTTCTGTCGGATCTTTCTCTACCACGTTTTTTTTGATCAGACACGTGCGATGAATCATTTCAGATACGATATCCGGCTCCTGATCGTTGATTTCATTAAAATGATCAATCAGCCATTCATAGAAAACCGCATCCTTGATTAAGGCTGATTTCATGACCTCTGCCATGCCGGAGCTGTATTCTCTGTCAGGAAGTGTGCTCAGCACAGATGTATTGATATATACGAGCTGAGGCATTTTGAATGCACCAACCATATTCTTATAGGAATCGAAATCAACCCCGGTTTTTCCGCCGATACTGCTGTCCACCTGAGATAATAATGTCGTAGGTATCTGTATGAACTCAATTCCTCTCATATAGGTAGCAGCAGCGTAACCTGTCAGGTCACCTGTGACTCCGCCGCCAAGAGCAATTAACATATCTTTTCGTCCAAATTGATGTTCCAGCAGAAAAGAGTACAGCTTTTCTACTGTATGTAGATTTTTTTGCTGCTCTCCTGCTTCAAACTCAAACAAAAGGACTCTTTTTGCACATGTTTCCAAAAGGCTGATAACTTTTTCGGAATACAGAGGAGATACATGACTGTCTGATACCACACAAAAAGAAAGATCACGGTCTGGAACACTCTGCATGAGTGCATTTGGAAGCTCATCAAAAGAATTATAGATCAAAATAGGATAATCTAAGACTTTTGACTTCATATTCTTGCAGTTTACAATGATTTCATAGGACATAACATTTACCTCATACATAAAAACTTCCTACCGGCGGCAGGAAGCTTTTGACTCAATCTGATCAGAATCTGTTATTCAATGCCGGAACATCAAATGCTCCGGATAGGATTTCCTGAAAGTCACCTGATATATCTACACTTCTTGGTGTGATAATAAATATGTAATGTGAGATCTTTTGCAGGTTACCACTGATGGCAAATGTGGAACCGGATGTAAAATCGATGATCCTTTGTGCAATATCGACATCCAGACCTTCCAGATTTAATACAACTGTGCGGTTTGCCAACAATGTTTCGGTAATCTCTCTGGCATCCTCAACGGAGGTCGGTTTAATCACACAAACTTCCATACCGCTGGCGGTTGATCGTACCTTTCCGGTTGTACGCATCGGTGTTACTTTTGGTGTCGGCTTTTCTTTCTTAGCGTCTATAAAATCATCATGCATAACATCCTGCTGCTTAGCAGACTTTTTCTTTGGAGCCTGTTCCGGAAAATCATCTTCTTCGTCAAAGTAATCATCGTCGTAGTCATCATAATCTTCGTCGTTTAATTTCATTGCGTTCAAAAACTTGTCCAAAACTCCCATTATTAACTCTCCTTATTCTCCCTGCTGTTTCGTAATTGTATTTTCAACACTATAATTACGTTCACCAAAGATCGCTGTACCGACCCTGATACAGGTCGCACCCTCTTCAATAGCGATCATATAATCCCCTGTCATTCCCATGGATATACAATCCATACATACATTATCAATGTTTTTATGTATTATGTCAACAGATAATTGTTTCATTTTCTTAAAAAACTGCCTGTTTTCCTCGGCATTTTCTACATAAGGGGCGATTGTCATCAAACCTTTGATCCTAATTCCGGGTAATTTGGCCACATCTTCTACCAGTTGCACCGCATCTTCTTCATATACTCCGAACTTGGAAGCTTCCTTTGCAATATTGACCTGTATCAGTATATTGACCTCTGTCTGGTGCTTCACTGCTTCTTTACTGATTTCCTTTGCAAGCTTGAAAGAGTCTACGCCATGAATCATATAGACCTTATCAACAATATACTTTACCTTATTGGTCTGCAGGTGGCCGATTAGATGCCAACGGATATCCTGAGGCATGACCTCATACTTTTCTACGAGCTCCTGTACTTTGTTTTCACCGAAATCACGGATTCCTTCATCATAAATCTCCTGAAGCATTTCTACCGGCTTCGTCTTGCTGACGGCAATCAGCGTTACATCCGAAGGCTTCCTTCCGGCAGTCTGACAGGCCATTGCCAGATGTTCCTGTACAGATAATAATTGATCTTTCAGCATTCTATCAGAACCTTTCTGTTTTAATATATAAAATCATCTTCATTGACACTGTTTCCGTCCAGTACAATATGGTCATATACACTCAAGCCATATTCTGTATTGGATTTTACAATGGCATATTCTTCATTTTGATTCAATATGGTAATCTGTTTGAAATCAGCATATCCCTTATTGATATTATAGACACCAATCAGCGTTGCCTTTTTGCTGATGGCATACTTTTCGGCTGAATCAGGCATAATAATATAGTCACCGATTTCAAACAGGGAATTATCCACATAATAGTCCTCTTCTGTGGAGTTATAGATCGTAGCATCTATAAATTCCGTAGAAGCCGTGCCATCCTCGAGATATACTTCCTTGATGAATCCGTCGTTTCCACTGTTTCCGCCTTTTGTCATGTATTCCTTGGGAATCAGATAGAATTCACGTTCCACAATAGAAGAATTGGGAATTTTCAAACCTTCCTGTGTATTTGTCATCAGTTCTACTTCCAGAATGCGGTCTGTAGCAAATGAAATCATGGAATTGGTGAAATCCAGTTTCAAATAAACAACGCCGTCCTGTCTGATAATATTGCAGGCACCCCACGATTCATATCCGTTTTTCAGGAATTTCACATTGATGTAGGTTTCATTTTCCAGTTCTAATGCTCTTTCCTCATCAATTTCTATAATTAATGACCAGTTTTCACTGGTGATCAGCTTATAGGCAGGATCTGTATCAGCGATCAGATCATTGCTGTGAAACTGCTTCTTTGTATAGGCACTAAAATCCATCAGTTCCGGTGTCAGATGATCAACTGTTACAGATTCATATCCATCTACAGAATAAACCAGTACTCCCGACTCGGGCGCATACCCGAACTGTACCGAATCACTCAAATTGGCATTATCAAGGCTGTCGAGACTGGATAATACCTTATAATTTGCCAGCTTTAAAACAGTACCCTCAATTTCATATTTGAAATCATAGGTTTTTCTGAAATTTTTCACATCAAATCCGGTTGAAAAGTCCGCAATAGAAGTTTTCAGCTCAGAAAGATCCTCATCTGAAAGAGTGCTTCCCTCTCCTGCCGCACCGTTTACGAGATCCGCCAGCTTTCCTGTTGCATCTACTGTATAAATCATAGAGCCCTTGGCAACCTTTTCATTTTCTCTTGCATAGTAATTGATATATCCGGAATGGTCGGCGTTTATGATTTTTTCATCTCGCAGCACCAGCCCTGAATATGTATTATTGACGGCAAGGGAACCTGATTTTACCTCATATGGTGTAATCTTGTCCGTTTTCAGGTACATGATGACACTGGCTATGATATAAACAAAAATAAAACCAAAAATAATCAATCCAAGATTGATATTCAATGGCTTTCTGTATTTTGTAATTTTCGGATTTCTGTTCTTTGCCAAAAAAGAAACCTCCCTGCTTCTTTTTCATGAAATCATTTCCTCAATATTATTTGATTTGCTGGTCACAATAATAAATGCATATGATTATGCGAAAAGGAGGAATGCATCATGGGAGCAAAATGGCTTGATTATACCTTATTAACAATTGCAATCATCGGTGCTGTCAACTGGGGTCTGATCGGATTCTTCCGATTCGATCTGGTCGCATTATTGTTTGGCAGCATGTCTGTGTTCAGCAGAATCGTATATGGCATTGTGGGACTTGCAGGTCTATATCTGATCGGCATGTTCGGAAGGATCAGATCAGACGCAGACAGCTAACGCTTATTTTCATTCTAAAAGCCTCGGCAGTATGAATCATTACTTCCGAGGCTTTTATGTATTTTTATTACAAAGAAACAATTACTTTTGATTTTAAGTCTTCTGAAAGCTCGGATCCATCGACTGAGATGCTGATGACAAAATCAACTGAAAATTGTTCGCTGATTTTTTCTAATTTTAATAGTACAGGTTCAGGATTTCTGTCTTTGATAAAAGCTACATCCAAAAAACTATCCAAGTACATTTGCTCCAGGTCGTGATCCTGTGAGACAATACCGCATATAAATCCTGTGAATTCATCTGCGTTTGTAATTGGATATTCTGATGCATTGATTAACCTTATTTTATTTTTGAGTTCATACATGTGTTTTGCATTTTTGTCGAGATAAACGATATTTCCGCTGGCTGTCTTAATTGTGGAATTCACTTTCTCGAGCAGATACTTTGTCTTTCCTTTGCCCTTCTCGCCTACGATTAACTGTATCATTGTAATCTCCTCCTTTGGCATTTTCGGTAACGAAATAACCATCACCCATATGCATTATTATAGTCTATTTATATCTAAAAAACAACCTCTATTTAGTTCTATTATTATTTGATTTCCTGCAATAATTCGGACATTTCGACATAGAGCACATCTCTGTCATTTGCCTGCAGTACAACGGAAATAAAGGGCTCTCCTGCGGTATCCTTTGAAAGCAGGATCAGACAGGAACCGGCTGCATTTGTCGTACCTGTTTTACCACCTATCACCGTCACATTTTCAGGAGTATTCACTGCGCCCGTCAGATATTGATTTGTTGTTGAAAAATCAAGTTCCTTTTCATTGCCCTCACTGTCATGATAGACAGAAGTATAGCTTTGCATATGGATAATCTCTTTGAATTTTTCATACTTCATTGCCTCATTAAAAATCAGATAGAGATCATATGCTGTTGTATAATGCTTATCATCGGTAAGTCCATGTGGATTTTTGAAACTGGTATTTGTTGCACCTAATTTTAAAGCTTCCTGATTCATCAAATCTGCAAAGGCTTCTACACTGCCTGATATATGTTCGGCAATGACCACGCCTGCATCATTTCCGGAATACATCAGCAGACCATGAAGTGCCTGCTCCAGTGTCATCGTGTCACCGGGCTTAAAACCGACAAGCTGAGCGCCGGACTCCGTAATCAGAACCTGATCAGAGGCCGTCAGAATATCATCCAGCTTTCCGTACTTTAAAGCAAGCAAAGCTGTCATGACCTTGGTAAGACTCGCCGGATACAGCTGCTTATGGACATTCTTTGCATACATGGTATTACATCCGGATACATTAAATAAACCGGCGGCTGTTGCCTGTGACATATCTACTTCCGTACCATCTGTAATATCAGATGATACGACACAAAGGCCAGAGGCAAATGAATCAGCTGTCATGGAAACATTGCTCGTATCAAAGCTGTATGCACTGGTTGTCGTATCAATATCATACGGTATATCAAATTTTTTTCCTTTGCATCCGGTCAACACAAGCAGCACAAATAAAACCGGAATGATTTTATTTATACATTTCACGCCACTCTAAATCTCCTCTATCCAGTGATTTGATTAATAATTCAGCTGATGCCAGATTTGTAGCCAGCGGAATGTTATGAACATCACAAAGCTTCACCACATTATTGACATCCGGTTCATGAGACTTTGGTGTCAGCGGATCACGCAGGAATATCAAAAGATCGATCTGATTGTGTTCGATCTGTGCACCAAGCTGCTGCTCTCCGCCCAGATGACCTGCAAGGTATTTGTGCACATTCAGATTGGTCACTTCTTCAATCAATCTGCCGGTTGTGCCGGTAGCATATAGTTCGTTTTTACTAAGTATCCCCCGATATGCGATACAGAAATTCTGCATCAGCTTCTTTTTTGCATCGTGAGCAATTAATCCTATGTTCATATATTTTCCCTCCAAAACATTATGTTAGATAATTTGGTGTCTGCAGTCTGACATTGATCACAAATCCCATACCGATAAATAGACTGACAAGCGAAGTCATTCCATAGCTGACAAATGGAAGCGGTATACCTGTGTTCGGCAATAATCCGGTCGTAACACCGATATTGATAAAGCTTTGTACGCCTACCAGTCCCGCCATACCGGAAGCAATCAGCTCACCGGCAAGATCTTTGCTTTTTCTGGCGACCATAATACACTCTATCGTGATTAAAGCAAGTAAAATAATGATCGCACAGCATCCAATAAAGCCAAGCTCCTCTCCCACGATCGCAAAAATAAAATCAGTCTGGGGTTCAGAAATAAAGTTGCCGTTTTTGACAGAACCGACTACATTATTTGCAAGACCTTTTCCATACAGCTGTCCGGATCCGATCGCTGTAATGGAATTGACCTGCTGATATGCGATATCCGGATATTTATCCGGATGCAGCCATGCCAGAATACGCTCCTGCTGGTATTCATTGATCAATTGCTGACCGGGTTTCAGAACCATGTTCATAAATACGATAACTGCAGGGATGGCGACAACCAGAACAGCGCCAATCACCTTATAACTGAGACCACCGACAAACAGCAGAATAAAGAACAGGACGCAAGTCATGATTGTCGTAGAAAGATCCGGCTGCTCATAAATAAAAAAGAGCGGAGGTCCCAGTAATATAATCATAATGCCAATGATTCCTACTGTATTTAAAGTCTCTCTATGTTTCATAATAAACTGTGCATAAAATAAAATCAATATGATTTTCACGACCTCTGAGGGCTGAAACTGAACACCGAATATCTCAACCCAACGGGTCGCATTATTAACACTGACACCCCAGAAGTGAACCATCGCAAGCAATGCGATACCGACAATGTACCACAGCCAGCTGAATTTTAAAATGAAGCTGTAGTCAATCAGTGATACGACGATCATGCATACAAATCCGAAGATCAGGCCATAAATCTGATTGTCCTGAACTGTTTTTTTTGCACTGCCGATGACCAGTATCCCAAGTATGGAAACTGCAAGCATCAATAATATTAAAATAAAATCATATCTTCTGAAATCGTACTTTTTAAACATGTTTTATAACCTCAGATTCCGAATCGGTATGTTGGCAAACAGTGCAGGAACTACCGAATTCTTGGATCCGCTCCGGGTTCTTGTGATCTGGACTTCTACACCCTCGGGATCAATTTCTATGTATTTTGAAATCACTTTAATCATGTCATTTTTGATCATTTCAATGACTTCTGTGGAACAGTCAACCCGATCAGATATTAATAACAGTTTTAAACGGTCCTTCGCGAGCTCACTGGAACTTTTCTTATGTAGAAAATGAAATAATCTCATCGCTGCGCCCCCTCATAGTTATGTTTGAATGCGAAAAACATTTTGTTCCAAAGGGACCTGTTATAATTCAAATCGGTAAACGGAATGTTTTCTCCCAGTACACGTTTGCAGATATTTGTATAGATCTTGCTGACAGATGTATTCATACCGGTCAGAGGTTCGCCCTGATTGGTCGCGATCACGACACATTCATCATCTGGAATTGCTCCAAGCAGAGGTATGGATAAGATATCCACAACATCATCAACAGACATCATATCTCCACGCTTGATCATATCCGGGCGCAGTCTGTTTACAATCAGTTCAATCCGATGGATCTCATTTGCCTCAAGCAGTCCTATGATCCTGTCAGCATCCCTGATGGCAGATACTTCAGGAGTTGTGACCACAAATGCCCGGTCGGCTCCTGCAATTGCATTTTTAAATCCCTGCTCGATTCCTGCCGGACAATCTAATAAAATATAATCAAATGATTCCTTCAGGACATTGACGAGCTTTCTCATTTGTTCCGGTGAGACTGCATTTTTATCTCTTGTTTGTGCTGACGGCATCAGATACAGTCCCGGATATCGTTTGTCCTTGATCAAGGCCTGTTTGATACGGCAGTTTCCTTCAATGACATCGACCAGATTGTATACGATACGGTTTTCGAGTCCCATAACGACATCCAGATTGCGTAGTCCGATATCGGTATCAATCAACGCGACCTTCTGGCCCAGGCTGGCAAGACCGGCTCCTACATTTGCGGTGGTAGTGGTCTTTCCTACCCCGCCCTTTCCTGACGTAATGACAATTACTTCACTCATTGGCTTTTGCCCTCCGTGTTGAAATATTTGTCCCCTGATGTCAGCCCCTGATCTTTACAAAGGCAGATCGTTCAGTAATTCTTTTGTGATTGCGTCAGAACAGATTTCTCCGTCTTTTACATATGCGATTTTAGGAATAGAACGGCTTTTCAGCCATTTGTTTCCTTTCTCACCTGCTGTTTCTGTGTAATCTCCAATCCGTATCTTGCTTGACTGCATGTCAAGTGCTACGACAAAGGTTTTATCATTTCCGTTTGCTCCGGCATAGGCATGTCCATACAAAGTTCCCAGAACGACAATATTTCCGGTTGATATGACATTTGCGCCCGGATTGACATCTCCAAGTATGATAATACTGGAATCAGTCTCCAATACCTGACCTGCACGGAGTGTACCCTTATAATACTGTCCGTCAGCATTATTTTCATTGTTGACCAGTTGTCTTGTCGCATGAATAAAAGATTTATTCTTTTCCTCATCGTTACCAATGATACATAATACCTGTAAACTTGAATTATCGGTGATGGCACCGACTAGTAAGGTCTCTTCTTCCGAGTCAAGATTGCGTCCTTCAAATGATATGACCATCTTGGCATTTTTAAAGAACTTTTCAGATTCCCGGAATTTTCTTGCTACTTCAAGATAAATATCCTGAAATGGAAGCTCCGGATCCAGCTTGACTGATATTCCGTTTTGAAAGCTCTTGATCATGACTGCATTTTTCAATGAAAACATCCCCTTTATAATATCCCTTACTGCAGATTAATCCTGTATGATCGTTCCGTCTGACTGTGTTGCCTCTCCACTCAGCAATGTCGTTTTATCTTCAAGGTTAAAGTAATATTTAAAAACATCCTTTGACAACTGAGCCGAATTCGCAGATGTATAGCCGAATGCAATACGAGTCGTCACGACAATTTCCGGCTGATCATAAGGTGCATAGCCGACAAACCATGCATGATTGGCTCTTGTTGTTTTTTCCTGTGCTGTTCCGGTCTTTCCGGCGACTGCAATCGGCATGTCATCGTAGGTAGCCATATTCTCAACAACTGCTCTCATACCACGGTGTACTGCAGACCATGTGCTGTCCTGAATGCTGACCTGATTTCTGACATTGGGAGTATAATCCTGCAGCAGATTTCCCTTGGAATCAGTCAGCTTGTCCAATATGGAAAGATTGTAACAGGTTCCACTGTTTGCTACCGTCGTCAGATATCTTGCCATACCAATCGTTGTATAGTTATTGGTTCCCTGCCCGATTGCTGATAATACAGGAAGCTCATCAGATACCTTTGGATCATTTTCTACTATTTCAATTCCGGATTTTTCACTCAGTCCGAACATATCTGCATATTTTGCAAGTCTGTTCAGGCCCAGCTCTGCATTATACTTACCCAGTGGATCAGTACTGAGGCGATATCCGACCTCATAAAAGAAATAGTTGCAGGAATTCTTAATTGCACCAACGACATCCAGATCTCCATGTGTTCCCTGCGGATAGATCCAGCACTTGGGTGACGGTACGATTGTTTCATAAATGCCCTTACATTGTATGATATCTCCAAGCCCGATGACTCCTTCCTCCAGTCCGCAGACGGAGGATATCATTTTGAAGGTAGATCCGGGAGCTGTTCTTTGCTGGGTTGCATAGTCATACAAAGGCAGAGACATATCACTTCTCAGGTCATTATAATAATCTGCATCAATGCTGTTAGCCAGTCTGTTATTGTCATAGCCGGGGTAGGAAACACAGGCCAATACTTCTCCGTTTGTAGATGTCACCACACAGGATGCAGAGCAGGGATCCAGCGCCAGCTGTGCCGGCGTGATCTCCAGCTTGGAGATCTTGTCCATCATAAAGTTATATGGGGTGATACCGCCGCTTTCAAGCGCTTCCTTCTCATTAGAGGTACCGTATATTGCTTTCTGTTCAAACATGGTCATACAGATTTCTTTGCCATAGATCTCATTATCACGAAGCATATAACGATACAGCTTCTTGGAAAAGCCATTATCTTTTCTGAGGTTGGTATCAATATAAGAAATCAGCTCATCATAAATCTGGGCAGAATCCGAATACTGCGTTTCAAGCTGGAACTTTGATATATCAATCCAGTTTTCTGCAATTGCATATTCCAGATATTCCTTCAGGCTGATGGTTTCATCCTTCCATGCCAGATAAACCTCATCTGTTTTGTCAATTTCCGAATCCAAAAGAACGCCATAATTGCTGGATGACAGCATAGTCGTAATATAGCTTTCATATACCTGCATTTCTGTTGCCAGCTGGTTATATGGAGTCGCTGTCTCCTGCAGCTCCGTCACCAGTGCACTGAGTGCCCGATTTTGTTTATCAATGAACTTTGTATAGATCTCTTTCTCATAGGGCTTTGCATCTGATTCTCCGAAATGATCAATATCTACAATATTATTGTTCAAAATTGCATAATAGACATCATCAATGGGAATACGGATCTTTGAGGACGTGACTCCTTCATTACTGATTTCTTTGATGTTGTCAATCTTATCTACAAGAATACCGGCAAGCTTCTGCTCTACCAGATTGTAAACAGCCTTTTGCAGATCCTTATCAATCGTCAGATACAGATCATTTCCGGCAACCGGTTCCACACGCTCAGATGTTTCCTTTACTCGTCCTAGATTATCTACATAAAGGACTTCTTTGCCTTTTTTACCCTGCAGCTCCGTTTCCAGAACCTGCTCAATGCCGGCTTTACCAACCATATCTGTCATTGTATAGCTGTCGTTTTCCTTGGACAGCTCCGCGAGTTCATCAGTGGATACATTGCCTGTGTATCCAAGAATATGGGAAAAATAAAGTGCATCATTATAACGCCTCAGCGTATCTTCTGATATATTCAGTCCCTGCAGGACATCCTTGTTCTCCATGATGGCTGCAACTGTTTTTTCATTTACATCCTTTGCAATGGTCGTAAACAGATATTTCTGATAGCTGTTTGTACTGATGGCATAGCGAATCGTTATGATCTGGAGCAGCTCTGCATCTGTCATATCTTTACCTACGATAAAGTTGGATTTTCTGTCCTCAGGATTCTCATAGGCTCCGACCTCAAATTTCTTTGTACCGCCGAGATACTCAATGACCTGCTTCGGAGTTGCATTCCGCTCGTTATATTTCAGCTCGCTTGTCTTTGTTCGCCCATATACATCTGCAAGAAAACGAAGCAGCTGTGTTCCTTCAACTGAGAATTCAAACTCCCCTTTTGTGTCCAGATAGATATGAAACTCATCTATGACTTTATCGCCGTTTTTTTCTATCATTTTGCAGGCACGATAAATCGTATCATTGATAGCCGCATTTTTGCCGGTTCCGGATTCGTATGTATCCTCTATCGTAACAGAATAAGCAAGCTCATTATAAGCCAGCAGATTACCATTTCTGTCATAAATACAGCCTCTGGTGCTTGGCAGCGTCCTCTCCTTTTTGATCTTCAGTTCAAAGTTATCTACATAAGATTCGCCATTTACGATCTGCAGAACAAATAATTTCTGAATCAATACAGTAAACATGACAATGAACAGAATAATCAATACAAATAATCTGGAAAAGATTATATTTTTAAGAAAATCTTTCATATCATTAAACAAACTTGCTTGCACTCCTTTTTTCACGAATCTCCAGCTTTTCATTGATCCAGAGAATGATCTTGTAAAATACAAGGGTGACTAATACGGTATATACGATTTCCGGTAATATAACATGTACAAAATAGAATGAAAAATTAAATTTGGAGCGCAGCAGGAACAGAAAAACATATGCAGAGAAGCAATAAAGAAGCTCACTTCCTGATATCAGTATCAGAGGAAGCTTAATATCCTCCGGATAGAACAGCTGCCTGAAAAAGCCGTTTAAATACCCGATGATCATATAGATCAATGCATAAAAGCCCAAGATATCTCCATAAAAGACATCAATGATAAAGCCTGCGAAGAAACCAATCAACAATCCTTCTTTTTTACCACGCATAAAGCCAAAGGAGGATGTAATGATAACAAGGATATTTGGAACAATCCCACCCAGGGATATTCTCTGAAAAAGAGTACATTGCAGCAGATATCCGATAATGACTGTAAAGAAAACGATAATTTTACGAAGCATCTGTACTCCTTCCTACTCAGCTACAGTCTGTTTCAGATCCAGAATGACAAGTACAGTATCCAGTCTTTTGAAATCTACTGACGGAGTCAAATATCCGGACTTCGTGAGATTATTGGGATCATTGTTGATTTCTGATATATATCCGATTGTCAGCCCCGGAAGATAGATGTCACTGATCTGTGAAGTCACAAGCTGATCACCCTCTGCGACTTGGTTATCCTCATCTCGGAGCTGTTCAAAACGGATCATGCCATCATTCATGGTTTCCAGATCGCCGGTTACAATCAGACGGTCAGAGGTGGACAGAACCATGGCACTGACATTACTGCTGTCATCTATGATAGATTTAACGGTTGCCCAGTTTGGCCCGACTTCTACAATACGACCTACCAAACCACTGCCGGACATGACATTCATATTCACGGAGATACCGTCATTGGTTCCTTTGTCTATTAAAAATACACTGAACCAGTTTCCAGGATCCATACCGATGACTCTGGCTCCCACCTTTTCATAATCGGAATACTGTTCATCCAGAAGATACAGTTCCCTCAGTCTGCTCAGCTCATATTTATCCTGCTGGAGCATACTGTTTTCAATCGTCAGACTGTCTACCTGTTCCTGCAGGGAAGTGTTCTCTGCAATCAGTTCGTTCATTTTCTTGATATTATCCTTGCGGCTTGTTAAAAACATACCTACTTCACTGATTCCGTCCTGAAACGGGATGATAATGTATCCGGACACTGCCTCAAGAGGACCTGTCACCGCATCTGTTGTAAAGGTCAGGATCATCAATGCAATACACAGGATCGTCATAATCAGCAGCAAATACTTGCTGGGTATGGTAAATTTAGTTTTTCTGACTTTCACTCTTGCCATTGATTCATTAGCCCCTTTATCAATTGGACATTCCCATAATAGAATAAGCAACGGATCTGAACTGTTCGTCGCAAATGACCTTTGCCAGTCCTCCGGCGACGCTTTCTCCTGCATTTTCGGCAAGATTTACACGTAATCCGGTGCTTTTTGCAATCAGTTCATTCAGATGATTGATCTGCGCAGAACCGCCTGTCAGATAAATACCTTTACGATATATATCAGCACCAAGCTCAGGTGGTGTTCTTTCCAAAATAACTCTGATATTATCAACAACCGATTCAAAATGCTCTTTCATTGCCTTTTCGACTAACGCAATCGGGATGCTTCTCTCGACCGGAAGACCGGTCACGATATCTCTGCCGTATACGACAGCATCCTCTCCTGCCTCTTCTAACTCACGCATGGATATCTTGACTTTTTCGGCTGTTTTGGTACCGATCATCAGGTTATATTCTTTACGGATTGTATTGCGGATACTTTCATCGAATTTAAAACCGCCGGTCTTGATCAGACGGCTGAGAACGATGCCGCCCAATGATAAAATAGAGATTTCTGTCGTATCAAATCCAATATCTACAATCAATACACCTTGAGAATTCTTGACATCGATTCCGAGACCAAGTCCGTCTGCAATAGCCTTTTCAACAATCATAATCTTGCGGGCTTTGATATTGGCATCCTTTACAAGATCATAGAAAGCACGCTTTTCCACTTCCGTGATATCTGTCGGAACAGAAATATAGTAATCTGCAGGATGTAGATTCCCCTCTGATATATCATTCATAAAATTTCGGAGCAGTGTCTGCATATTCTGGATGTCTGCGATGACTCCGTTATTAACAGGATAAGAAACATGAATATTTGCAGGCGCTTTCTCATACATTTCAAATGCAGGATTACCGTAAGCAAATAACTGCGTTCTATTTTTAATGGCAATCATATTTTTCTGATTTAGAATCATGCCATCCATATTGTTATAGATTTTGATGTTACTGGTACCCAAGTCGATACCAAATGCACTGGAAGCCAACTGTGACACCCTCCTTTATAGTAATCCGAATTCCTTGAGACTGATATATTTACGGTCTCCGATAATGATATGATCAATCAATTCAATGTCCATAATCAATCCGGCATCCTGCATACGGCGCGTCAGCTGCAGATCCTGTTCACTCGGAGTCGGATCGCCGCCGGGATGATTATGTAATAACATAAAAAATACTGCACCATATTTCAGTGCTTCTCTGAATACTTCCCTTGTCGATATCAATGTACGATTTGCAGTACCGATCGAAAGTGTGAAGTCGGTAATTAATTTATTGCTGCCGGTCAGTAAAATGACCAGCGCATGCTCTCGTTCCAGATGTCTGTATTCCTCCATATAGTAGTCTGCTACTGTCTTTGGAGAATCCATGATCAATGCTTTCCTGGCATTTCTTTTAGATAACCGTTTTGATAGTTCGGCAATGCTTTTCAGCTGTATTGCTTTCACTCTGCCGATGCCCGGAATCTGCATCAGTTCTTCAACAGATAAATGATGCAGGCCGAGAATACTCTTTTCCAGACAGCCTTCAGATAAAACTCTTTTTGCAAGATCAACAGAGGTTTCCTTTCTGGTGCCTGTACGAAGAATGATGGCCAATAGCTCTGCATCAGACAGAGCAGAAGCACCTGCACTTTCAAAACGTTCGTAGGGACGTTCGCCGACAGGCAGATCCTTCAGTGTAAAATGTGCTTTCATTTGATTCATATTTTCCTCTTTCTGATTTGCATCTAAAGGAGGAAAGCCCTGTTGAAGCTACATCTTATTGCATTTATGCCCTCACACGGCACAACATATAGATATATTAACACATTTCACATATCCTGTACACCGTTATTGTCTTAAATTTATGTGAATTTTATCGACAAAATGTGCATTTTAAGACTGTTGGATCAGTTATGAAGCTTAATAATATTTTGATCCTTCATATACTGGATTGTCTTTAAAATTCCATATTTTGCATGAGGCCATGTGAGCCCGCCCTGAAAATAAACGGCATAAGGCGGTTCCATCGGTGCATCTGCACTGAGTTCAATGGAAGAACCGGATACAAAAGCTCCGGCGGCCATGATCACAGGCACATCATAACCGGGCATATCCCAAGGCTCCGGAACTACAAAGCTGTCTACAGGGGCAGCTGCCTGTATTCCTCTGCAAAATGCGACCACTGCTTCCGGTATCCCGAATTCTACAGCCTGTATGATATCATGCCGGCTCTCTGTACTGTCCGGTACAACCTTAAAGCCAAGCTTTTCATAAAGATTTGCAGCAAAAATGGCTCCCTTTAAAGCATTTGCAGTTACAGTAGGTGCCAGAAACAGTCCCTGATAAAAGCTTCCGATGACGCCGAGTGATGCACCGACTTCCTTCCCAAGCCCCGGAGATGTCAGCCTGTATGCGGCATTCTCTACATATTCTTTTTTACCGACGATATAGCCGCCGATCGGAGCCAGTCCTCCACCCGGGTTTTTGATCAGAGAACCGACACACAGATCTGCGCCGACTTGTGTGGGCTCTGTTGTTTCGACAAATTCTCCATAACAATTATCTACCATACAGATCACATCAGGTTTGATGGATTTCACAAACGAAATCAACTGTCCGATTCTTTCAACCGATAAGGTCGGCCGGGTCTGATACCCTTTGGAACGCTGTATCGTGATCAGTTTTGTGCGCTCATTGATTGCCTTTTTGATCCCGTCATAATCAAATATGTTCCCGTTCTGATCCTCAGGGAGAAGATCCACCTGTCTATAGCTTACCCCATATTCTGCAAGTGAACCACGTGATTTTCTGATACCAATGATTTCTTCCAATGTATCATACGGTTTACCGACAGGTGACAGCAATTCATCACCGGGTCTTAAATTGGCGGCAAGCGCAATATGAAGGGCATGAGTACCGCATGTGATCTGGGGACGCACCAATGCATCCTCCGTCTGAAAGATATTTGCATATACCCGTTCCAGCGTGTCTCTTCCCATGTCGTTATATCCATATCCGGTTGTTGCCTGAAAACAGGCTTCGCTGACCTTACACTCCTGCATTGCCCTAATGACCTTCAGCTGATTATATTCTGCTGTGAGATCAATCTGCCCGAATCTTTCCTTCAGGCTGTCTGATACTGATTCTCCGAATTGTTGTACCTGTTCATCTATTTTCATATCCTGGTACATTTTTTGTAAAAATGCTTCTGACATGTCAGTTTCCTTTCGTTTCTGTAGTTTTATGTTCCTTGATGATCTGCAGCATATCCTGCAGCAGATGTTCTTCGTCTGTATATTGGCTGCGATCCATCCATATAACGTCTCGTTCCCGTCTAAACCATGTTAACTGACGCTTGGCAAAGTGTCTAGTATCCCGTTTCAGAATATAAATGGCTTCTTCTAAAGTACATTCCCCATTTAGATAAGACAGGATCTCCTTATAACCAAGCCCCTGCATGGACACCATATCCTTTGTGCATCCGCGGAATTTTAAGGCCTGTACCTCTTCTATCAGACCCTCCTTCAGCATTTGATCAATCCGTTCATTGATGCGTCTGTACAGAGCTTCTCTATCATTCTTCAATACGAAATAACAGGCGTAATATGCTGGAGGTTTCTCACGCTCCTGAAGATTATGCGCAGAAATAGGAGTTCCTGTCAGATGATAATATTCCAATGCTCTGATGACCCGTTTCATATTGTTTTCATGGATCTGATCAGCTGCTACAGGATCAACTTCACGCAGCATGGCATGTAAAAAAGCAGGACCCTTTTCCAGACCGATGGCCGATAACTCAGCTCTATATCCAGTCTCCTGCTCTGTCGATTCAAAATCAATATCATATAATACAGATTGAATATAAAATCCTGTTCCGCCTACAATGATCGGTATCTTTCCCTTTGCCTGTATTTCTTTGATGCATTCTCTGGCACGCTTTTGAAAATCAACAACATTAAATTCATCCTCAGGCTCCAGTTCATCAATCAGATAATGAGGAATACCGTCCATCTCCGCCGTCGTAATCTTGGCAGATCCGATATTCATACCTCGATAGACCTGCATGGAATCAGCAGATATGATCTCGCCGTTGATTGCATGCGCCAGCCGGATCGAAAGTGCACTTTTCCCGACTGCAGTTGGTCCTGCTATAATGATTAAATCCGGTTTCATGAAAACCCCTTCTAAACAATGCGTTTAAACTTCTTCTCAATTTCATATTTTGTAAAGGCGATAATGGTCGGTCTGCCATGAGGACAGTGATATGGATTGTCCAAGGCAAGAAGCTCTTCAATCAATGCAGCAGCTTCCTCCTGTGACATGGCATGGTTGCCCTTGACAGCGCCTTTACATGCCATGGATGCTAATTTATGCAGCACTGCATCCGGCTCGCCCTTTGGCATGTCTTCTGAAAGAGAATCCAGTATTTCACGAAACAGTTCTTTTTCATTCATACCATACAGATCTGCAGGTATTGCACGTATTGAATATTCATTTCCACCAAAATGTTCAATTTCAAATCCGATTTCGGTAAACTGATTCAGATACATCTGGATCAGTTCCTCCTCATGTCTGGATACAGATACTATGAGCGGTGGGCTGAGGGCTTGTGAGATACATTCCTTCTCCCGCAGTCTGTTGACCAGCTTTTCATAAAGCACCTTTTCATGAGCAGCATGCTGATCAATGATAAACAGCTTATCTGAAAAGGAAACAAGCCAATAGGTATCAAATATCTGACCAAGGATCCTGTGCTCGTGGGCAGCCTCCTTTGATAGGAATGGCTGGTCAAAAAGCTCCAGCTGTGACGCTTTTTCAATAATCACCTGCTCATTTGCTTTAATGATATTATGAGAGTAATCCTCCGGTGAAACAGAAGGCTCCTCCGGTGCCATCAGGACCTTTTTCAAAATCGGGCTGTTCATGACATCTCTCATATCGACAGTCTCTGTCACATATCCTGTCGGCTCTCTTAATTCATTTTTAACACTGTTCTCCTGCTCTATACGTATCTTTTCAAATGGTTCGGGTGAACATTTGTCATAGCATACCGGCGTCTCTCTTTTTGCCTTGTCGCTCTTTACGTCAGTCGGTATCATCTCCTGCCGGTGCAGTCCTTCATGGATGCACTTCAAAATAAAATGATATATTTTTTCGGATTCCAGAAATTTGATTTCTAGCTTGTTCGGATGCACATTCACATCAATCAGATCAGGGTCAATCCGAAAATACAGGACTACAAACGGATATTTATGCTGCATCATATATGGCTTATATGCTTCTTCCAGGGCTCTTGTGATCAGATCACTTTTGATATACCGGCCATTTACAAAATAAAGCTCAAAGTTTCTGTTGCTTCTGGCCAGCTCAGGTGTACCGATAAACCCGTCCAGCATCATGTGTTCTTCCTTACACTTGGCAAGCAGGAGGGATTCCGTCACATCTCTTCCGTAAATCTGATAAATGATATCCTTTACCTGTCCGTTGCCTGATGTCTGAAGCTTTGTTTTTCCACTGTTGATATATTTAATGGCTGTATTTGGATGGGACAAAGCCATTTTTTCAATTAATTCAGTGATATAAGAACCTTCTGTTGTAGGGGTTCGCAAAAATTTTCTTCTGGCAGGTGTATTAAAAAACAAGTTGCGGATGACAAATGTCGTTCCCTCAGGAGCGCCGATATCCTCAAATATCCGCTCTCTTGTTCCTTCAATCACATAACGGACACCGGTCAGAGCAGATTTTGTTTTCGTGATCAGCTCTACCTGACCGACAGCGGCAATACTGGATAACGCTTCTCCTCTGAATCCAAGACTTTTGATCGTAAACAGATCCTCTATGGATTTGATCTTGCTTGTTGCATGACGCAGAAAGGCAGTTGGTACCTGAGATTTATCAATACCCTCTCCATTATCGGTCACGCGGATGAAGTTAATACCGCCATCCTTGATTTCGATTGTGACAGCAGTGGCTCCGGCATCAATTGCATTTTCCAGCAGCTCCTTTACAACAGAGGCCGGTCTTTCTACGACTTCGCCGGCAGCAATTTTATCAATCGTATTGCTGTCCAGTACTTCAATTTTATGATTGCTCATACGGTCACCACCTGTTCTTGATTTTGTTTTGTAAGCGGTAAATGGTATTGAGTGCATCCATGGGTGTCAGATTGCTGACATCTAATGACTCCAGTTCATTTAAGATATCATCATCCTTTACCGTATCGAACAGGGACATCTGTGCAAGGTCTACCTGGTCATACTTTTTCACGGCATGTTTGGCAGCCTGACTGCTCTGGGCAGCGATGTCCTTGACTCTGGAGGTGATATCATTATCCGATAATTCATCGACAAGTATTTTGGCTCGTTCTATGACGATATCCGGTACACCTGCCAGCTTGGCAACCTGTATACCATAGCTTCTGTCTGCTCCGCCCTTGACGATCTTTCTGAGAAAAACAATATTGTCGCCCTGCTCCTTGACAGCAATGCAGTAATTATTGACGCCGTTCAGTTTGCCCTCGAGCTCCGTCAGCTCATGATAATGCGTTGCAAATAAGGTTTTTGCACCCAGCAGCTTTGGATTACTGATATATTCGATCACAGACCAGGCGATACTGAGACCGTCAAATGTAGAGGTGCCTCTTCCAATCTCGTCAAGAATCAGGAGACTTCTGCTCGTTGCATTTCTTAAAATATTAGCGACCTCCGTCATTTCGACCATAAAGGTACTCTGACCGCTCGCCAGGTCATCTGATGCGCCTACACGTGTAAATATCCTGTCGACCAGACCGATATTCGCAGACCTTGCAGGAACAAAGCTGCCGATCTGTGCCATCAGAGTGATCAATGCGGTCTGCCTCATATAGGTGGATTTACCCGCCATATTAGGCCCGGTAATAACAGATATCCTGTTTGCCTTGTCATCCAGATAAGTATCATTGGATATAAACATCTCAGAAGGAATCATTTTTTCGACTACAGGATGTCTTCCGTCTTTGATTTCGATTGTTCCCTTATCATTCAGTTTCGGACGTACATAATGATTATGCTCAGCAACTACGGCAAGGGACGCATATACATCAACTGCAGCGATGGCTTTTGCTGTTTTCTGAATGCGGTCAATCTGGTCTGCGATTGTATCTCTGATCTCACAGAAAAGATCATATTCCAGAGAAAACAGTTTGTCCTCTGCATTCAGGATGGTATCCTCAAGCTCCTTTAATTCCGGAGTTGTATAGCGCTCTGCATTTGCAAGTGTCTGTTTACGAATGTAATCCTCAGGCACAAGCTCCTTAAAGGAATTTGTCACTTCAAAATAATATCCGAAGACTTTATTATATTTTATTTTCAGGTTTCTGATCCCTGTACGTTCACGATCCTTCTCCTCCAGCTGTGCAAGCCAATGCTTCCCTTCTGTCTTTGCATTTCGCAGAGAATCAATGGTTTCGTGATATCCTGTTTTGATAATGCCGCCCTCTTTGATTGCAATCGGAGGTTCTTCAGCAATTGAGGATACTATCAAATCATAGAGATCTGTTAAAGGATCCAGTGCCTCTTCAATAGAAGCAAGTTCGTTACATTGATATTCCTGCAAAAGATTTTTAATATGCGGCAGCATCTCCAGCGAGTTTTGAAAAGCAATTAAATCTCTGGGATTTGCTGATTTATAGGTGATTTTACTTAATAATCTTTCAAGATCATAAACCGGATTCAGATATTCTCTGATTTCCTCACGGGAAATGGCAGTACGGTTTAACTCTTCAATTGCATTGAACCGTTCATTGATTGCATCCTTGTCAATCAGAGGCTGTTCTATATAGGTCCTTAACAGACGTCCGCCCATAGCAGTTTTTGTCTTGTCCAGCACCCACAGCAAAGAGCCACGTTTCTGCTTTTCACGCAGGGTCTCTGTCAATTCAAGATTTCGTCTTGTAGAAGAATCAATCAGCATATACATACTGACATTGTATGGTGTGATATGCGTCATATGAGCCAGAGATGTTTTTTGGGTCTCATACAGGTACTGCATCAGTGCGCCTGCAGCAATCGTACCACTGTCATAATCGGCCAGCCCCAGGCCATCCAGAGAGGCGACCTGAAAATGCTCCTTCAGGCATCTTTTGCAGCCTTCATCGTCAAAATACCATGGTTCAAGTGAATACATGGATACCGACAGCCTGTATTTCAGATCTTCCATTTCTATGCCGCATACCTCAAAGGCTTCATTGTATATAATCTCAGTGGGCATATATTTATAAATCTCATCCAACAGACTGCGTTTAGAATCGACTTCTGTTGTCATAAAATCACCTGTGGTGATATCAGCTGTCGCGATTCCGAACTGATCGGCGATATAGACAATACACATGATATAGTTATTTTTTGTTTCCTCCAGAGCCTGCATATTGATATTGGTGCCCGGTGTTACGATACGGGTCACCTCACGTTTGACAAGTCCCTTTGCAAATTTGGGGTCCTCCACCTGTTCGCAGATTGCCACTTTATAGCCCTTGGATACCAGCTTGTTCAGATAGCCGTCAACCGCATGATAGGGAATCCCGCACATGGGTGCACGCTCTTCCTGACCACAGTTTTTTCCTGTCAGAGTGATTTCCAGCTCTTTTGATGCTGTCAATGCATCATCAAAGAACATCTCATAGAAATCACCCAGTCTGTAGAACAGAATACAATCCTGATACTCTTCCTTGGTCTCTAAATATTTCTGCATCATTGGTGATAATTCTGACACTGCTTTTTCCTGCCTGTTCTGTTTTTGATCGCTGGTCATTCACTGACCAGTTCCTGTGCTCTGCGTAATGCATCATCAATATGGGCACACATATTTTCAGATCCTATCAGCTCATCAAATCCAGCTTTTTGAATGACATTCATTGGCTGTTCGTTGATATGCGACAGTATTAATATAATACCATTTTTTTTGCATTTTTCATATACTTTTTGTAAAGAATGCAAGGCCGTTGCATCGATTGCAGAGACACTTCTCATACGCAGAATGACACATTTTACAGAACAGTCCGTGTCTATTTTCATAAATTTATCGGAGGCCCCGAAAAACATCGGGCCATTGATTTCATAAACACGCGTATGATCAGGAACGACTCTTAATGAAATGCTTTCAGGATCATCCTCTTCCTCTATATACTTCCAACTCATAACATCTGTTACGTCACTCATACGTTTCATGAACAGAAAAGCCGCCAGGATCATTCCGATTTCGATCGCAACGACAAGATCAAAGATAACCGTCAGCAAAAATGTCGCAACCAGCACTGCTACATCTGATTTTGGTGACGTTTTCACAAGTTCAGTAAATTCTCTCCACTCACTCATGTTATATGCAACCATAAAAAGAATGGCAGCGATCGTCGGCATGGGAATCAATGCGGCATACGGCATCAAAACCACTAATACAAGGACAAGCGTTATTGAATGTACCATTCCTGCAATAGGTGTTCTTCCACCGTTTTTGACGTTTGCTGCTGTTCTTGCAATGGCGCCTGTGGCAGGAATACCACCAAATACGCCAGAGAAGATATTGCCGGTTCCCTGTGCGATGAGTTCCATATTAGAACGATGTCTGGAATTGATCATTCCGTCTGATACCACACACGATAATAAAGATTCGATGGCAGCCAGTATGGCAATTGTGAATGCATCAGGAAGGACATTCTGTACTGTCTGTAGTGTGAAATGTGGTAATGAAGGAACAGGCAGCCGATTCGATATATCATACAGGCTTCCTATGGTATTCACATTCATGTTCAGGATTTTTACCATCAGGATGCCAATGATAACAGCTATGAGTGAACCTGGGATTTTTTTGTTGATTTTGGGCCATATAATCAGGATGGCAAGAGAAACGGCACCAACGAGCAGTGCCTGTACATTGAACGTATTTCGAACCGCTATGATCTCTTTCAGCTTATCAAGGGTCTCGATCGGAGCATTTTGAAACTGCAGCCCCAGAAAGTCCTTGATCTGTCCGATCAGGATCGTGACGGCAATTCCTGATGTGAATCCGGTTGTAATCGTATAAGGAATAAATTTGATCAGATTGCCAAGTCTGCAAAGTCCCATAATGATCAGGATGATGCCGGCAAGTATGGTTGCAATGATCAGACCGTCCATTCCGTTTTTTGCAACAATTCCTGCTACAATCGTTGCAAATGCCGCCGTAGGACCCGATATATTTACACGGCTTCCACCAAGAAATGAAATCACAAAGCCTGCAATGATTGCAGTGTAGATACCTCTTTCAGGATTCACACCGGATGCCAGTGCTAATGCGATTGATAACGGTAATGCTATGATAGCGACAATAACACCTGCTATCACATCCTTAAAAAATTGTTCTTTTGTGTATGTTTTCATGACAGAAAACAACTTTGGTTTTAACTTTTCCACTTTCTCCTCATTCTCCCTCTTTAGTACTGAATATATTTAATGCTCATATAACTTTTAAGAATCACAGCGTGTTCCAAGATAATAGAAGCCCTTACACTCTGTCAGCCTGACTCTGACGATCTGCCCGATCAGCTTTGCATCTCCCGGAAAATGTACAAGCAGATTATTTCCAAGTCTTCCGGTCAGCAAGGTCTGATCCTGCTCATTGATTCCTTCTACCAGAACCGTATCTGTCATTCCTTCAAACCGTTCTGCCATTTCACGGGATACATCCTGTACAACGTTCAGTACACGATCAAAGTTTCTCTTGACGACATCTTCAGGCACCTGATCTTCCATTGCTGCGGCAGGAGTTCCTGTCCTTTTGGAATAGATAAATGTAAATGCCCCATCAAACCGAACTTTTTGTATCACATCAATTGTATCATCAACATCCTGATCTGTTTCTCCCGGAAAACCGATAATAATATCGGTGGTAATTGCGATGTCCGGAATTGCTTTTCGGACTCTGGCAGCCAGATCGATGAATTGTTCTTTTGTATAGCGCCGGTTCATTTTGGACAGGATGTCGGTACTGCCTGACTGGAGAGGCAGATGCAGATGATGACATATTTTCCCGGAGGAGGCCATGGCCTCGATCAGTTCATCAGAAAGATCCTTTGGATGCGACGTCATGAAACGGATACGCTTGATGCCCTCTATTTCCTCTATCATTTGCAGCAGCTTTGCAAATGTAACCGGTGATTCCAGATTTTTGCCGTAGGAATTCACATTTTGACCGAGCAGCATGATCTCTTTCACTCCATCATCAGCCAGACGGCGGATTTCTGCCAGGATATCCTCCGGTTTACGGCTTCGTTCTCTTCCACGCACATACGGCACAATACAATAGGAGCAGAAATTATTGCAGCCAAACATGATATTGACTCCGGATTTAAATGGATATTTTCGTTCAATCGGAAGATCCTCTACGATCAGGTCCGTATCCTTCCAGATATCGATGACCATGGAATGAGCATCACTGCCGTTATTCTGTTCGGTTTGTAATTTTGTGACCAATAGTTCTGCAAATTTAAAGATATTATGAGTTCCAAATATCATATCAACAAAGCGGTACTTCTCTTTGATCCTTTCTACTGCAGAAGGCTCCTGCATCATGCATCCGCATAAAGCAATCAGCATGTGAGGATTTTTCTGTTTATAGTTTTTCAGCTTTCCCAGTCTTCCGTAAACACGTGTATTGGCATTATCCCTGACCGTACAGGTATTATAAATCACAAGATCTGCATCTTCCTGATCGGTCTTTCGATAGCCAATCTGTTCCAGAATACCGGTCAGTTTTTCTGAGTCTCTCGCATTCATCTGACATCCAAATGTAACAACGCAAAAAGTAAGGTCGCGTCCTAGGCTCGCGACCTGTTGCTTAATCATTTCCTTTGCCTGCTCCATATATGCATATTGCAGCGTGGACTCTTGATCTGAACGTTCTTTGATATCTTCTTCTCTATTCATAAAAACCTCCGAAAGTCATTTTATACTGTTCACGTCAGATTTGCAATACATATTGCTCTCTGTCATGATATAATGCAGTTGAAAATCATGCGCTTCTGCAGGAATGCTGTCTGTTAATTGACTTTCATATGCAATACCGGCGGTTATGACAGATCTTGTTCCCATACTTTCCATGAACGCATCATAATACCCTTTGCCGTATCCGATTCTATTTCCACTTTGATCAAAAACAACGCCCGGAACCAGTATCAGATCCGGTCTGGGTGCTGCAGGTGCATCAGGCACCGGTTCTTCTATTTGAAAATAGCCATGTTCCGTCTGGAAGTGTCCATCTGCATCCATTTTGGGACAGTAAAATGCCATCCAGTCATCCTGTACTCTTGGAATTGCGACCAGCTTATTGTCCAGATATGCATTCTGCATCACCAATGAAAGATCTACCTCATTACGAAACGCCATATAAGCATAAATGACCTTAGCCTTCTGATAGAAATCCGATTGCAGGATTCTTTGACAGATGCATTCACTTTTCTCAATGCATTCTTCCATTGACATGGATGTCCTGACTTCCATAAATTCTTTTCTGATTTCCTGTTTATTTGTTCTTTCCATATTTCTTCCCCAGATTTGTGACAGAGCCGTCTGTCTCTTGTATATTGACATTGTTTAACTGCCCTCTCAGATTTGCCTTTACAGACGCGATATATTCTGCCCGAAGACTTTTCTGTTCTTCTTTTTCAGCCTCTGAGAGCCCTGTATCAGATTGCGATTTATGATACAGCTCATTGATCCTCTGAATCCGTTCTTCCATGTTCATGATCGTTCTCTCCCTGTTTTACATTTCATTGATATAATCCGTAATGTGAAAATGCTCATCCTTATGTGCCATAAAAACAGTTCCGTAATTTCTGCCTTCTATGATTTTATGAATCACACTGACATCCTTGCCATTGGCGATGACCATTTCTGCGCCTGCATTTGTGGCAATCTTGGCGGCATGCAGCTTTGCACTCATGCCTCCTGTCCCGACAGAGCTTCCGGTGGTGCTCTTTCCCATGCTCATCAGATGTTCATCCAGTTCTTCCACCACATCAATGAATCTGGCATTCTCATTTGTATGAGGATCATCTGAGTACAGTCCGTCTATATCAGATAACAGAATCAGCAGATCTGCACCGATCAGATAGGCAACAATTGCAGATAATGTATCATTATCTCCGATGACATCCTCTACCTCGTATGTAGAAACAGTATCATTTTCATTCACAACAGGGATCACTCCCAGCTTTAATAGTTCTGTAAAGGTATTATGAGCATTATGTCTGCTTGTTTTATCTGTAATCGTATTCTTGGTCATCAGGATCTGTGCAGTGACATGATTATATTCACCGAAAAGCTTCTGATATACCATCATCAGCCGCGCCTGTCCGATTGCAGCACATGCCTGCTTTACAGATACTTCATTATCCTTCGGGTCTATATTCACTGTTTTTTTGCCAACTGCAATGGCGCCTGAGGAAACCAGTACGACATCCTTCCCCTGATTTTTCAGCTCACACAACTCTCTGACCAGACGTTCCATTTTTGTCAGGTTTAATTCTCCTGTTTTGCTGTGATGTAAAGAAGAAGAACCGATCTTGATTACGATTCTCTGTTTATTCTTCAGTGCTTTTCTGATCTCTTCCAATGCTGTATTCCTCCAATAGATATTCTGCTGTTTTCATGCCATCCATTGCAGCAGATGTGATGCCTCCGGCATAGCCTGCTCCTTCACCGCAGGGATATAATCCTTTGATATTACTCTGACCGCTGTTGTCTCTTTTGATTCTCACAGGTGAAGATGTCCTGCTTTCCACCCCTGACAGGATTGCATCAGGTCTGTTATATCCTAACATAGTATAGCCGAACTTTTCAATAGATTCAACCAGTGCTTCATTCATCTGTTCCGGAAGCAGTTCCCGTAGATTGGCACTGTGAAAGGCTCCTTTGATAGATGGCGCAAAGGTACCCTTTGTCAGGTCACTGATTGTGCCGGTCTTGAAATCGCCATAATACTGCACAGGTACGTTTCCCTTTCCGATTTCATATGCCTTTTCTTCCAGCCTTCTTTGAAATTCTATGCCTGCAAGTGCATCATCTGAGCCATAATCATCCGGAGTTACGGAAACAATCATGGCACTGTTTGCATTTGCTCCGTCTCTATCGCTGTAGCTCATGCCATTGACAGCGAGCCGGTTCCTTTCGGAGGAAGCATTTACAACATATCCGCCTGGGCACATACAGAAGGAATAGACGCTTCTCCCATTAGAAGCTTGGTTTGTAAGCTTGTAGTCGGCTGCGGGCAGCGTCTGAGTCTTTTGAAGTCCATACTGGCATTCGTTGATCTGTGCCTGTGGATGTTCTATTCTGAGCCCCACTGCAAATGACTTTGCCTCCATCTCAACATGACTGTTTTTTAACATATAAAATGTATCACGTGCACTGTGCCCGATTGCCAGAACCACATGACCGGACATCATTGCTCCCTGTTCTGTCTCCACCCCTGTAACGGCATTGTTTTGAATCAGCAGTCCTGTCGCTTTTCTTTCAAAATAGAATTCACCACCGAGACTGATGATAGATTCACGCATGTTTTTTACTATTCCGGTCAGTTCATCCGTACCGAGGTGCGGCTTTTGCTCATAAACAATACTGTTCTTTGCACCAAAACGGACAAAAGTCTCCAGAACAAACTGATTTCGTCCGGCCGGATCCTTTACCAGTGTATTCAGTTTTCCATCGGAAAAGGTACCGGCACCTCCTTCGCCAAACTGCACATTGGACTCAGGATTTAAGGTGGCTGTTCCGCTCCAGAAGCTCTCTACAGTCCTCTTTCGGTTTTCTACAGACTCTCCCCGCTCCAGTACAATCGGTCTGCAGCCGGCACAGGCAAGCAAATATGCACAGAACAGACCGGCCGGTCCGCTGCCGATGATGATCGGTCTGTCGGTACAGCTGGCTTTGGATGGAAGGGTATATTTTTTCACGTCTGTTAACATGATATTGTTGTTCTTCAGCATTTGGAGCATTTTTAACTCAACTGCTTTTTCTTCCTGTGTATGGAACCCTGAAAATAATACATCCACAGAGTATACATAGAATAAATCCGGCTTCTTTCGAGCATCTATGGATCTTCTGACAATCTTGTATGTATATTGATCAGAAAAAGGTGCTTTTAAAAACCGCCTGATCTGCAATGTTTTTTGAATCTTCTGCCTGAGATCTTCTTCAGAGTGGCCGATTGGTAATTTTAACTGATTGATTCTGATCATGAATAAGAGCTCCTTTTATAGCATCTGTGCTGCAAGCAATCCTGTAGACCATGCCCACTGCAGGTTATAGCCGCCACAGTCACCATTGATATCCATGATTTCTCCGGCAAAATACAGTCCCGGGATCAGCTTTGACTCCAGTGTATCTTTGATTTCAGCAGTATCAATTCCACCCGAACAGGTTTGGGCCTGATCAAAAGAATTGGTGCTGTTGATTCTGACAAAAAACTCTTTCATACATTTCGACAGTCTGAATAGTGCTTCGTCAGACAGGCATTCTGCCTTTTTTGTACTTTTCAGGTCACATTGCCTGATAAATAAAGAACATAGATTTTTATGAAACATCCCGATCATCAATTCCCCAATTGTTTTATATGGAGTATCCTTAATTCTCGATTGGAGATATACTTTCAGATCATTGACTGACGGCATATCAGGCATAAAATCAATCAGTACATGAACATGATGATGTTCGTATAACGCTCTTGCGGCTGCTCCGCTGAGCTGAAATACGGGGATTCCTGATATTCCATAGTCGGTCAGCTGCAGTTCTCCGCGTTCATGATTGAGATACACCTGGTCAATATAGAGCTGTATATCCGCATCACATCTGATACCGGCGATCCCTTTGAAAAAAGCATCCGGAGATCTCAGCTGTACCAATGCCGGCAATGGCTCTATGATTTTATGTCCCATAGAGGCAGCAAGTCTGTATCCACTGCCGTCTGATCCGGTCATTTTTGCAGCCTTTCCACCCGTGGAGAGGATCAGTCTGTCAAACAGATACTCCTTCTTTTCGGACGAATTCCGGTCAACGGTAAAAACATGAAACTGATCTTTGTGTGCAATCTGCTCCACCTCTGTATTGCAGCAGATCTGAATATGTAAAGCCTCCATTTTCATTCTGAGAACATCTAATACAGCCGATGCCTGCTCGGAATATGGATAAAGGCCTCCGTTTTTATTCTTTGTGTAAATACCAAGCTTCGTAAAAAAATGCAGAACCTCTGCATAGCTGCATTGTCTGAAAACCTGTTCTGCAAAGTCAGGATGTGTTCCGTGATAATGCTCCGGGCGCTGATCGGTATTGGTTAAATTACATTTTCCGTTTCCGGTGGACAGAATCTTCTTTCCTACTCTGTCCATGTGTTCCAGAACAGTGACTTCATTACATCCTTCAGCTGCCTGAATGGCAGCTGTCAAACCGGCGGCACCGCCGCCGATAATTCCTATCTTCATACGTCATTCCTCTATTTTCGTCAATCCCTTTGATACAGCTTTCAGTTCGATTATACTGAAAAAAAGAAAATTAAACAACTGTAGATTCCTTAACTGGAATAAGTCTCAAGAAAACCATACAATTCATGAATGCTTGGTATGAATTTACCGCTGACAATCTCTCTTTGTACATTCTCCGGAAGACTGTCAAGTGCAATGCCGGTATACATATAGATTGTCTCGCGATCATCATAATACACGGAAACGTAATGGTTTTCAGCCATCAGATAAAACTGTTCCGGGAGTATGACCGGCTTATATGATTTTCTGACGATCACCTTATCCTCCGAAAATGAAATCAACTGCATAGATTCAAACCCTGCTGAAATATCTTCCTCAGTCGGATAACTGCAGTAATCTGAGATGGCGGCAATCAATTCATCTCTGGTCAGCCCGATGTATTCCATCGGAAGCTCCTCGTCTGCAATAGACAATGTATAATCATTCAGGTCATAAGATTCAATGACCAGCTTCGTATTGACTTTTACGCTGGGCGTATCATTCGTATCTACCAGCACTGCTTCAGAATGCTCCTCTTCACTGATCACTTCTGTCTCCAGCGGGATCGTATGATCATTCAGCACAAATACAGAATAAAAATATGCACTGAAATAGACCAGACCCAATGTAATCACACATAGAAAAAAACTGATGAAATATGTCTTTCGCATGGCTGTCCACCTTTCGATTTATACATATAGTATCAGCTTTTTTCTGTTATTTATTCAGTTTTTATAAATTACATCAGTCTGAACAGCTTTGCAATGGCTACGATTCCGCCACCCATTGGTATATTTCTCAGTTCAGATTCCTTGATTCCCTTTAATGCAATCAATACTGCAAAGTAAACCAATGCGCCGATTGCGATAGACAAAAGTGTTGAAGGTACAATGGACAGGAATAAGGAAAACAGCAGATGCATCAGCCAGCAGACAATTCCCATCACTGCAGCAGCTATGACCGGAATGACAAATGTCCGTTTGATCTCCTGCGTATAATGCAGATGCTTTTTAATTGACAATCCATTCAGAACACACATTGTAAATGCGAAAATAATACATGAAAATACGACAGCATACAGCTTCAGATTAAAATATTCGAGCATCACATATAAAGATGCAAGATGTATCAACAGTGCAATTGCAGCGTTTCTGACCGGAATATTCATTTTATCAATTCCCTGAAGGATTCCGTTTGTTAATGTGGATAAGGAATAAAATACAACTGAAATGGAACCAATCTGTAACAGCTTTGCCGGAATATCAATCTCTCCGGTAAACAGCATGGAAAGAATGGGCTTTCCGAGAACACTTAAACCAACAGCGCACGGAATGGCAAGAATCATCGTAAATCTTGTAGCAGTGCTGACCTTATGCTTTGCAGCTCTGTATTCACGTTCTTCCATGCATTGCGTCAGCGTAGGCATCATGGAAGCACTGATGGAGCTTGCCAGAGCAATCGGGACATTGGTCAATACACGATATTTTCCGGAGAACATTCCCCAGTAGGATGTCTGGATATCACCCATTCCGTTCTTGGTCATAATATAGTTAAAAATACTTTGATCCAAAGGATCACTGATATTATAAATAGCTGCACTCATAATCACCGGAAGAATGGTCAGCAGTAAAACCCTGAAAATCTGTCCATAGGATTCCATATATCTTCCCGTATCTTTATTCATCTGTCTTTTTAAAACTCTGTTTTGTGACAAAAGAACAAGGAACAGAAAAAACAGACCCATCAAAGCTCCGGCACCTGTTCCGAGTGTACCTCCTGCAGCCCCGTATGCAGCTGCATAGGAGTTATCTCTTAGTAAAGCAGCAACCTTTGTCCCGTACTGAAACAAATAAGTGGCAGCAAGAATGGACATAACCGCATTGACGATCTGTTCCAGTATCTGTGAGATTGCAGTCGGCATCATGGTTCCCATACCCTGAAAGTATCCACGCAGAACACCCATCAGGGCAACGATCAAAAGTGCCGGCCCGAGTACACGCAGTGCAACAGCACTTTTTGGCTCTGTCATCAATGTTCCGGCAAAAAAATCTGCACCAAAGAAAACAATGACTGCAACGGCTCCGCCTGATATCAGCGCAAATAATAAAGCCCCGCGAAATATTTTCCTGGCATTTCTGTATTGACCCTTTGCAACTCTTGAGGATACAAGCTTTGACACTGCCAGAGGCAGACTGTAAGAAGAAATCAGAAGCATGATCGAATAAATCTGAAAAGCAGCGGCATATAAGCCGTTTCCTTCATCTCCGATGATATTTGTGAGGGGTACGCGATACAGCAGGCCAATCAATCTGGATATGATGCCTGCTGTTGCTAATATACCACCTTGCACTATAAAGTTAGATCTTCTGCTGTTTCCCTGACTACCCATCTTCTATGCATTTCCTACTTATCATTTCATTTATTTGATGACTACTTTATCTCCCATGGTATCCTGTATCATACAGATCCATGTCTTTCCCTGATTAAATACAACTTCTTCACCATCATTGTTATAATACTTTGTAACGCCTTCATCATGGTTTCCGCTGTTTTCGTCTTCAACAGTTCTGATCCAGAATCCATCAATGACCTTTCCTTCTGTAATGAACTTCATTTTTCCGCCGGAATGACAGTTAAATGCCAGATAATCATTTTCATCCAGCTTGACCCATTCGCAGTACTGAAGGACAATATTATCATAAGAAATCTGCTCATTTGTCATTTCATCGATCTGAGGCCCGTCATATTGGAAACGATAGTATTTCTTATCGTCTGCTTTGTACTCAAACCACGGCTTATTGATCAGATATCCGGGTTCTATATACTCTGCGCTTGTACCGTCTTCGTTTTTGTTTTCTTTACCGTCTTCTGCAAACAAAAATTTACCGGTATATGTGCTTCTGTAATTCTCATCATAGCCCATTTTCTTTATGCCGGCCTTAATGCCCTCAGCACTGGCATATGCGTTGTGCGGAGCCGGTCTGTCACTGGTTCTGTAAAATACGGTACTTCCGATTTCAGAAAGTCCGCTCAGATTGTCTACATAATCCTGATCGAGCAGTTCTACCGCATATGCTGCCTGTCCATAGTGTGCATAAATTGCATCAAATTCAAGAGCACAATAAACAAAATAACTTCTGCAGCTGCGAACAGATCCTATCTTCTCCAGATCATCATAATTTTCAAAAATACCCATCAAACGTGTTATAGAACCCTCTACGACACACTCATATACAACATCTGCTCTGGATATACCGCACATAGGCTGGGCTGCTTCCAGATTATTTAACATAATCGCAACCGGTCTTCTTCTTGCAATGGCAGGATCGGTTACTTTTCCTGTCAAATAGCTTCTGATGGCATCATCGGATGCCGGTGCTGCGGATTCATCTGCGGCAGGAGCCTGTGTAGCCTGTTGAACCTGTGTTTCAGCAGGTTCTTCTGTCTCTTCATTGCTGTTCTTATTACCACAGCCTGTAAAGCTGCACAATGCAACAATACTGATGAGTAAAAAGCAGAACATTCTCATCTTTTTCATAATTCAAGTACCTCTTTTCAAATCATTTAGCGCTCGATCCCCAGAGCACTTAATATTGTTTTTTGCTTGACTTCCATGACACTTGCATCTTCTTCTGAAATATGGTCATATCCAAGTAAGTGTAACACACTATGAGCAATAAGGAAAGAAAATTCTCGCAATACAGAGTGTCCGTATTCCTCAGCCTGTGACAAAACTCTGTCTGCACAGAGTACAATATCGCCAAGAAGAAGCTCGCCGGATTCAGGGTGAAAGCAGTCCCCAAAATCACTCTCCAGTACAGAAAAATCAGAGGGCTTCGGATAATCGATCATCGGAAATGACAAAACATCTGTTACGCGATCGATTTCTCTGTGTTCACGGTTGATTTCCCGAATACGCTCTGCTGTTGTAACTGTCAGGCTGATTTCTGCCTCATAAGGGCACTTTTCGTAATCCAGTACAGCTTCTGCTACGATTTGAAACTGTTTTTCATGATCAAACCCAAAGTCTGCGTCTGTCTCATTTTCAACGTAAAAAGTCATAGTACAGTGCCTCCGATTTATAGTATTCCTTCATTTTATGAAGATCCTTTAAAGAGATCCCGGAATCCTGCAGGATGCCGCTTTCATATTTCTTTTTAAAAACCGCCTCAATGATTTTATCATAATCCAGTTTTTGCTCCGGATTTTTATCGTACATGTAAAGAATGGATGTTACAATTGCATCGGATAGCATGACAATGACTGCCTCTACCGTTTTAGGAGTTTCATATCGTCCTGTATATTCATTGATCAGCTGGAGCAACGGCTCCGGAAATTGATGTTCTTTTCCTATCTCCAGGCTTTTTGCTACATGGCTTTTTGCCCTTAATATGCCTATTTTATGATAATAACCGCCCGCCTTTGCCAATAAACAGTCAGCCTCCAGCAAACGAGCAACTCTGTCGCTCAGATAGGCTGTATGTACGGCATTATAATAATCACTTTTTGCTTTTTCCTTCAGTTCCAGTAATAATGGATACTCAGGATTCATGATTTCCTGATATTTACGTACATATTTATGAATCATTTTTTTGTCTGCAAGATATAGAATCAGATAGAGCGCAGTCAGGTTTATGACCAGACCGCCCGCAAACCATATTCCTTCCTTTAGAATATCAAATATATTCAGAAAATGAAAAGCCATATATAAAACGATATATTGTCCGGACATGATCCCTATGAACTGCCATATATGAAAAGTTTTTTCTGCACTTCTGACAAGACAGCATCCGATTATACCGGATAAAAAGAGATTCATAAACGATAATCCAAAATCCAGCCCGCATAACAAAGAAGAAACAAGTATGAAATGCGTATACAGCGCGATTCCGATTTCAAAATTTGAGAACAAAGCAAATAAAACAGCTGCAGACATATATGGAAAAAGATAAATACATTCATTTGGAAGAAAGCCTGAGGATAATATGTTTAGTACAGCCATCAGAATCAGACAGACAATATAGGAAATCATTAATCGTGCAGGATGCTCCGCATTATCAGCCAGATAATCCTTTCTGATATCAGACTGCAGCATAACAATCACAGCGATTCCCATACTGAACATAACGGTTATGATATTTCGAAGAATCGTTGCTGCATCAAATTCCAGAAATAATGAACCAAATCCGATCACAGCTGTTGTAATGAAAAAAATGCATGTATACATTTTGACCCTGACAGGGTCTAGCTTTAATTTTATTTCATTCATATACCTACTCCGGTCTATTTTTTCTTTTGTGTTTTATAACTGCTTCTTCTCTTATCTTTTCCTGATTCTTTGCTTTCATAGGTTTCATAAGCCTTGACGATTTTTTGTACGAGAGGATGTCTTACAACATCTTTACTGGTCAGATAACAGAAACCGATATCATCCAGCTTTGACAGGACACGGATAGCGATGTCAAGTCCTGATGTTGCCCCAGGTGCCAGATCCTTCTGCGTCATATCTCCGGTGATGATTACTTTTGATCCGAAACCGATACGTGTCAAAAACATCTTCATTTGTGCCGGTGTCGTATTCTGGGCTTCATCCAGAATAATAAACGCGTTATCAAGTGTACGGCCTCTCATATAGGCAAGAGGTGCAACCTCTATCAGTCCTTTTTCCATATTCTTTTGATAGCTTTCCACTCCCATGATCTGGTATAAAGCATCATATAAGGGACGCAGATACGGATCGATCTTACTTTGCAGATCGCCCGGCAAAAAACCAAGCTTTTCACCGGCCTCTATCGCCGGACGGGTCAATATAATCCTGCTGACTTCATCGTTTTTAAAAGCTGTAATACCCATTGCCATTGCCAGATAAGTCTTACCGGTTCCAGCAGGACCGATTCCAAATACAATCATTTTCTCCTTGATCGCATCAATGTACTGCTTTTGTCCAAGCGTTTTCGGCTTAATCGGCTTTCCGTTTGTCGTATGGCAGATCAGCTCTTTATCAATATCCAATACAGCAGAATCATTTTCTTCCATACTCATGGCGATGGTATAGTCAACATTCTGTTCATGTATGATATTTCCTCTGTCAGATAGCTGCTGCAGCTGATTCAGTACGGATGCTGCTTTCTGAACCGAGGCTTCAGCCCCCACAATTTTGATTTTGCCTTCCCGCTCTATGACAGAGACCTGAAAGGCACGCTCAATTTTTTTTGCATTGGCATCCATCTGGCCAAATACATTGCCCATATCCTTTGACGGAATATCTATATAGACTTCAGATATACTCACAAGGTATCCTCCATAACAATTGAAATCTTCTGCTCTTTTCCTGCATCCTCTATGACTTGAATATCTCCGGATGCAGTACACAGATCACTCGTAGATTCTATTTTAACACTATTTGTGATTATTTGTACCCCTTTTTCCATTAAATTCATACAATATTTCTCTAATTTTTTGGAAGCAAGTTCATATGCTGCTTCCTTTGTATACTTTCTGCTGGCTTCATAATATTCTCTGTTTCGCGTATATCCGATAAAAACAGGCAGTCTGACGTCCTTCACGAATGGTATCTGATACTCTGTCAGATAGCTGTCATATAACTGAAAAGAATGATTACACTGTGGAAGGTAAATGATTTCTTCATGATTGGCCAAGTACAAGCTGCTTCTCTCTCTGCCTGTATATTCCCGTTTCATAATTCGTAGCGGAAACGTATCCTGATAATGATACACCGTTTTCAGTTTGATATCTGCATCCGCAGCAACATAACGATAATCCGTAATTGTTCCGCTGTCATCCTTGATTGGAATACTCCCTGATACCAGAACAGTCCCCTTCGTAACGCCCATATCCTTTGTACACAAAGGGACTCCGCTTCGGGTGATGATTTCTACAATGGTTCCTGTCTTTTCGGAAACAAGATCACATGCCGTTTGTTCCGAGGTGTCCGGGACAGGCATAGTATTCTCTTTGATCTGTATTTTGAGACCGGTACCCTGGATTTTCGCAGAAGCCCATGTGATATCATCAAACCTCTGACGAAGCCCTTTCTCGATCTGCTCACAATCAATTTTTCCCTTCAGAATACCAGGTACAATTTCAATCTCACGCAAATAATCATTGATCACATCATCTGTTCTGTATAAGTTTCCATCAATCCTGATCTCCCACAAAAACAAAGACATCAACCATAAGAAAACAGCACAAAATAAAATACCTGCAGGAAAAACCTTTCGCTTCTGATACCGGTGTACCAGAAAAGGAAAACCATATTTTTTTAAAATGGTGACTTTTGTTCTTGTTTTTTTTAAGATTGGCCGGAGACACAGAAAATCCCGAATACTGATGCACATAATATAATCATCATTTTGGCGCTGTACCTGCCACAGCAGAATATCACGATTTCCGCAAAGATTCATAAACCGTTCAGGTGAAAATCCCGAAATCCTGATCTTGACATAACCACGGCATCGTTTTATGAAATTTACAAACAAAGGGAGACCTCCTTTATGAATCCTAAAGATAATGTATTTCTTTGATGCATCCTGTGATTTTCATCTCTTCGTTTGTATAATAGCTGATTTCAAGCTGTTTGCCGCAGATATGGATTCTGCACGTTTTTGTCTGTATCATCAATGATTCACAATGATATTCCAGAATTCCTTTATAGTTTTCAATCAGAAGCTCACAGTTTCCTGTAATCGTAACAATGGCGGAACCAAGCACATAATCCTTAGGAAGATGCAATGTTTCCACCATGTTTGTTTTTAAATCATGATTTCTGAACGAATGTTTTTCATTTTTCTTATACATATAAAACTATATGCACCTGATCCATGTACTATTCCTTGATGATACCCTTGATAAATTTCTTCTTTTTAACAGCTGTTTGTGAATAAAAATAGGCATCTTCGATTCTGTTATAGGCATCTTTGATCTTTTCAGGATCATTTCCGTAAATGGTTGCGATAGAATCGCCTTGATTTACAAAATTTCCGACCTTTTTACGAAGCATAATGCCGACAGAAAGATCGATCTCATCTTCCTTTTTCCGTCTTCCACCACCCAACAGCAAGGATGCGACACCGATTTCTTCACAGAAGATCTTCTGTATATATCCGGTCTCAAGAGCGGCAACCTCTTTTACGATTGAGGCCTGTGGCAGCTTTTCGGGATGATAGATACAGTCAGTGTCACCGCCCTGAGCAGAAACAAATTCTGCAAATTTTTTCAAAGCAGCTCCGTTTTGGATGGTTTCCTTCAGCATTTCTTCGGCCTCTGCTTCTGTAGCAGCTTTTCCGGCACATAGAAGCATCTGTGTGCCGAGTGTAACACAAAGCTCTTCCAAATCCGCAGGGCCTCTTCCATTCAAAGTTTCAATTGCTTCTCTCACTTCAATGGCATTGCCGACAGCATATCCAAGCGGCTGATCCATATCCGATATAACAGCAACTGTTTTTCTTCCCGCCGAGTTGCCGATCTTAACCATTTCTTTTGCTAGTAAACGCGAATCCTTTTCTTTCTTCATAAAGGCTCCGCTTCCGGTTTTTACATCGAGAACGATTGCATCAGCACCGGCCGCCAGCTTTTTACTCATGATGGAGCTTGCAATCAATGACATATTATCTACGGTCGCTGTCACATCACGTAATGCATACAGTTTTTTATCTGCAGGAGCAATATCAGCTGTCTGTCCCATAATCGCCAGCTTGACACGATTGACATTCTCTATAAACTGTTCTGTTGTTAAAGAGGTATGAAAGCCTTTGATGCTTTCCAGTTTATCAATGGTACCTCCTGTGTGTCCCAGCCCTCTTCCGCTCATTTTGGCTATTGGAACGCCAAGAGAAGCAACCATGGGGCCTAGTACCAGCGATGTTTTATCTCCAACGCCTCCGGTGCTGTGTTTATCAACCTTGATTCCATTAATAGCACTCAGATCCAGCATATCACCACTATGAGCCATAGCCGTCGTCAGACAGACTGTTTCCTCATCGTTCATTCCCATGAAGTAGATGGCCATCATCATAGCTGCCATCTGATAATCAGGAATCTCGCCTTTTACATAACCATTGATCATGAATTCTATTTCTTCTTTTGTTAATGCATCACCGTTTCTTTTCTTTACAATCAGTCCACCCATATACATGACAACAGTCTCCTCTCTTTAGAAACATACTTTACAATCAGCCCTTTTTCCAGGTCGCTGGAGTGATCAACAAGAGCATCGGAAAGACCTCAAGACGTCCGATCAGCATATCAAATATCAGCACAAGCTTGGAAAATGCAGAAAAATGTGAATAATTTGTCATTGGTCCAACCTTGGAAAGTCCGGGTCCGATATTATTAATCGTCGCAGCAACTGCAGTGAAGTTTGTCGAAAAATCACATCCATCAAAGGAAATCAGAAATACAGATCCTGCTACAATCAGCATAAATGCTGCAAAAAAAACATTAACGGAACGTAAAACCTCATGTTCGATTACACGTCCTTCTATCTGTATCTTTTTAATACTTCTCGGATGGATCAATGACAACAGTTCTTTTTTGATCGTTTTGGCAAGAATCAGTATTCTGGATACCTTCATACCACCGCCGGTACTGCCGGAGCATGCACCGATAAACATCAGAAGTACCAGTATGGTCTTCGCTTCTGATGGCCATAGATCAAAATCCACAGTAGAATATCCGGTCGTTGTCATAATGGAGGATACCTGAAAAGCGGAATGGTGAAGGGCTTCTCCAAAAGAACTGAACATATCCTTGATATTGACTGCAATGATCAGAGTCGCTGTGATCAGTACACATAAATAATATCTAACCTCTTCTGCCTTCACAGCCTGTTTGAATTTTTTTTGAACAATCAAAAAATAAACGCCAAAATTCACGCCAAAGACAGCCATAAAAATTGTGATGATCGTCTGCTGTGCATAGGTATAACTCGCAATACCATCATTTCTGATTCCAAAGCCTCCGGTTCCTGCTGTTCCGAAAGAAAGGGTCAAAGAATCAAACAAAGGCATTCCTGCAATCAGTAAAATAATAATCTGGCTTAGAGTCAGTACAAAATATATTTTATATAAGATCATTGCAGATTCCCGGACTCTTGGAACCAGCTTACCCACCTGGTGGCCGGGGCTCTCTGCACGCATCAGATGCATGTTATATCCACCTGTCATTGGCAAAATGGCAAGGATAAACACCAGTACACCCATGCCGCCGATCCAGTGCGTAAAGCTTCTCCAAAACAGGCTGGTATGTGACAATGCCTCTACGTCGGTCAGGATACTGGCTCCTGTTGTTGTAAATCCGGATACGATTTCAAACAGAGCATCTTCTATCTTTGGAATCTCTCCTGTGAAAATAAACGGTAATGCACCGACAAAGCTGAGCAGCAGCCAGCTGAGTGCAACGACGACAAAGCCTTCACGTGTATAAAAGACTTTATTTTTCGGCTTCTTTCTGACGATCCAAAAGCCGATAAAGGCAGAGATCACAGCAACCATAAAGTATACAATGCCCTGTTCTTCTCCGTAAACTGCAGCTACGATACATGGCAGCAGCATAAAGCCTGCTTCAAATTCCAGTATCCATCCTAATATATATAAGATCATTGAAAAATTCATAAAAACATCCTCATCCCTTATGCCAAGATATCGCTGATATCATCCAGCCCTTTATGCGAAGTCACGACAACAACAGTATCTCCTATCTGCAGTTCATCCTGTCCACGTGGAATGATGATCTTGCCTCTGCGGTTGATGCTGCATAACAGCAGGTTGTTCTTCAGGTTTAATCTTTCAAGAGGGACTCCTACTACAGGGGATTCTCCTCTGATGACAAACTCCAAAGCTTCGACCTTGTCTTCAATCAGCTGATAGAGTGTTTCTATATTACTGCCAATAGAATTCTGCATGGCACGGACATATCTGATAATATACTCTGCTGTGACGTGCTTTGGATATATGATGCTGCCAAGATCCAGAGAGTCAATGACCGTATCAAATGAAATTCTGTTGATCTTCGTTATGATTTTCGCATTTGAAACTGATTTTGCAAATAAAGATAAAAGAATGTTTTCTTCATCAAAATTCGTCAGGGAGATAAATGCTTCTGAATGTGACAGATCTTCTTCCAATAAAAGACTCTGGTCAATCGCATCTCCGTTGATAATGGTAGCTTTCGGAAGCAATGCGCTCAATCTCTCACATCGTTCCTTCTTCAGCTCTATGATCTTAACGGAAATTCCCATGTCTAAAAGCTGTGAAGCAAGATAATACGTGATTTCTCCGCCTCCGGCAATCATTGCGTCCTTCACCTGGCTGTTTGCGATACCCAGCTTTTTAAATAACTGAGAAGAGCTTCTCGGGCTTGCCACAACGGAGATAATATCTTTTTCCTTTAATACGAAGCTGCCGTTCGGAATCGTAATCTCATCTCCACGTTCAACAGCACAGACAAGAACATCATATTTGTATTTAGACAGCAATTCCATAATGGAGTGATCACACAAAGGTGAGCCTTCTGAAATGGCTATTTTCACAATTTCAACACGTCCCTTGGCAAAGGTATCTATTTTCTTTGCAGAAGGAAAACGAAGTAATCTAGACATTTCATAGGAAGCCGCCAGTTCAGGATTGATGATCATGGACAGTCCCATTTCCTCACGAATGACATCAATTTCCTTGCTGTAGATCGGATTGCGGACTCTAGCAATCGTATTACAGTTTCCCATCTTTTTCGCAATCAGGCAGCACAGCAGGTTTAGTTCATCAGAACCTGCAACTGCAATTAACAGGTCTGCATGATCCAGACCTGCTTCTAACTGTACATTATAGCTTGCTCCATTTCCGGTGACACCTAATACATCAAACTCATTTGAAACAGATGTCACGACATTACTGTCCAGATCAATGACAGAGATATTATGACCTTCATTTACAAGCTGCTCTGTCAGGGTAATACCGACTTTTCCGCAGCCTACAATAATAATCTGCATTTTATCCTCCAAATAATCATGTTCATTATTTATGATAGGGTTCTCCGTTGATAATCCGGAAACTCCGATAAATCTGTTCTAATAATATGACTCTCATCAGCTGATGAGGAAATGTCATTTTGGAAAAGCTCAAGTGAAAATCCGCACGCTCTGATACAGAATGATGCAGTCCGATCGAACCGCCAATGATAAAAATAATATGACTGATTCCATTAATTCCGGTCTGTTCGATTTTATGAGCCAGTTCTACAGAATCCACAGCAGTGCCGTTGATTTCAAGCGTTATGATGAAGGCATCCTCACGTATATGGTGAAGAATTCTCTCCGCTTCCTTCTTTTTGATCAGTTCATCCTGTACAGGACTGCTTTTATCCGGTGTTTTTTCATCTGCGACTTCGATCATCTGCAGTCTGCAATATTTGGACAGCCTTTTTGTATATTCCAAAATGGCATCTGTAAAATACTTTTCCTTGATCTTTCCTACCGTTATGATGGTAATATTCATGCTTCAAATATTCCCTGGTACAGCTCATCTATCAAATGCTCCAGATATGCATCATCAAGCCCCGGATACTGTTCCAGAATCAGATGCTTCATCACTTCTGTTCTCTTAAAATAGTTCAGTTCCTCTTCGCCTTCCATGCCTTCTGTCAGCTGATCAATTGCGTCTGCTTTATAGGTTGCAGCAAACCATTCCAGTATTTCTGCTGTTTTGGAGTTTTCCATATTGGCTTCTCCGGCATATTTCTTAGCTGTAATCATAGAATGAACACCCATAACGATAAAGATCACAAACATCAGATCCAGCACAATATAAGCGATCAGCTTTACATTAGAAGCAAAATGAAGCGGAATAATGCCGATCATAATGAGTATCATGGCAACCAGACCGACTGCACCTACGATCGTCAGTGCATATGCAGATGACTTGAAATTCTCAGCTTTTTCTTCTGCCTTGACAAAACTCTTAGTCTGCTTGGCTGATGCCTTGTCTTCTGGCATTTCAGCTTCTTCATTCTGTCCGTCCATAGAGCTGTCTGCATCAGCAGCATTTTCCTTTGATGCAGTTTCTCTTAGGAATACAACAGCCGCTCTCTTGGATAACTCTTCATCTTCCTTTGAGACACTCAGCTCATATGTGTATGCATCGCCTTCCGGCATTTGTGTAATCACACATGACATAATATCATTATACTCAAGAAATTTCTTCAGCAGTTCTATCTGATCCTCTTCACCGGAAAGAATACTACACCTTTCCTCTGTTTCCAAAGATTCAACCAGTTCGGCACCACAGTCACTGCAGACTGTGATCCCTTCCTTGTATTCTGTTTTACAATTTGGACACCATGCCATTGTAATTTCCCCTTTACTGATTTGAAAGATACTCGTCTATTCCTTTAGCACCTGCTTTACCCGCACCCATTGCAAGTATCACGGTGGCAGCTCCTGTCACTGCATCTCCTCCGGCATAGACACCCTCTTTAGATGTTTGACCATGTTCTTCATCTGCTACAATACATTTCCATTTATTAACTTCAAGTCCTTCTGTTGTTGAAGCGATCAATGGATTCGGAGATGTACCAAGTGACATGATGACGGTATCAAGCTCCATCTCATATTCTGACCCTTCCTTGACAACTGGACGTCTTCTGCCGGATTCATCAGGCTCTCCCAGTTCCATCTCTACGCACTTCATTCCTCTGACCCATCCGTTGTCATCCGTTAAGATCTCAGTCGGATTCGTTAACAGATTGAAAATGATACCCTCTTCCTTTGCATGGTGTACCTCTTCCACTCTCGCAGGAAGCTCTTCTTCACTTCTTCTGTATACGATATGCACTTCGGCTCCGAGTCTGAGTGCAGTTCTTGCGGCATCCATAGCAACGTTTCCACCGCCGACTACTGCCACTTTTTTACCAATCATAATCGGTGTATCATAGTTGTCATCAAACGCTTTCATCAGATTGCTTCTGGTCAGATATTCATTTGCAGAGAAAACCCCATTCGCATTTTCACCGGGGATTCCCATAAACTTTGGAAGTCCGGCTCCTGATCCGATAAAGATGGCCTCAAAGCCTTCTTCGTTTAACAGCTCATCAATGGTAGTGGATTTTCCGATGACTACATTTGTTTCAATCTTGACACCGAGATGCTTTACATTTTCGATTTCTTTCTGTACCACCTTGCTCTTTGGAAGACGGAACTCAGGAATACCATATACCAGTACCCCACCTGCTTCATGTAGTGCTTCAAAGATCGTAACGTCATATCCAAGCTTGGCAAGATCTCCTGCACAGGTCAACCCTGCCGGGCCTGAACCGATCACGGCGACCTTTTTACCATTCTTCTGTTTTGGAGGCTCAGGCTTGATTCCATTCTCTCTTGCCCAGTCTGCCACAAATCTTTCGAGCTTTCCGATTGAAACAGGCTCACCCTTGATGCCTCTGATACATCTTTGCTCACACTGACTTTCCTGAGGGCATACACGACCGCAGACAGCAGGCAGTGCAGAGGATTCTCCAATGATTCTGCTTGCTTCTTCAAAATTTCCTTCTTTTACTTCATGTATAAATGCAGGAATATTAATAGAGACAGGACAGCCCTCCATACATTTTGCATTCTTGCAGTTGATGCATCTGGAAGCCTCCTCACGTGCTTCTTCTTCATTATAGCCGTAGCACACCTCTTCAAAATTTGTTGCTCTTATTTTCGCATTCTGTTCTCTGACAGGTACTTTCTTTAATACGTCCATTATTGGTCACCTCCGCAGTTTCCACATCCACCGTGATGTGTATCGCCTTCTTTGAGCTTCAGCATGGCTCTTCCTTCTTGTGTTTTATAAAGCTGCTGACGTTTCATAGCCTCATCAAAGTTCACTGCATGACCGTCGAATTCAGGACCGTCAACACATGCAAATTTAACCTTGCCATCGACTGTCAGTCTGCATGCGCCACACATACCTGTTCCATCTACCATGACAGGATTCATACTGACGATTGTAGGGATGCCCAGTTCTTTTGTTAACAGACATACGAATTTCATCATGATCATGGGGCCGATTGCCACACATACATCATACTTCTTTCCTTCATTCTGTACGAGATCCTTGATGACTTCTGTCACCATGCCTTTTCTCTTATAAGAACCATCATCGGTTGTAATATACAGATTTCCGGCAACTGCTTCCATCTCTTTTTCTAATATCAGCAGCTCATGATTTTTTGCTCCGACGATCACATCTGCATCAATTCCGTTCTCATGCAGCCATTTTACCTGAGGATACACAGGAGCCGTTCCGACGCCGCCTGCGACAAAGAGAATTTTCTTTTTCTTTAATTCTTCGGCAGGTTCATGTACGAACTCTGAAGGCTGTCCAAGAGGTCCTGTAAAGTCTCTGAAAGCATCTCCTGCCTTTAAATGAGACATCTTATCCGTTGATGCGCCAACTACCTGAAATACGATTGTAACGGTGCCTTTCTCTCTGCTGTAATCGCAGATCGTCAAAGGAACACGTTCCCCCTTCTCATCCATTTTAACAATCACAAACTGTCCGGGAAGACATGTTTTTGCTACACGTGGTGCTTCTACGTCCATCATAAATATGTTTTCGGCAGGTGATTCTGCTTTTAATATTTTGTACATTTTAATGACTCCTTCTTCCATAATATTCGCTATTTATCATCATAATTCAAAGCTGTATAAAAGGCAATACCATTTTCAGTTAAAAAGAATTGAAAATAATGAGAACTCATATGCTCCCGTATCCGCATTGATCGTTACATTATATAGCTCTCCGGTTCTGATATCCACACCGAAATATCGTCCTGTGCTCTCCTCAGTCCTCTCATTTTGTTGAAATTCTTCTACGAGATAATAAACGCGTTTTCCTGCTTTTGCAGCCGCATTACAATGATAGCTGTATTTTGTACTGCCATCCTTAGAAGTGCCTGAAATATCAGACAGCTGTCCCTTGCCGAATAAAGTCATGACAACTGCATTCTCTGCTGTTGCAGTATCAATCAGAGATACAATATTCAGCTGATACTCGACCTCCGTCTCCAGACTTTTGGCGCCTTCATTACTGATAGCAATGAATCGGTAATGACTTTTTCCAAGAGGCATCGGAATCGGAATCGTATATAGATTGGATTCCTCTGTCGGTTCAGAGCCATCATCGGTATAATAGATCAAAGCACCGTCCGTTTCTTCTCTGACTGCAGTGATCGGTTCAGGCTCAGTGTAGGTACCACCTGCCGGTGTTACGACCGGCTCCGCCGGTATTACCAGTTCAATCTGATATGTATGTGTCACCGGTTCACTCATAATTCCATTCTGATTCACAGAGACTGCAGTGATGACATTGACGCCTTCCTCAAGGGTCAGTGGATCATGATACTTCTCTCCGGTCATGGATGGAATGCTGCCATCTGTTGTATAGTATATATCACAATCATCAGAACACAGTAATTTCAATAGCTCCTTTTGATCATATGTGCCTTCCTCCAGACTGAATTCAGGCGGATCTGAAATATATTGATCAAATTGTGCGGTGATTTCTACATCATTACATGATTGCATCAACTGATTAATCGACTGATAGTCATTTTTTTGAACATAGATCAGAACAATCCGCTCATAGACAGAAAGCTCTTCCGGCATTGCTTCCAGTAAGGGCAATAAGATGGCAAGTGCCTCATCATACTGACTGTTTTGTATATATAGATCTGCCAGCAACAGCTGCGCATCTGACTTTGTATAATCAATTTCAATTGCTCGTTTGATAAAAACAGCCGCCTCTTCAAAGTGTTTCTCCTGAAAGCATTCCTGTGCCTTTTGATATTGATAATCATAGGAACAGTATCGGTTGACCCTGATACAGATCAGTGTCACTGCAGACATCACAAAAAGACCGATCAGACCATAGAGAAAGATCTTTTTTTTCGGTCTCTTTTTATGGGGCTTTGCCTTATTTGCATCATTTTGTGACTGATCACTTTCTTCCACAATGATATCGGCAACCCCTGATAACGTCTCATTAATACTTTCTTCCACCTCTGGTTCAAATATCGGAACCATTTGAATTTCAGTTCCGCATTTTTCACAATACAGATGACCTTTGGGCAGTTCAGTATTACAGTTGGGACATACCATAAACATCCACACTCATTTCTATCATCATTATCTGACTGCTTCTACACAGTTATTCATCAGCATTGCTATCGTCATCGGCCCTACCCCGCCAGGAACAGGTGTGATGGCACTGCAAAGTGGAAATACATCCTCATAATCCACATCTCCGCACAGCTTGCCGTCATCATTTCTATGAATGCCGACATCTATGACAACTGCACCGTCTTTGACATATTCATGATCAATCATTTTGGGCTTTCCGATTGCAACAATCAGAATATCAGCTCTTTTTGCTACAGCTTTTAAATCCTTTGTTTTAGAATGTGTAATTGTAACGGTACCGTTCTCTCTGAGCAGCAGCATAGACATAGGCTTTCCTACAATATTGCTTCTTCCTATAACAACACATTCTTTTCCGGCAATTTCTATTTCTGATCGCTTTAACAGCTGGATAATACCTGCCGGCGTACAGGACACAAATCCCTTTTCACCAATGCATAAACGTCCGACAGAAACCGGATGAAATCCATCAACATCTTTATCAGGACTGATTGCCTGTATGACATTTGCTTCATGAATCTGACCTGGTAACGGAAGCTGAACAAGGATACCATTTACATGAGGATCCTGATTCAGTCTGTTAATCAGCTGCAGCAGCTCCTCCTCTGATGTCGTATCAGGAAGTTCATATGCCTGCGACTCAATCCCGATATATGCGCATGCTTTCTTTTTATTTCCTACATATACTGTCGAAGCAGGATCATTGCCTACCTGTATGACCGCCAGTGTAACATTTTTACCGTCCGCCTTTAATGCAGATACCTCTTTCTTTAATTCATCCTTAATCTGTGACGAAATCAGCTTGCCGTCTATGATCTTTGCCATATTGTCAATCCTCCTGGTTTAGAAAAGTCCCACTATCTTTCCTCTTTCATCAACATCAATATTAAATGCCGCCGGCTTCTTCGGAAGTCCGGGCATGGTCATAATGGACCCTGTAACAGCGACAACAAAGCCTGCACCTGCTGAAACATAGATTTCTCTGATATGAATCCTGAACCCTTGAGGGCGTCCGAGCAAGGATGCATCATCAGATAAGGAGTACTGCGTCTTTGCCATACAGACAGGCAGACCGCCAAATCCAAGCTGCTCCATATGCTGCAGCTCTTTGAATGCACCTGCATCATAAGTAACTCCATCCGCACCATAGATCTCTGTCGCAATCTTATTGATCTTATCCTGAAGCGGTAATTCTGAATCATAGATCGTATGGAAATGACTTTCTTTGGTTTCGATTGTCTTTATGACCTTCTCAGCAAGGGATACACCGCCCTGGCCGCCATACTTCCATACCTCGGATAATGCAAATTCACAATTACGTGCTTCGCAGAATTCACGAATAAATGCAACCTCCTGATCTGTATCAGTTATAAATGAATTTAATGTGACAACAACCGGCACACCAAATTTCTGAAGATTTTCAATATGCTTTTCGAGATTTACAATCCCCTTTTCCAAAGCCACCATATTAGCTTCATTTAGTTCACTTTTGGGTACTCCACCGTTATATTTCAATGCTCTGACTGTTGCAACCAATACCGCTGCATCCGGTTTCAGACCACCGATGCGGCATTTGATATCAAAGAATTTCTCAGCGCCGAGGTCAGCTCCAAATCCAGCCTCTGTTATACAGTAATCCGCCATTTTCAAGGCAGCCTTAGTGGCTCTGATGCTGTTGCAGCCATGTGCAATATTAGCAAATGGTCCGCCATGTACCAATGCAGGTGTATGTTCCAACGTTTGGATCAGATTGGGCTTTATGGCATCCTTGAGCAATGCAGTCATGGATCCGACTGCATGGATATCAGATGCTGTAACAGGATTTCCGTCTATATCGTATGCAACAACAATTCTGCCAAGTCTGAGCTTCAGATCCTGCAGATCCTCTGCAAGACACAATACCGCCATAATCTCAGAAGCCACTGTGATCACAAAATGGTCTTCTCTAACAAAGCCATCCGTTTTGCTGCCAAGTCCGACAACAACGTTTCTGAGTACACGATCATTCATATCCAGACATCTTTTCCACAGGATACTTCTGGTATCGATTCTCTTTTCATTTCCTTGTTGGATATGATTATCCAATAGGGCTGCGAGCAGATTATTTGCTGTTGTAATTGCATGAAAATCACCAGTAAAGTGAAGATTCAGATCTTCCATCGGAACAACCTGTGCATATCCGCCTCCGGCTGCCCCTCCTTTAATTCCAAAGCATGGTCCGAGAGATGGCTCACGCAGTGCAAGAATCGCTTTTTGCCCCAATTTGGCAAATGCCTGTGCCAGTCCGATGCTGGTCGTTGTCTTACCTTCTCCCGCAGGAGTCGGATTGATGGCAGTCACTAAAATCAGCTTTCCGTTTTTATGATCTTTTATTTTCTGCAGATACTCTTCAGATATTTTTGCTTTATATTTGCCATAAAGCTCAAGATCATCCTCAGTCATATCCAGACCTTCTGCTATTTCCTTAATGGGTAATAATGTTGCTTCCTGAGCGATTTCGATATCAGTTCTCATATGTGGGTCTCCTTCATTCAATCATAATCAGATGATCATACACTTTCTTCTACGAAATTCTCGAATTCCTCCATGGACATCAGTACTTTTCTCGGTTTCGTACCTTCTTCCTCACCGACGACTCCTGCATCAGCAAGCTGATCCATGATTCTGGCAGCTCTGTTAAAGCCTATTTTAAATACTCTTTGCAGCATTCCGATCGAGGCTTTATCCTTATCAATGATAAACCTTGCAGCATCCTCAAAATAGGAATCTCTGTCTGAAAGCGAATCACTGTCACCACTCTGGCTTTGTCCGACATCAGCCTTGGCAATTCTTTCTTCTACATCCGCACTGTAGTTCGGACCTTTTGTCTGCTTTGCAAGGAACTGTACGACATCCATGACTTCCTGATCTGAAATAAATGCTCCCTGTATCCGGGCCGGTTTGGAATAGCCCTGCGGATAAAACAGCATGTCACCCTTACCCAGCAGCTTCTCTGCTCCGATCATATCCAGAATCGTACGGGAATCAACACCACTTGATACACTAAATGCAATTCGGCTTGGCATATTTGCCTTGATCAGTCCTGTGATGACATCTACAGAAGGCCTTTGTGTTGCAATGATCAAATGAATGCCTGCTGCTCTGGCTAATTGCGCCAGACGGCATATGGACTCTTCGACTTCACCAGGAGCCACCATCATCAGATCTGCCAGCTCATCTACAATAATCACAATCTGCGGCATTTTCTGCGGACGTTCTTCTTCCGGCAGGTCTGTGATTTCTGCTACTTTTTTATTATAACCCTTCAGATCCCTGACATTCATATCCGCAAATTTCTTATATCGCTCTGTCATTTCAGACACACCCCAATGAAGTGCTGCTGCTGCTTTTTTTGGATCTGTGACCACGGGAATCATCAGATGCGGGATATTGTTATAAACACTTAACTCGACCACCTTGGGGTCAATCATGATCAGCTTTACATCATCCGGATGCGATTTATAAAGCAGACTCATAATCAATGTATTGATACAGACTGATTTGCCTGATCCAGTGGCACCTGCAATCAGCAGATGCGGCATCTTTGCAATATCAGCAACCACTGTTTTGCCTGCAATATCTTTTCCAACTGCAAAGATCAGGCTTCCGCCAAATTCATCAAATTCCTTTGATTCAACGAGATCACGAAACATGACTGCGCTGTTTTCTTTATTTGGCACCTCAATACCAACGGCTGCTTTGCCGGGGATAGGCGCTTCTATTCTGATATCTGTTGCGGCCAGATTCAGCTTGATATCATCTGTCAGACCTACAATCTTGCTGACCTTTACACCCTGTTCAGGCTGCATTTCATAGCGCGTTACTGTAGGACCCTGACTGATATCTGTAATCGTAACATTCACTCCGAAGTTGCTTAATGTCTGCTGCAGCTTCTTTGCTGTTTCCTTCAGCTGCTTTTCAGAGTCTACATTGCTGTTTCTGGAGCCCTTTTTCAGCAGATTAACAGATGGAAAACGATAGGTATGTCCAATATCTGAAGCTGCTGCTTTCTGTGAAATGTCCTTGGATATATCAGGCTCTTTTTCAGCGGCGGCAGGCTTGACAGCTTTCTTTCGCTCATGTGTGATCTGTGGTTCTTCTGGAACATTGACTTCCGGTGCTGTTTCTTCGGCTGTCACTTCATCAGTCATCCGTTCAATGGAATGTGCCGTTCTGATATTGATCTTGTCAATCGCATCATCCTGTTCAGGAAGGATCTCATGAATATCCTCTGTATCCTTTTCTTCCTTGGTTAGTGTTGTATTCAGCATCACTCCGGACACTTTTTTCGAAGATCTTGGTACTCTTTCTTCTTCTGCAGCATCACTTCTCAGGGCTCGTTCCTGTTCTCTGACAACACGTTGTTCCTTACGGCGCTGTACATCATCCTTTGCCGTATGATAGATCTTCTCGCTTCCTTTTTTGACGCCACCGAAGAAGGAACGTTCTGTAATCAATACCACACATGCAATCGCAAGTATAATTAATACAACATAAGTTCCGATATCACTGATGGTACTGCATAGGGCTTTGGCAATTGCACCGCCTATGATGCCGCCGCCTTCTTTGTTTGCAGATGACAGCTGATAATATTCCTTCATTCCGGAAATGGTTTCATTTTCTCCAAACAGCATCTGACAGAATACACATAGGATAAAAAATAAAACAATCGCTGCGATACATTTCATCGTTGCGATTGTATTTCCTTTATTGGCAAATAAAAATACGCATGCAAAAAACAAAATGACAGGAGCAATATATGCCGGAATACCAAACAATCCAAACATCACTCCGCTGATCACGGTTCCAAAGCTTCCGATCAGTCCGAAATTACTTAACAGTAATAAAATAGATAATGCCAAAACAAGCAGCATTATCACTTCATCCTGCAGACCATTCTGTTCTTGAGTTTTCTTTTTTGAGTTACTTTTCCCCCTGCTGTTCGAAGATGTTCTTCGCTTTCCGGAATTTGCTGCCATTCCTTCTGCCTCCCCACTCTTTGCTGATCGACCCCTGATCACATCATAATCAATGCACCTATAACAGATACTGCTCCAACAATCAGGCAGTAAAATGCAAATGGTTTGAATTTTCTGCTCTGAACAATAGCCATCATAATCTTAATACAAACGAAACCTACTGCTGCGGCTACAATCATGCCTATGATATAGCCTGCTATCTCCCCTGCTTCCAGAGAGACATTTCCGATATCCTTGATCTGTAGAATCAGTGCTCCCAAAATTGCAGGAATAGACATGATAAATGAATATTTGACTGCAAATTTTCTCTCCAGTCCCAGCAGCAGACATGCCGTCACTGTAGTACCGGATCGGGTAATACCGGGTAATGTTGCCACTCCCTGACACATTCCTATCGTAAAGGCATCCAGATAGGTTGTTTCTTTTGGTTTCTTACGGCCCTTTTCCGTACGATCCGCAATCAACAATATACCACCTGAAATCATCAGACAGATTCCCGGAACCATCATCCCGGCACCTGCAGATTCCGCAATATCCTGCATCAAATAGCCTATGACACCTGTAGGAATGGTAGAAACTATGATCAACACAACAAACTTTCGATAGGAATTGTATGTAAGCTGAATATATGCTTCATCTCTTCTTCCGAATAGATTTCCAAAGAAAATCCCGATGTTTTTAAAGATATCTATAATAATCATAAAGAATTCTACAATCAGCTTTACGACATCCTTGAAAAATACAATGCATATTGCAATCAGAGTCGCAACATGCAGTAAAACATCATACAGCATTCCCGAATCCAGATTAATATGCAGTAAATTCTTTATGATTGCGAGATGTCCGGAGCTGCTGACCGGAAGAAATTCGGTCAAACCCTGCAGTATTCCCAACAGAATCGCCTGAAATATAGACATATTGTGCCTCCTGCGTTTTTGTCAACAAAATCATTAACAGTATATCATTTATCGGAAGAATTGTCTATCAAATGAACATCCAGCTGATTATAAGGGATCATAATTCCTTCCTGATCAAATCTGGTTTTAATCTTTTCTAATATGTCCCATCTTGTTTTCCAATATTCTTTGGCAGAAATCCAGCATCGAAATCCCAATATCACAGAGCTTTCAGCGAAATCATCAACAAATACAAGCATTTCCTTCTTCTTTTTTACTTCGGTTTCTTCATTAAAAATCTGAAGTATGATTTCTTTTGCTTTTTGAATATCAGCTTGATATGAAATGCCGATTTTCATGTTCAGCCTCAATTCTCTCATATGAGATACGTTGGTCAGAGAGGAATTGGCCAGAACACCGTTCGGAATGACAACGGTTTTATTTTCTATTGTAGTCAGTCTGGTATAAAAGATACTGATCTCATGAACAAAGCCTTCATTTTTATGATTATCTTCTATGATATAATCTCCGACTTTGAACGGTTTGGTTGTCATGATCAGTACGCCGCCTGCAAAATTAGACAGACTTCCCTGCAGTGCCAGACCGATCGTCAAGCCAAGAGAACCGATCATTGCCATAATAGACGCAGCATCCACACCCATCCACGCGCCTATAAACAGAATCAGCAAAGCCCATAGTACCACCTTCAGACAGGAATCCACAAACTGCACGGCCCCTGTCTCAACAGCTGCCTTTTCAAGAGAACGCTTCATGATTTTTCGCAGCAGCTTTGTGATCCACAAACCTACGGCAAACAATACAGCAGCAAGCAGTACCCTGACGCCGAGATTGAGTGCTTTTTCCGGAAGTGTCTGCAAGTATTTTTCTATTAATCCTACATCTAGATCCGTTCCAATATCAGTTGTCATCCATCAGACTCCTCTTTCCTCTTCCTGATATTTTTTCTCCAGTTCTTTTTTGAGTCCGCTTTTCTTACGAACTGCCTTTTTCCCTTTTTGAACTGCTTTTTCTCTGGCTGTCTGATTATCTGTTAACAGCTCATTGACCCGTGTATATTGAAATACGCAGACGCTGAGGGGAGCAATTTTGATTCTGACAGAGTCCTCACGGTTGTCACATTCTTCTTTCTTGGACTGCTTTAATCTGGGATTGGTAATACCAGTTCCACCGAACAAAACAGCGTCTGTATTCAGTACTTCTTTGTATTTACCGGGACCTGGAACACCGATTTTATAGTTATCCTGCGCATTTCCGCCAAAATTGCATACTACAAGTAATGTTTCGCTCTCCTCATAGCTTTTTCTCAGGAAAACAATGATATTCTCATTTGCAGAAATATTATTGATCCATTCAAAGCCTTCATGCTTATGATCCAGCTTATAAAGAGAGGGATGGGATTTGTAGAAAGCATTTAATGCCTTCATGAGCTGATGAATGCCTTGGTGTTCCTCATATTGCAGCAGATTCCATTCTACCTCACGTGATTCATTCCATTCATTAAACTCTCCGAGATCCTGTCCCATAAATAATAATTTCTTTCCGGGATGCATCATCATATATGCCAGTGAAGCTCTCAGATTTGCAAATTTCTGTTCTCTCTCACCCGGCATTTTCCCAATCAGTGATGATTTTCCGTGAACGACCTCATCGTGTGATAATGCCAGGATAAATCTTTCACTATATGCATAAATCATAGAAAATGTAAGTTCACCAAAATGATGCGTTCTGTAGTATGGATCATATCTCATATATCCAAGAAAGTCATTCATCCATCCCATATTCCATTTATAGTCAAAGCCAAGTCCTCCATCCTTCAGATCACCTGTCACCATCGGCCATGCCGTGGATTCCTCAGCAATCAGAAGCACGTCTTCATTTTCTTTCTTAAATACGGAATTCAGATGTTTGATGAATTCTACAGCTTCAAGATTTTCATTTCCGCCATATATATTTGCAATCCATTCTCCATCCTTTTTCCCATAATCCAGATACAGCATGGAAGCCACTGCATCCATACGGATACCGTCTGCATGATACCTCTTTGCCCAGAATAATGCATTTGCAATCAGGTAGTTTCTGACCTCAGGTCTTCCGTAATTATAGAGTAAGGTACCCCATTGCGGATGAAAGCCCTGACGCGGATCCTGATGCTCATACAGGCAGGTGCCGTCAAAATTGGATAATCCGTAGGTATCTCTTGGAAAATGAGCAGGTACCCAGTCTAGAATCACCCCAATCTCATTGATGTGCATATAATTCATGAAATACATGAAATCCTCAGGGGTTCCGTAGCGGCTTGTCGGTGCATAGTATCCAATGGTCTGATAGCCCCATGACTCATCCAGCGGATGCTCCATGATCGGCATCAGTTCTACATGTGTATAGCCCATATCCTTTACATAATCAGCTAAAATGGGGGCTATTTCTTTGTAATTATAAAATTCATCACCGGATTCAGGCTTTTTAAAAGAAGCCAGATGCACTTCATACACAGAAATCGGAGCATCCTTTTGCTGTTTCTCTTTACGGTTGTTGAGCCATTTGGTATCTTTCCATGGATAGCCTTCTGTTTTCCGTATTACAGAAGCAGTGTCCGGACGCAGCTGAGCACCAAAGGCATAAGGATCTGCTTTCAAAACGATCAGTCCGCCTTTGATCTTGATCTCATATTTGTATATTTCCCCTTCGCCTACATCAGGAATGAAAATCTCAAATACACCGGTATTAGCGATTCTGCGCATCTGATTAATGCGTCCATCCCAGTGATTGAAATCACCTACTACACTGACCCGTATGGCATTTGGCGCCCATACTGCAAAGGATGTGCCGCTGACACCATTCATTTCCCTAAGATGCGCGCCGAGCATATCATATACTTCATAATGAAGTCCGGCATTCAACTTTCTGGCATCTCTTTCCTTGACTGTGGGTTCATAATTATACAGTTCTTTGACCTCTTTGACGGTTCCGTCCTTTAATACCGTCTGATAATTATATTCAAACTTTGACTTGTCTTTGATCAATACTGCAAAAAAGCCTTCCTCATCCACAAGCTCCATCGGAATCATATGATTCTGATCCTTGATCGATACGGAGACCTGTTTGGCATATGGCTGAAATGTCTGGATCAGCGTTCCTCCGCTCACGATCTGTGCACCGAGGATATCGTGGGGATGATCCTCTTCTGAATAGACAACTCCTTCGATTCGCGCCCAGTTCATTAGTTTATAGAGTTTTGTATTCATTATAAATCCTCCATGTCTCCATCTAAAGCATGTATAAACAATCCACTCCTGAGTTTTGGCTCAAACCATGTGGATTTAGGCGGCATCAGCAATCCGGCATCTGCAACATTGAATAATTCTTCTATTGAAGTCGGATACATCGCAAATGCAACCTTGCAATCACTCTGTACTCTTTTTTCCAGCTCTTCCAGTCCTCTGATACCACCGACAAAATCAATTCTGTGATCTGTTTTCGGATCAAATATATTCAGCATCGGAGCCAGTACCTGCTCCTGCAAAATGGATACATCCAGCCCTGCCACAGGATGAGTGCTCTTATACTGGTCTTTCAGTTCCAGTCGATACCATCTGTCTGAAAGAAACATACCAAACTCTCCTTTTTTCTTCGGTCGATATTGCTCTTCTTCTAACCGGAGAGAAAAAATATCCTTGAGCTTTTCTATAAATTCATCCGGAGTATATCCGTTTAAATCTTTCACAACACGATTATAATCCATAATCATTAACTGATCGTCCGGAAACAGTACAGAGAGGAAATAATTAAAATCCTCCTGTCCGCTGTAATGACCGGCATCTCTTCTTCTCTTTAAACCAACCTTAACCGCAGATGCACATCTGTGATGACCATCAGCAATATAGATTTGATTCATCTGACCAAATGCATCCTGTATGGTTCTGATATCATTTTGATCAGATATTCTCCATACCGTATGGCTGATTCCATCTTCTGATGTAAAGTCATATAATGCTTTTTCTGTCTGATAACGTCCTGTCACCTGATTAATTCTGTCATTGGATCTGTATGCAAGAAAAATAGGGCCTGTCTGTGCATTGCAGATATCCACATGACTGATTCTGTCAAGCTCTTTATCTTCACGTGTATTTTCATGCTTTTTGATTATATTATCCTCATAATCATCTATAGATGCACATGCTGCGATGCCTGATTGGGATCGTCCGTTCATGGTCAGTCTGTAGATATAATAGCAGGGACTTTTCTCCTGTTCAAAGTCACCCTTACGAATCATATCCCATAATGTATCATGAGCCTTTTCATACACCCGGTGATCATAAGTATCTACATCATCAGGAAACTGCGTCTCTGCACGATCTATCTTTAAAAAGGAAAGCGGTTCTTTTTCAATCTCTTTCTTTGCTTCTTGTCTGTTATATACATCATAAGGCAAAGCTGCAATGTGGGATGCCAGTTCTTCTTTCGGTCTGATACATTGAAATGGTCTGATTTGTGCCATGTTCGTTCTCCTTCTGATCACTCTGAATAATTATATCTTATCAAAAATTCTTTTTATGTACAACCCAAATCGTCATGATATTGTATCTGGGTTGAATCTGTCTACAATTTATGATAAACTTGCATTGTGAAAGGAGGTATGTATCTATGAACGCAGATGACAGAAAAATGTTAAACAGAATCAATCAGTATGCTGATCAGGTGTTGAGTGATATTGATCCTCAGAAGACACAGATATCCTTCCAGCTCGATAAGCTGAGACCGGTACTGGATCAGCTTGCATCAGAGCAGGGAGTTCCTGTTGAAGATATATTTATCAAATATATGGATCTTGCCAGTGAAGCATCTGTAGAAAGAGAAAGAAAGTTCAGAAGTGAACTCGGTAATCCGTCACCTTACGGGGACTTAGCAAACTAAGCCCCCGCTTTGATTCTCTTTATTTCTTCTTTTTCTTCTTCTTTTTATGATTCCCACGTAATACAAGTATAATTGCAAAAATGCATATCACAACAACAGCAGAAAACAGGAGAATCCATTTCAGAGGACTTTCTTTCTTTTCCTGCTTGATATGAACGGGTTCTTTGACTTCGCCTGTGTTCGCTTCATTTTGAGACGTTCCTCCGGTATATTTAACACGATTGACAGTAATGGCATATGATGATGCATGATTCAGCATAAAACTTGCATAACCTCTGGCATCAATCATACAGGTATCTACGTGATCCATTGTGTTGTCTGCAACATTATAATAGAATAAATCTGCGTATTCTCCGGCTTCCTTTGTATCAATATACATAGAAAGGCTGGCAGAAAAGCCAAAATCTCCACTATGTGCAATCACGAACTGATGATAGTCCTTTGCTTCTGTTTCCAAATTCTTCAGTGTATCTGCCGGTATTTCATTCGCATTGAATGTGATTCCAAGATCGACATCCTGTGCAGCCTGACTGACAGAGCTTCCCTGAAGAGTCCAAACAGTTCCATTATCCATTCCGAGAACCAGCTCAGAGTCATGCTCCTTAGCTGCCTGCAAAGCATTTGCCGTAACAGCTGTCGTACCATTCATTTTCAGAAACACAGGAGCAGACGTCATATTGGCAATAATAGCATCCCAGCCACGTATACTGCTGTTTCCTACGATACTAGGGCCTGTCGTAGTAGACGGAACAAAGTCATCAGGTGCATCTGCTTCCTTTATATCTTCTGATGCCTTTGAATTATCAATATCATTTACTTCGTCATCTGCGTCTGTTACGTTGGGAGAGATATTCGTAGCCGGTGTTTCTGCTGTATCTATGATCACCTCTACTGCATCACTTGGAAGCGTTGTATATGCCCCCTGTGTTCTGATAAAGTAGGTGCCGGCCGGTACCTGTATGGAATATGTACTGATGTTGGTCCAGGAGGAAGCGCCTTGCTGCATATATTCCATTTGAGGACTTAATCCGTTGATCGTTCCCTGCGCATCTGCAGTTGCACTGACTGCACTGATGCCTACAGGTGCAGATGCCTTTGCAAGACTGATTGTCTGTACCTCAGAATCTGAATTAGTGCTGTTATTACCGGGTCTGTAAAGCCGGATTCCTTGATTTGTATTCAGATCAGACAGATTCAGCACAGCCTGATCTGAGTCGGATGTAATCCATCCGTTTCCTCCGTTCAAGGAATAATTGATCCCGTATATACCTGAAAGAGTCATTGTTCTTGCATCAAAATTAGCACTTGGAGCTGCCATTCTCGGCAGTCCGTGTGTCGGATCATAGTTGTTGATTGTCACCGTAATGCTGTCACTTGCAATGGTCGTACCAAAGCCCTTGACTCTGACCTGATATCTTCCGGGCGCCAGATTGGAAACCGTTGTATCTCCTATATCTGTCCAGTTATTATCAGATTCCTTTTTATATTGCATGGAGTTATTCACATTTGTAATCTTTCCGCTGTTTCCTGTATCTGTAGGCATAACACCCTGTATATTGGAGGGCGTATTGGCCTTATTTAAAACAATACATAAAACATCAGAATCATAAGTATTATTACCGTCTCCTGTCATTTTTACAAGTATTCCGTGAGCCAGCGAATTATTGACCTGATCATCGGTCAGTGTGATGGTATCCATCCACGAATCCTGTATCAGACTCCAGTTGCTGCCTCCATCAAATGAAAAAGCCATCCCGATCCGCAGCTGACTAAGCTTCAGGCTGGATGCATCAAACTGTGCATTGGGCATGGGCTGCTTCTCTCCTGCTTTCAAACAGACCGGCAGAAATGAAACACTTAGAAAAAGCAATAAAATAACCAGAATCATATTCCTTGCAGCTCGTTTCATCATGATGCACCTCCTATATACAATAGTTTACCACATCACTTCCAATAAATCGAGTCTGTATCACACATAAAAAAGGTTGAATATCACATGAATACTCAACCTTTTCTATCATAAATGCTATTTTACAACTCTGACACGGATGACGCCGTCAATGGCCTCGAGCTTTTTCACGATTTCGTCTGAAATGCTGACTTCTACATCTAACATGGTGTATGCATATTCCCCTTTTGATTTGTTAACCATATCTGAAATGTTGATTCCAAGGTCACCAAAGGAGGCAGTGAATTTTGTGATCATATTGGCCACATTTTTATGCATGATAGCCACTCTTCCGACATTGCTGCAAACACCCATATCACAGTTTGGATAATTCACTGAATTATTGACATTACCATTTTCAAGATAATTCTTTAATTCCTTGACTGCCATCTTTGCACAGTTGTCTTCTGATTCTTCTGTCGAAGCTCCAAGATGAGGAATGACAATACAGCCTTCTACACCTGCTGTCGTCGGATTTGGAAAGTCAGAAACATATTTCTTGATCTTCCCTGATTTCAATGCAGCCACAACATCATCTTCATTTGCCAGCAGATCACGGGCAAAGTTCAGAATGACAACTCCGTCCTTCATTTTGGCAATGGCGTCTTTATTAATGGTTCCTCTTGTCGCATCCATCAGCGGAACATGGATGGTAATAAAGTCGCACTGCTCGTAGATCTCCTCTACATTCAGTACATGCTTGATATCTCTGGACAGATTCCATGCTGCATCAACAGAGATATACGGATCATATCCGTAGACTTCCATGCCAAGATGTTTTGCTACATTGGCCACTCTGACACCTATGGCGCCGAGACCGATGATTCCCAGCTTCTTATCCTGTATTTCATTTCCGGCAAAATTCTTTTTTTCTTTTTCTGCAAGCTTTGCAATATCCTGATTGCCCGCCTGAGAAGATACCCAGTTAATGCCTCCGACTACATCTCTTGAAGCCAGCAACAGTCCGGCAATCACCAGTTCCTTTACACCATTTGCGTTTGCACCCGGAGTATTAAATACCACAATTCCTTTTTGTGCACATACATCCAATGGGATATTATTCACACCTGCACCTGCTCTTGCAATTGCAAGCAGATTTTCAGGCAGCTCCATATCATGCATGGAAGCGCTTCTTACGAGAACACCATCAGCCTCCTTGATGTCATCACATTTCTGATAGTTGGCATCAAACCGATCAAGACCAACCTGTGCGATTGGATTCAGGCAATTATACTTAAACATTATGCGTTCTCCTCCTCAAACTTTTTCATAAAGGCAACCAGTGCCTCTACCCCTTCGATCGGCATTGCATTGTAGATGCTTGCTCTCATACCGCCGACACTTCTATGTCCTTTCAGACTCTCAAAGCCTGCTTCCTTTGCTTCCTTTACAAACTTTGCATCCAGCTCATCACTGCCTGTTACAAAAGGTACATTCATCAATGAACGATCTTCCTTAACGACAGTTCCATGAAACAGCTTGCTCTGATCAAGGAAATCATAAAGTATCTTAGCCTTCTTTTCGTTGCGTTCCTTCATTGCTTCCAGTCCGCCCATTTTCTTGATCCATTTAAACACCTTACCACAAATATAAATGCCATAAGCAGGAGGTGTATTATAAAGAGAGTCCGCATCAGAATGTGTTTTAAATTTTAACATAGTCGGTGTGCCGGGTAATGTGTCCTCTGTGATCAGATCTTCACGGATGATCACAATCACAACACCTGCGGGGCCGATGTTTTTCTGTACGCCGCCGTATATGATACCATACTTTGTAACGTCTACAGGCTCAGACAGGAAACAGGAAGATACATCCGCAACCAGTGTCTTTCCTTTTGTATTCGGCAGCTGTTTGTATTTTGTGCCGTAGATCGTATTATTCTCACAAATATATACGTAATCAGCATCTTCAGAAATCGGAAGATCAGAACAGTCCGGTATGTATGAAAATGTTTTGTCTTCACTGGATGCGACTGCATTTGCCTTTCCGTAGATAGATGCCTCTTTCCATGCTTTTTTAGCCCACTGGCCTGTTATGATATAATCAGCCACCTTATTCTTCATAAGATTCATAGGGATCATGGCAAATTGCTGACTTGCACCGCCCTGTAGGAAAAGAACCTTGTAATTATCCGGAATACCCATGATTTCTCTCAGATCAGCTTCCGCTTCCTTGATGATATTGTCATAAGTCTTAGATCGATGACTCATCTCCATTACGGACATACCACAGCCCCTGTAATCCATCATTTCATCTGCAGCTTCTTTTAATACTTCTTCAGGCAGAACTGCCGGGCCTGCTGAAAAGTTGTATACTCTTTTCATCTCTATCTCCTCCTTTAATTTTAATTACTGATTGAATTCGTTCTATTAATTATGAATGATAACAGGGATACCGACCTTTACCATGTCATAAAGTTCAGCCGCCTTATTCTTCGGCAGGTTGATACACCCGTGAGAGCCTGCTGTCTGATAGATGTCTCCTCCGAATTGATCTCTCCATGTCGCGTCATGGATGCCGATATGACCCTTGACCGCCATCCAGTAGTATACAAAAGATTCATAGTCCGCTCCATGAAGTGTCCTGTTCTTCTGCATATAGTATATTTCGCATAATGCTTCCGGCGTATCATGTCTTCTTGACGTATTGCCTGTTACAACGTCGGATGACAATTTCAGCTTGTCGTTCATGTAATAATATAACTTTTGGGCCGCCATGTCTACCTCAATATAGGTTTTACCCATATCAATGGCTTCTCTTGGCTCTCCCGTCTGCGCATAAACCGGTTTTCTGGTAATCCTGCTTCCAGTCTCCAATGCATATGAAATCTCAGACAGTTCAGCCTCCTCATCTACAATATATCCCTTTCCTTTGCTGGTAATTGTGATGACTTTTCCATCCTGCCTTGTCCATGTACGGACATTCCCCTTTGTGTTAAAGACATTTGATACTTCTTGAATATAGTCCTTGATCTGCTCCTGATCAAATGTCAGCTGATGATTTTCCAGCTGAAAGCTGCCGCTCTCATCCGTAATAATCCATTTTGAAATTCCCCTGCCATCCAGCAGCAATTCCTGAGCGCCGTCTTGGTAATGGATTTCTGCTTTTTGCACTTTATCAATCATCGCCCAGATCTCATAGGTTTCTTCTTCATCCGGCTGCAGCTTGGGCATATAATAGCATTGATGATCTTCAAGTGATATCCTGCTTTGATTCTGATCGGCGGCATTGATTGCCAATTGCAGCAATTTCTCATGATCTGTCACTTCAATACGTGTATCTGATAAAACATATTCACCTGACTGCTTTATGATTCTGGGACTGTTGTTTTGATTGAGGGCTTCCAAATGACTACAGTCAAGCTCATCCACTGCCGCCTTCAACAGTTCCTGATCATATGTAATGTCCGGAGAAATCGTCTGATGGATCGGATGGAAATAATAATAACCCCAATTGAATGGATTCTGCTTCTGCTTGATCTCATTCAGAGATTTTGTAAAATCTATCTGATAATGGATCTGTTCTCCGGTGATGGTCTCCTGTCTGCCGTTCTTTTCATCAATACAAAGCTCATAATCCCCATAGGCCTCTGTCAGAGCCTGATTGACTGTATGAACATCTAAACCTGTACAATAATAGTCATTGATCCATGTACCGAAAACAAAATAAGGACTGTAATAATAGCCAAGCGCGATATAGCCCGCTGCAGTCAGTAAAAGCAGCGAGCATACTATAATCGCGCATATCTTAGCCGTTTTTTTAATCATTTGTCAGCGGTTTCCTTTGTAGATTTTATCACTGCCTTCAGATCATCAGTCAACGATATCCTTTAAATCATCTGCATCAAAAGCTTCATCTATGGCGGCGCCTGCCGGTACCATAGGGAACACTTTGTCATCACTGTCAATCATACATTCTATCACAACAGGCTTATGCAGCGCAATGGCTTTTTCAACAGCAGGTGCTATTTCCTCTTTTTTAGAAACCCTGATTGCTTCACATCCAAGTGCTTCTGCAACCTTTACAAAATCCACCTTATCCTGCAGTACCGTATTTGAATATCTTCCGTCATAGAACAATGTCTGCCACTGTCTTACCATTCCCAGCACTTGATTGTTGATAATGACCTCTATGATCGGGATGTTGTATCTGCTTGCGGTAGCCAGTTCATTCATATTCATTCGGAAGCATCCGTCACCCGCAATATTGATGACAGTCTTGTCCGGCTGTCCAACCTTAGCTCCGATGCAGGCACCCAGACCATATCCCATTGTACCGAGTCCACCTGAAGTAATAAACGTACGAGGCTTTGTATATTTGTAGAACTGTGCAGCCCACATCTGATGCTGTCCGACATCTGTTGTGATGATTGCTTTTCCTTTTGTTACCTGATCAATCTGTTCGATCACATATGGACAGGTCAGCTTTTTCTGCTGATATTTTAAAGGATATTTCTCTTTATATTCCTGTATCGTCCTGATCCATTCCTTGTGATCCTGCTGTTTCAGCTTTTGATTCAGATCCGTCAGTACTTCTTTTACATCACCGATGATATGTGCTGAAGATTTAATGTTTTTATTGATTTCTGCTGCATCTATATCGATATGAAGCACTTTCGCATGGTTGGCAAATTTCTTTGCATTTCCTGTAACACGATCAGAAAATCTCGCACCGATTGCAATCAGTAAATCACATTGACTCACGCCAAAGTTTGCTGTTTTTGTTCCGTGCATGCCGATCATGCCGGTATAAAGATCATCTGTTCCGTCAAAAGCACCTTTTCCCATCAAAGTATCACAGACAGGTGCATCAATCCTATGAGCAAACTCAGCAACCTCTTCTGATGCTTCAGAGATCACAGCTCCTCCACCGACATAAATATACGGCTTCTTGCTTTCCTCAATCAGTTGAATTGCTGTCTTGATATCCTCTTCAGAGTACGCAGAGATTCTCTCGATCTTTTCAGGCTTAACCGGTGTGAATTCTGTCTTGTTTGCTGTCACATCCTTTGTGATATCGACTAATACAGGACCCGGTCTCCCGGTCTGGGCTATCTTGAATGCCTTTCTCAGTGTATCTGCAAGTTCATTGATATCCTTTACGATATACCCATGTTTCGTAATCGGCATCGTAACACCTGCAATATCGACTTCTTGAAAGGTATCCTTTCCAAGAAGCGGTAATACAACATTTGCTGTAATTGCCACCATCGGTACAGAATCCATATAGGCTGTTGCAATACCGGTTACCAGATTGGTAGCTCCGGGGCCGCTTGTCGCCATACATACGCCGACCTTGCCGGTTGCTCTGGCATAACCGTCAGCAGCATGTGCAGCACCCTGTTCATGCGATGTTAAATAATGCTTGATCCTATCCTGATACTTGTATAATTCATCATAAATATTTAAAATCGTTCCGCCCGGATATCCAAATACGGTGTCTACTCCCTGCTCTAATAAGCATTCCATTACGATCTGTGATCCTGTTAACTGCATGTTATTCTCCTTTCGGCATCTCCAGTATTGCGCCTCTGTCGGCACTTGTTACCATATGTGCATATCTTGCAAGGTAGCCTGATGTCACCTGTGGCTTTCTTGGTGTCCATGCAGCCTTTCTTTTCGCCAATTCTTCATCACTGATAACAAAGTCCAGTTTATTTTCCGGAATATTGATTTGAATGATATCTCCTTCTTGAACCAGAGCAATCGGACCACCGACAGCTGCCTCAGGACATACATGTCCAATGGATGCGCCACGGCTGGCACCTGAAAATCTGCCGTCTGTAATCAATGCTACGGAGGATCCAAGTCCCATACCGGCGATTGCCGAAGTCGGATTCAGCATTTCCCGCATGCCGGGGCCGCCCTTAGGACCTTCATATCGGATCACAACAACATCTCCCTCTATGATTTTTCCTGTTTTGATTGCTGTAATGGCATCCTCTTCGCAGTCAAATACCCTTGCAGGGCCTTCGTGCACCAGCATTTCCGGTGCTACAGCAGAACGCTTTACAACGCCTGAATCAGGAGCCAGATTACCTCTGAGAATAGCAATTCCGCCTGTTTCGCTGTATGGATTTTCAATTGGTCTGATCACTTCCGGATTCAGATTGATACAGCCCTCAATATTTTCACCGACCGTCTTTCCTGTCGCTGTAATGATATCTGTATTCAGTAAGTTCTTTTTATTCAGTTCGTTCATGACTGCGTAAACACCACCGGCAGCATTCAACTGCTCAATATAGGTATGTCCGGCTGGTGCCAGATGGCACAGATTCGGTGTTCTGGCGCTGATTTCGTTTGCAATGTCTACATTCAGTTCTACACCGGCTTCATGTGCAATGGCCGGAAGGTGAAGCATAGAATTGGTAGAGCAGCCAAGTGCCATATCTACAGTCAGAGCATTCATAAATGCTTTTTCATTCATGATATCTCGTGGCTTGATATCCTTCTCCAGCAGCTCCATAATCTTCATGCCTGCGTGCTTTGCCAGTCTGAGTCTTTCTGAATATACGGCCGGTATCGTTCCGTTGCCCTGTAAGCCCATTCCCAGAGCCTCTGTCAGGCAGTTCATGCTGTTCGCTGTATACATTCCCGAACAGGAGCCGCATGACGGGCATGCCTTTTCTTCAAATTCGGTTAATTCCTCTGTCGTAATCTTACCGGCAGCATGTGCTCCTACTGCCTCAAACAAACTGGAAAGGCTTGTCTTTTCTCCCTGTACGCATCCCGCCAGCATCGGACCGCCTGAAACAAAAATAGTCGGAACATTTAATCTGGCAGCTGCCATTAAAAGACCCGGTACATTTTTGTCACAGTTCGGAACCATCACAAGTGCATCAAACTGATGTGCGATCGCCATACATTCTGTAGAATCAGCAATCAGATCTCTTGTCACAAGAGAGTATTTCATGCCGATGTGTCCCATTGCGATTCCATCGCATACTGCAATTGCAGGAAATACGATCGGGGTGCCTCCTGCCATAGATACTCCCATCTTGACAGCATTTACGATCTTATCGAGATTCATATGACCAGGTACGATTTCATTATAAGAACTGACAATACCGATCAGCGGCCTCTCCATTTCTTCTTTTGTATATCCGAGTGCATTGAATAAAGATCTGTGTGGTGCCTGTCCGGCTCCCTTTTTGACATTGTCACTTCTCATGATTCCATCCTCCTATATTCTTTCTGTGATTAATGATCCCATTTCCTTCGTTCCAACCTGTTTGCTGCCCTCAGACATAATGTCACCTGTACGGAAGCCTTCATCCAGTACATCTTTGACAGCTTTCTCTATCGCATCTGCTTCTTGATCCAGATCAAACGAATAACGAAGCATCATTGCAGCAGAAAGAATGGTTGCAATCGGGTTTGCCAGGTTTTTGCCTGCAATATCCGGAGCTGATCCGTGACTTGGTTCATACAGACCGAATTTTGTATCATTTAAGCTTGCTGATGCCAGCATTCCGATAGATCCGGTCACCATGCTTGCCTCATCAGATAATATATCCCCAAACATATTCTCTGTCAGGATCACGTCGAACTGTGAGGGATCCTTTACCAGCTGCATTGCACAGTTGTCCACCAGCATATTTTCCAGCTGTACTTCCGGATAATCCTTTGCCACATCTGCCACAACACTTCTCCACAGCCTTGATGAATCAAGTACATTGGCCTTATCGACACTGGTAACCTTCTTTTTTCTTTTCATAGCTATTTCAAATCCCTTGACTGCGATTCTTCTGATTTCATTTTCATCGTATGTCAATGTATCTATTGCTTTTTTGATTCCGTTTTCTTCTATCGTCCTGCGTTCGCCGAAATACAATCCGCCAGTCAGTTCACGCATGATCATCATGTCAAAGCCCTGTTCTGCAATTTCTTTTTTTAACGGACAGGCATCTGCAAGCACTTCATATAATACTGCCGGTCTTAGATTTGCAAACAGATTCAGCTCTTTTCGAAGGCGCAGCAGTCCGGCTTCCGGTCTGAGCTTCGGCTCCAGCTGATACCAGGGTGAAGTCGTCGTATCCCCACCAATCGAGCCCATCAGGACAGCATCTGAATGCTTCGCTGTTTCAATCGTTTCGTCGGTCAGCGGCATACCATAGACATCGATAGATGCTCCGCCCATCAGTATTTCCGTAAACTGAAAATCATGATGAAATTTCTCTCCTACCTTCTTTAATACCTTTTGAGCCTCTCCTACGATCTCAGGACCGATTCCGTCTCCTTTGATGCTTGCTATCTGAAATTGCATTTTTGCTCCTCTTTTCTTTGATTTATTGCTGTTTAGGAACAATTCTATCGTATTTAAGTGTAAATTTCAAGGTATAATATAAGGTGATGAATGGCATAACTCAATGTTATGGATTTTGTAATTCCTATAACAAAAATCGAGTGGCTGTCCACTCGATCATTGTCAGAACACACATTATTCAGCTTCCGGTTTTTCTATCTGGGTAATTGCTGATTTCTGCATCGGGATTCTGCAGTTTTTATTGTTGCCGAATTCAACGATGACTGTGTCATCTGTAATGTCGATCACAATTCCATAGAATCCGCTGCTGGTCAGTACGCTGTCGCCTACTTCCATGCTGGAGAGCAATGCTCCCATTCTCTTCTGTTCTTTCTTTTGCGGACGTATCATTGCAAAGTAGAAAAATGCTCCGATTACAACTACATATAATACGATGACTATAATGTTGCTTTCGGTAGATGCCGCTGCTGTACTTAATAATCCATTCATTTCTTGTCCTCCGATTTAATCATTTCTTGTCATATTTGAAAGCTTCTGCCTTTTATATGCTGCAAAATTGCCTGCATCCAGTGCGTCTCTGATTTCTTCCATCATCATATTATAAAAATATAAATTATGCAAGACACAAAGTCTCATTCCCAACATTTCCTTTGCTTTCAGGAGATGTCTGATATATGCCCTTGAATATTTGCGACATGCCGGGCATCCGCAGCCTTCTTCAATAGGGCTGTCATCGAGTTCATATCTGTTATTGAACAGATTGAGCTTGCCGTAGTTTGTATAGACATGTCCATGCCTGCCATTGCGCGATGGATATACACAGTCAAAGAAATCCACTCCGCGCTCCACACCCTCCAGAATATTGGCCGGTGTTCCGACGCCCATCAGATAGGTTGGTTTATCCTCCGGCAGATACGGTACTGTTTCTTCTAATATATAATACATCTCTGCATGCGTCTCGCCGACTGCCAGCCCTCCGACAGCGTATCCGTCCAGATCAAACTCTGAGATTCTTTTGGCATGTTCAATCCGGATATCTGCATAGACAGCTCCCTGATTGATGCCAAACAGCATCTGATCACGATTAATGGTATCAGGCTGCAGATTGAGACGCTCCATCTCATTCATGCATCTGAGAAGCCATCTGGTTGTTCTGTCTACAGAATTCTGTACATAATCTCTTTCTGCCTTTGCATTCGGGCACTCATCAAAAGCCATGGCAATTGTTGATGCCAGATTAGACTGTATCTGCATACTTTGCTCTGGTCCCATAAATATCTTGCGTCCGTCAATGTGGGAATTGAAATATACACCTTCCTCCTTGATTTTCCGCAGAGAACTAAGTGAAAATACCTGAAATCCCCCTGAATCGGTTAAAATGGGTCTGTCCCAGACCATAAATTTATGGAGCCCGCCCAATTTCTTAATGACCTCATCTCCCGGTCTTACATGAAGATGATACGTATTGGAAAGCTCCACCTGTGTTTGAATCTCATGAAGATCTTCTGTGGATACAGCGCCCTTGATTGCTGCCGACGTGCCAACATTCATAAAAACCGGAGTCTGTATCACCCCATGAACGGTAGTCAGCTCGCCTCTTTTGGCTCTGCCCTCTTTTTTGATTAAACGATACATACTATCTCAATCCTATCTGCTCTACATACTCTTCCAGTGTGATACCCTGTTCTGTGATCACCTTTGCTGCTTCCTGTCCCACATACCGGAAATGCCATGGCTCATATTCGATTCCTGTAATGTTTTCTTTCCCAAGCGGATAGCGAAGAATAAAACCATATTGATCTGAGTTTGCCGCAAGCCATTTTCCGGCTTCCGTATCAGCAAAGCCCTCATTCAAAGAGGAATAGTTATTGCTGATAATGTCAAGCGCGAGTCCGATCTGATGCTCACTCTTTCCCGGAATCGTTACGGCCTGAGATGCTATGGAATAAGCATCAAAGTACGACATACCGCTTCCCATGTAGTTTCTGATCTTTTTATCAAATAATACCGTCTGACGATTATAATCACGGCAGCCAGAGCATACAGTCAGTGTTACTCCATCTTTTTTTGCTGCATCAATCATTTGAGACAGTTCATCAAGGATTCTCACATCTGCCTGAATACTGCCCCTGATCGTGCCGAGTTCAAATGAATAATCAGACGGAACCATATTCTGCTTATTGACGAGTATCAGCTTCCAGTCATCGTCAAAAGAAGGCTCCTGTTCTTTTTCATTTTCATCAAAAATCAATACCTGATCATTTGCTACAGTAGATGTATTGGTTAGATTTTCTTCCTGTAGCTCGCTCTCCGGTAATTTGCTGAGTCTCAATACTTCCTCTGTACTCTCCTCAGCAGAAACTGTTTCTGATGCAAAGATTTCAGTCTGAACAGGATCGGTAAAGCTGCTGCTGAACAGGAAAATAAGGACAGCAGAAGTCAGCGCAAAATAGCGATATCTTTCCTTTAATATAGACTGTACTACATGATGACATGCAAAATAGCCTGTCACAAATGCCAGCACAGGATATTTAAAAATCTTATTCTCTTTTCCAAAATGAAGCATCTTAGGAATGACCTGTTCTCGAAAATGCACCTTCATTACTTCCTTATCCTAGTAAAATAATTCACTTCACCGTAAATTATCATACCACATACTCCATTGAATTGCACTTATTTTTTTGAAAAATGTCGAACATTGTCATTCAGCCCGCATATGGTTTACAAAAAAGCGCAAACCCTGTATAATAGTTGCAGTTTCACGCACACAGAAAAGGGGAATCATCATGTCAGGATCTACATTCGGAAATCAGTTCAAAATCACCACATGGGGAGAGTCTCACGGTGCCGCAGTCGGTGTTGTCATAGACGGCTGTCCCGCCGGTCTTAGTCTTTCTGAGGAAGATGTTCAGAAATTTCTGAACAGACGCAGACCAGGTACATCCAAATATGCAACCCCACGGCAGGAATCTGACCTTGTAGAGATCTGCTCCGGTACCTTTGAAGGACGGACGACAGGTACGCCCATCTCCATGATTGTACGTAATGAATCACAGAGGTCAAAAGATTACAGTGAAATCGCATCCTATTACCGTCCCGGACATGCTGACTATACATTTGACGCAAAATACGGATTTCGAGACTATAGAGGCGGTGGACGTTCTTCCGGGAGAGAAACCATAGGAAGAGTTGCTGCCGGTGCTGTTGCATCAAAAATACTGGCTGAGTTATCTGTTCATGTATTTGCATATACCTGTTCAATTGGTCCGATCGGTATTGACACAGAACATTTTGATCTCCAGGAAAGAGATCGGAATGTATTATGTATGCCGGATGCAGCTGCATTTATAAAAGCCTCCGAATATCTTGATGAATGCATGAAGGCTGGAAATTCCTCAGGCGGCATGATTGAGTGTCGTATTCATGGCATGCCTGCCGGTATCGGAGATCCTGTTTTTGAAAAACTGGATGCCAATCTGGCAAAAGCAATCATGTCCATCGGTGCCGTGAAATCATTTGAAATCGGATCCGGCTGTCAGGCTGCCGCCATGACCGGTCTGGAGCATAATGATGCATTTGTTATGCAGGATCAAAAAATCACCAAGAAGACCAATCATGCAGGCGGTATCCTTGGTGGTATCAGTGATGGGGATGAAATTCTGTTCAAGTGTGCGATCAAGCCGACTCCTTCTGTTTCGTCATTACAGCATACCGTGAATCAGAAAGGTGAAAATATAGAAATATCAATCAAAGGAAGACATGATCCTGTCATCGTTCCCCGTGCCGTTGTCGTTGTAGAATCCATGGCGGCTGTCACATTGGTCGACATGCTGTTTTCCAACATGAGCACGCGTATGGATGCTGTCAGAGATTTTTACAAACGATAATCCCTGATGCTTTATTCTATATCATCATTTTCGTTTACTTTTAAAATAACGATACAGTTACCCTTATTGATCTTCAGTTCTCTTCCGTTCATAATGATTGTATTCTTTTCCAGATCCACATGGAAAAATGTCATGCTGTCAGATTCATGGTTGAGGCTGACGAGATACTTCGTATTCGGAAAAATACCGATATCCTTTGGATAGTCTCCGCTGACCGGAAGTACGAATTTCTTGGTCAGCATTCCTGTTTTAACATCAATTGCAAATACACCGACACTGTTGTCTCCTGCATTTGAGCAAAACAGATATTTATTATCTATGGAAAATTTCATGGCACATGCCGCAGATCCGCCAGCATGATAATCATTCAGAGTAGAGACTGTCTGTATCTTTGTAAATTTAGGATAATCATTCTCTTCTTCATAGGAATAAACGTCAATGATGTTTTTCAGCTCATGAATGATATACGCATATTTCCCGTCTTTACGAAACTTGATATATTTTGGTGCAGACTCCAGTTCACATCTGACTACATCAATCAGCTTGATCTTTCCTGTTGCTTCATCAAACCGGTATATCTTTACATGATCCAGTCCTAAGTCAGCTGCACACAGATAATGATTATCACGCGTCATCTTCACACAGCTCACATGCGGTCTGAAATTACGCTCCGAGATACTTCCCATTCCTTTATGAAAAACCTCATCGGTGATTTCACCTGCACCGCCGTCTTCACGAATCTTCAAAACCGTAATCTTGCCGTCATGATAGCCTGCTACAAATATAAACTGATCTGTATAATCCGTTGAAATATAGCATCCTCTCATACCATTGATAGATGCCTGATTGACAAATTCCAGTCCTCCATCCGGCAGGATCCGAAATGCTTCCACTCCAAGATCTGTTATGGAATATAAAAACTTCAGGTTATGTGAAATTGTAAAATAAGAAGGATTTGTAATGGTGACCTGCTCCCTCTCCGTCATCCTTCCCTGATTGACATCCACATCATATATTTGAATTCCTTTATCATTTCCCTGTGTATAGGTTGCTACATATGCAACATATTTATCACCCTTCATTTCAGGTACCTCCTCGGCTGCTGTAAGTCTTAAATAGTATAGTAACATAGATCGAATTTTTTGTTAATATATTTTCTTAAAATTGATTGACTTTTAGCGCTTTACGTATATAATTTAATGATATGAGCAGAAAACTGATAGAACTACAAAATATCACAAAATCCTTTGGCAGGGATGTGGTATTGGATGACTTAAATCTTTACATACGTGAGAACGAATTTATTACACTTCTTGGACCCAGCGGCTGCGGCAAAACGACAACACTGAGGATTATCGGTGGTTTTGAAAGCCCCGATTCGGGAAGTGTTATTTTTGATGGTATCAATATCACTGAGCTGGCTCCAAATAAACGTCAGCTGAATACTGTGTTTCAGAAGTACGCTCTGTTTTCACATATGAGTGTTGCAGATAATATCGCATTCGGTCTTAAAATCAAAAACAAAAGCAATGACTATATACAGGATAAAATCAAGTATGCCCTAAAGCTGGTTAATCTGGACGGCTATGAAAACAGAACTCCGGATTCCCTCAGTGGCGGTCAGCAGCAGCGGATAGCGATTGCACGTGCCATTGTCAATGAACCCAAGGTACTGCTTCTGGATGAGCCGTTAGGAGCGTTAGATCTCAAGCTCCGTCAGGACATGCAGTACGAACTGATTCGACTGAAAAATGAACTCGGAATCACTTTCATATATGTCACACATGATCAGGAAGAAGCGCTTACGATGTCTGATACGATCGTGGTCATGAATCAGGGTTATATCCAGCAGATCGGAACACCTGAAGATATCTATAATGAACCTGAAAATGCATTTGTGGCTGATTTTATCGGTGACAGTAATATCATCGCCTCTACAATGATTGAAGACCGTCTGGTGGAAATACTCGGAGCCAGATTTGAATGTGTTGATACAGGCTTTGGCATCAATAAACCTGTAGATGCTGTGATCCGTCCTGAAGATATTGATCTGGTCAAACCGTCAGAAGGAACCATTCAGGGTGTTGTATCACATATCATCTTTAAAGGTGTGCATTATGAAATGGAAGTCATGGCTAACGGACATGAATGGCTTGTACACAGTACAGATATGTTCCCTGTTGGCACCAAGGTCGGTATTCATGTAGATCCGTTCGATATACAGATCATGCATAAGCCCGAGTCAGAGGATGAGGAGGCCGTAGGCGTTGAAGAATAACAGACGATTACTTGCGACACCATACTTCTTCTGGGCGGCTGCTTTTATAATCATCCCCCTGGGTATGGTGTTTTATTATGGCTTGACAGACAAATCCGGAGCATTGTCCTTCTCCAATATCTCGGCCATTGCATCTCCCGAAAACTGGAAAGCGCTAATGCTCTCTCTTCTGCTTTCCCTGATCAGTACTTTGATTTGTCTGCTGCTTGCATATCCTCTTGCATTGATATTATGCAATTTGCATGTCAATCAGTCCAGTTTTATTGTTTTGATTTTTATACTGCCCATGTGGATGAATTTTCTTCTGCGTACGCTCGCATGGCAGACATTACTTGAAAAGACAGGTGTCATCAATAGTATATTAAAATTCTTACATTTACCTGTTATGGATATCATCAACACACCATACGCGATCATACTTGGTATGGTTTATAATTTTCTGCCGTTTATGGTTCTACCTTTGTTTAATGTATTATCAAAGATTGACAGAAACGTTGTCAATGCCGCCAGAGATCTTGGTGCAAACAGTTTTCAGACATTTGTCAAAATCATATTTCCTTTAAGTCTTCCCGGCGTCATCAGCGGGATTACCATGGTATTTGTTCCGGCGCTGACTACATTTGTCATATCTGACCTGCTTGGTGGCAGCAAGATTTTATTAATCGGCAACGTAATTGAACAGGAATTCAAACAGGCAAGCAACTGGCATGCAGGAAGTGGTCTGTCTCTTGTCTTAATGATATTTATTATTATCAGTATGATCATTACTGAAAAATATGATAAGGATGGTGGGGTGATCTCATGATTGTGAATCGTTTGAAAAAAATATATGTCGCTCTCATCTTTATTCTTTTGTATGCGCCCATCCTGACACTGATCGTGCTGTCCTTTAATGCAAGCAAAACACGTGCCAAATGGGGTGGATTTACAATCAAATGGTATCTTTCCCTTTTTCAAAATGAACAGATTATGACCGCATTATCTACTACTTTAATCATTGCTTTTGTGTCTGCACTGATTGCGACCGTGATAGGTACTGCTGCTTCAATCGGTATATTCAGCATGAAAAAAGGATGGCGTACATTTTATCTTGGTGTAACCAATATCCCTATGTTAAATGCAGATATCGTAACCGGTATATCCTTTATGCTGCTTTATATTGCAATCGGGGCTTCCTTTGGATTTCCCACTGTATTGCTGGCGCATATTACCTTTAATATTCCATATGTGATCTTAAGTGTCATGCCAAAGCTAAAGCAGGTGAACTACAGTACCTATGAAGCTGCTCTTGATCTCGGCGCTTCTCCTGTATATGCTTTTTTTAAAGTGATCTTTCCTGAGATCCTGTCAGGTGTAGCATCAGGGTTTTTGCTTTCGTTCACAATGTCATTGGACGATTTTATCATTACACACTTTACAAAAGGTCCCGGATTTGATACATTATCAACGAAAATCTATACCGAGGTCAAAAAGGGAATCAAGCCTGAGATGTATGCTTTATCCACCCTGCTGTTCCTATCGGTGTTGATACTTCTCTTTCTGGTTAATAAAACGCCCAGAAAAGAGAAAAAACAAATCATCAAAGAATAACATTATGAAGGAGAGTATTATGAAAAAGTCACTCGTTTTACTGCTATGCCTATGCCTTGGCCTTATGACCATCGGGTGCGGCAGCAAATCATCGCCGAACGGCAAGGTTGTTGTTTACAACTGGGGTGAATATATTGACCCGGATGTCCTCACCATGTTTCAGGAAGAAACAGGAATTGAAGTTGTATATGATGAATTTGAAACAAATGAAATCATGTATCCCAAGGTGGAAAGCGGTGCATCAAAATATGATGTGATCTGTCCTTCCGATTATATGATCCAGAAAATGATCGAGCATGATCTTCTGTCTGAAATCAATTTTGACAATGTACCGAACAGTACCAATATTGGTAAAGATTACTGGACACAGTCGAAACAGTTTGATCCGGATAATCTGTACTCTGTACCTTATTGCTGGGGAACCGTAGGGATACTGTATAACAAAACCATGGTTGATGAGCCTGTTACAAGCTGGAGTGTTCTATGGGATGAAAAATATGCAGATAACATTCTGATGCAGGACTCTGTACGTGATGCATTTATGGTGGCGCTCTCCTATGCCGGTCATTCGATCAACTCTACAGATCCCGCCCAGTTAGAGGAAGCACGTGATCTTTTGATTCAGCAGAAGCCGCTGACACAGGCATATGTCATTGATCAGGTACGTGATAAAATGATCGGCGGTGAGGCTGCAATCGGTGTGATTTATTCTGGAGAAGCCATCTTTACACAGCGTGAGAATCCTGATCTGGAATACGTCATTCCTGACGAAGGCACGAATATCTGGATTGATTCCTGGGTCATTCCAAAAAATGCTGAAAACAAAGAAAATGCCGAAAAATTTATAGACTACATGTGCCGTGCAGACATTGCTTTAAAGAATTTTGATTACATTACCTATTCTACACCGAATGACGCTGCCAAAGAATTGATTGAAGATGATGATATCAGAAACAGTCAGATCGCTTTCCCGGATTTGTCACAATACAAATTATCTACATTCTCCTATCTTGGTGAAGAAATGGATGAGTATTATAACCAGTTATGGAAAGAAGTAAAGTCAGAATAATGATCACAAAAAAAGCGTCCGTGCAGATTTGCCGGACACTTTTTTTATTAATATGCATCTTTGATTCTTGGTACTTCATCAGTATGCAGATATTTTGAGAGGCATTTAATGACCAGATCATGATCAGCAACATGATTTAATCCTGAGACTATGACTGCGCCGATCACACCAACCTCTTCGATTCTGATTGGAAAGCCTCCACCGGAATTGGCATAAATATGCTCATCCATATAGACATCCTGCATGGTACGTTCCGTTTTCTCTAATTTCGTATAAAGGAACAGACTGCTCGACTCCGTATCTCTGACCGTATTGAATTTTCTTCTGATCCAGTCCTCATTCATCGGTGTCTTACCATCGAACATATACTGAAATACAACAAGTCCATTATTCAGTCTGATACTGATGGCAACCGGCAGTTCTCTTTTCTTTGCTTCTGCTACCATGATATTACCCAGTTCCCATGCATCTGCATTTGTGAAATGTGTGAACTGAAGTATTTCCTCCTGAAGCTCAAGAATTTTCATGACCTCTTCCAATGTTTTCTCTTTTTCCTCTGACATGACAGCCACACTCCTTTCCTAATCGTTTCTCTTATCTGATCCTATCAGGGAATCCAATTTTATGCTGTACCTTACGTAAGGTTTTAGTCGCATAGTAATCAGCCTTTTCGGCATTCTTTTTGATCATTTGATCAATATATGACTTATCATTTGACAGCTGCGCCACACGATCCTGAACAGGCTTTAAAACAGATACAACGCTCTCTCCTACAGCCTCTTTAAAATCGCCATATCCTTTTCCAGAAAATTCATGTTCTATATCCGTTGGCAGCTTTCCTGTACAGGCTGCATAGATATCAATCAGATTTTTGACACCCGGCTGCTCATCTGTATATCTGACGCATGCCTCAGAATCAGTAACAGCCCTTTTAAACTTGCGCATAATCGTATCAGGATCATCCATCAGATAAATACTTGCATTTGGATTTTCATCAGACTTACTCATTTTTTTGGTTGGATCCTGCAGGCTCATGATCTTTGCTCCGACCTTACCAAGATAACCTTCCGGAATTGTGAATACATCACCGTATATACTGTTAAATCTCTGTGCAATATCTCTTGTGATTTCCAGATGCTGCATCTGATCGATTCCTACAGGGACAACATCTGCCTGATACAGCAGTATATCAGCAGCCATCAATACAGGATACGTAAACAATCCGGCATTGATATTGTCTGCATGCTTTGCTGATTTGTCCTTGAACTGTGTCATTCTGTTCAGTTCACCCATATAGGTATAGCAGTTTAAAATCCACGCAAGCTCAGCATGACCGGATACATGTGACTGATAATAAATACAGTTTTTCTCTGGATCCAATCCAGCCGCAATGTATAATGTCAACAGTGCTCTTGCTCTCTTTCGAAGCTCCGCGGGATCCTGTCTGATTGTGATAGAGTGCTCATCTACAACACAATAAAAGCACTCATATTCATCACTCATCGTGACCCAGTTTTTTAATGCCCCGAGATAATTCCCAAGTGTCAGATTTCCCGTTGCCTGCATACCACTGAATAATACCTTTTTACCATCTATCATTTCCGTTCTCCTTTATTCTTTCCTCATGTGAATCAACTTGATTATTCTAGCACAAAGACGTTCAGAGTGCAATCAACACAATCGTTGACCTTTCAGATACCGTCAGCTGATCCTGATTTTTCAAAAGAATTTCTTCCTGGTCTTTGTAAAAATCTCTCCCGTTTTTTGCCCCGGTATCCACCTTCAGATACCACTTCATATTCTTCGGAAGCTTTGGCAGACCAAACGCATGTGTATCCCAATGCATATTAAAGGCTGCATACAGGAAGCTGTCCTCCTGACTATGATTGATTTTGGCGTATTTTCCACAGAACATCATTCCGATATGGCGGATATGATTGTCAAATTTGGGATACCATGCAGACTCTCCGTGATAAGACAGATCCGGATATCCACAGGATATATAGTCCATGATTCTGAGTTCATCCGGCTGATGCAGTATCGGATGCTCTCTTCTGAAGGAAATCATATTTTTTGTAAACTCATACACTTCTTTGCTGAATCTGTTCTGTTTCCATTCAGTCCATGCTACAGCATTATCCTGACAATACGGATTATTATTTCCGAGCTGTGAGTTGGCCCATTCATCTCCTGCATAAATCATCGGAGTTCCCTGACTCAAAAGCAAAAATGTAAGTGCATTCTTCATCTGCTTCTTTCGAAGCTCCAGAATTGCTTTTTTTCTGGTAAGTCCTTCATATCCACAGTTCCAGCTGTAATTATAGCTGTTTCCGTCCTTGTTGTCCTCTCCGTTCGCTTCATTATGCTTGCAGTCATAGGAAACCAGATCATATAATGTAAATCCCTCATATTGCGAAATATAATGAATGATGCCTGTCTCCTTGGGAACATGTCTCATATGATAGGTAAAGGCCTTCAGCATATCCTCATCACTTTTCAGATACCTTCTCATATCATCTGCGTATTCCTGTCTGTATACTGCTAGGTTTTTGCTGTCTCCCAGACGGGTTTCTTTACGAATATTTTCTGTATCAAAATCATAATAATAGATCTTTGTATCAGCCAGCAGCGGATTTGTTGCAATCAAGGTGACTGGCAGGTTGGTTCCTTGTAAATGGACACCGTCAATATGATATTCCAGTACCCAGTAACAGATGCAGTCCAGTATCAGATTCCGGTTTATGCCTTCCGGAAAATAAAACTGCATGATCAGCTCAATGCCCTCTTTATGAAGCGCCTTTACCATATCCTTATATTCAGATACCGGATCCACGCCATACGCATAAGATGCTTTTGGTGTGAAATAAAAGCCATCAGTGAAGCCCCAGTAATTAACCCTTTGAGCCTTATCCTTCTCTGCTGTTTCATAGACAGACGCATGATTTCTGAAAGGATGATCATAGTGGCAGGATTCTTCTTCATCAGCTGTCTCATAGAAATCATAAGCCGGAAGTAATTCAATCTGATTCACTCCCAGCTCCTTAAAATAAGGTATTTTTTCTATCACTCCCTGATAGGTTCCCTTTGCCTTTACTCCGGAGGAAGCATGCTTCGTAAAACCTCTTACATGCAGGGAATACATCATGACATTTTCAAGCGAGTGCTTTGGAAGCTGATCCTGCTCCCAGTGATACATACTGCAGGATACTCTTGAATGTACTGTTTCTGTACCTGATACAGTTCCTGCTCCCCACTTGTTTCTGCCGGTTAAGGCAGTCGAATAGGGATCAATCAAGGGCTGATCATCTACCAGATAAGAATATTCAAATTCAGTTTCTTTTAAATTCAGAATTCTTACACTGTATATCGTTCCTGTTGCATACTCTTTCGTAACAGGAATTTGAAGAAATGCTTTTTTTTCACCGCAATGATAGATCAGCAGAACACATTGACAATCTCGTTGAAGACTGATTGCGAAATTATAATCATCGCCACATCTGGTAACGCCAAGAGGCTGTGGTAGCCCTTTTTGATATTGATATTGCGCTTTTTTCATATTCAGAAGTTTTCCCTCTCTATTCATTCAGCCATTCTCATACAATCAACGGCAGGATATTTTTCACCTCACTATGAATACATAGATCTGCGTTCTTATCCGTAAAATGTTCATTTTTTGTAATTAAGATCAATTGATTTCCATGATAATAGTTTGTGAATGTCTTCACCATTGGGTGATTCAGATTAATGCCCAGAACCATAATCATATCTGCCTGTGCGGCAGCATTGGCAGCCTCTGTCATTCTGTCATTCCGCATCATTTCTCCCTGCAGCTTTACCATCGGTCTGATCGGAGATTTACAGTTTTCACATAAAGGCACACCAACTGCATCTTTTATGTATTGTGCCGGATACTGCTTTCCGCATTTCGGGCATCTGTTATCATGAATGGATCCATGTAATTCTATGACGTTTTTCACGCCGGCCTGCGCTGCCATACTCTGAATGTTGTGGGTGATACACGCCCTCAGCTTTCCCATTCTCTCCAGCTGAATCAAAGCATCATATGCCTCACTCGGATGAGCATCCAGATGTAAACATTCCTTTTTGTAATACTCATAAAACAATTCTGTTCTTGTATTAAAAAAAACAGCTGAATAAATCTCCTCAGGAGAATACCGATACTCCTTTTCAACGCGATAAGCCTCTTCATTGCTCCATCTGTTCGGCAGACCACATTCCATACCCATACCGACACCAAGCATACAGACAATGTTATCTGTTTGATCAATCATTTTCTTCAGTTTTTCAATCTTCTCAGAATTATCCATGAGCATCCTCTGTATCCCAAAATATGATATAATGTCGCCAGACATTATATCAGCGCATGCTTTGGTGCGCTTAAATTATCATGTGCGAAGCACTTGATATGTATAGCTACTCCATCATTTCTATTTTAAGTACAATTCAATCCATTGTCAACGAAATTAGTAAAATATAAAAAAATATGTCATTCTGTCGAAAACATTCTCACAATTCCCCTTGAATTATAGACATAGATTGTGTAAAATATGATTAGCAAAATCTTTACACAGATAAAATTTCCGCCTTGAAAGGAGTCCTTATGGATAAACAAGAAAATACACCTGTATCAGACATCGAACAAGATGAAGAAATGACCGTTGAACTCGAGTTAGATGACGGCACCAAAGTCAACTGTGCCATCATTACGATTCTGACAGTTGCCGAGAAAGATTATATCGCACTTCTCCCCATGGATGAAAATGGAGAAAGCACTGACGGAGAAGTTTGGTTCTATGAATATGATGAGGATGAAAATGATGTCAATGCAGAGCCCACTCTGACCTACATCGAAGACGATGCTGTCTATGAAGCCGTGGCTGATGCTTTTGACGAATTCCTCGATAATGAAGAATTTGATGCTCCTGAGTGATTTTATGCATTATTTTTTAAAGTGTACGCAAGCAAGAAGAACATTTGGATTATGTTCAGGGTTCCGAGAATAAGTAACACTAAGCATTCCGGATTATTTTAGGCAGTGAACGCAACCGAGGCAAATTCGCAATCCATTGCTCAGTTGCCTCTTCCCGAAACATCGTGTTTCGGGATTGCTGAAATCGCACGGAATACTAAGTGTTTCTAATTCTCTCCAATTCACATAATCCAAATGTTCTTCTTTCTTGCTGTCTATGGAAACATATCATAAAACACTCATTAGAATGATTCATAAAAAATTCAATAAAGTGATGCCTAAATCGAAGAATCCGGATATGGACTGTATGCATGATTGCTGAGGTCAAGCCAAAGGAGTCTGAAAACACACAGGGACATGGAAGCCAATCTTCCATGTCCCTGTGCTTGTGGTTGAAGAGGACGACGCGTCGAAGCCAATCATGCATACAGTCCATATCCGGATTCTGACCGTCTTTCAGCCATTTTTATAAATCATTTCTTAAGTCGATCCATTACTTCGTTTGATTTTCTGTATACTTCCTCTGGATCAACACCGATATTGTAAACTCCATTTTCGTATAAAATCTTCCCATGGATCATTGTCATTTTGATGTTCTGCTTACTTCCGCTGTATACAATATTTTTCACGATGTTGTTCAATGGCTGCATATTCGGTTGGTGCAGATCAATCATGATTACGTCAGCCAGTTTGCCTTCGGCAAGTACATCACAGTCGCTAAGTCCCATAGCCTTTGCTCCGCCGACTGTAGCCATCTCAAGTACCTGAATGGCATCTACAGCCGCCGCATTTTTCGTCTGCAGCTTTGCAAGTCCTGTTACAAGGAACATTTCGCGGAACATATCCAGACAATTGTTGCTGGAAGGGCCATCTGTACCAATTGCAACATTTAAGCCTGCATCCAGGAATTTCTGAATCGGCGCAATACCGCTTGCAAGCTTTGTATTAGAACCGGGATTCGTTACGACCGTCATATTTCTCTTTTTGAAGATTTCAATGTCCTCATCATTAAAATGAACACAGTGATATCCGCCTCCGCCATAATCAAACATTCCAAGGGAATCCAGGAATTTTGTAGGTGTCATACCATAACGTTCGATACAGCCCCGGGTCTCCTCCACTGTTTCAGAATTATGAGTAAAAATCGGTGCCTGATATTTATGTGCCAGTGCAGCAATCTGTTCTAACAACTCCTTCGTACACGTATATTCTGCGTGAAATCCAAGTGTAAAGCTGGTCAGAGGATTGCCGTCATTTAATTTTAAGAATCTCTCTTCTAATACTTCTATAGTCGGACCAAACTTATTAATTCCACTGGTTTGAACCAATCTCATTCCTGTATCCTGACATGCCTTCGCGATGGCTTCCGGCTCCAGATACATTTCATAGATTGAAGTGATACCGCTTGTCAGGTATTCCATCACTGCCAGTCTTGTCAGTTCATAGACATCCTCCGGCTTCATCTTGCCTTCAATCGGGAATATCTGCTGCTCAAGCCATTCTAACAGAGGTAGATCATCTGCAAGTGATCTCATACCTGTCATAGCAGAATGTGTATGTGCATTTTTAAATCCAGGCATCAGAACATTTCCTTTGGCATCAATCTCTTTGTCCCACTTCACAGAGGATGCATCTTTTGCCTCTCCGACATACGTGATTTTCTCATTCTGTACCCAGAGTTCTCCCATGAATAATTCACGGTTCTTTTCCATGGTCAGAATTCTTGCATTATAAAATCTGATATTCATTCATTTTCTCCTATATGATTCTTTTGTCCTTCATCCTTACAGATTGAAAGGTCCGAAGCCCTCAGGCAGTAATTGTTCCAGTGTATACTTTTTATAATCCTGTTCAGATTCTGCGGTTATAATCATAAATTCTGCCGGATGACAGAACTCCATCATGACCTGTCTGCACACACCGCAAGGAAAAGCATATCCATCTATCTGTCCGTCATATCCTCCGATAATTGCAATCGCACAAAATTCACGTTCTCCTTCACTGACAGCCTTGAAGAAAGCAGTTCTTTCAGCGCAGTTGGACGGCCCGTATGCTGCATTCTCAATATTACATCCGTGATAAATCGTTCCGCTCTTACCAAGAAGTGCAGCGCCTACCTTGAATTTTGAATAAGGTGCATAGGCAGCCTCTCTTGCCTGTAATGCTTCTCTGATTAATACGATATCATCCATATACTGCTCTCCTATCTTGCGCCCTGATCAAAGGGAACACCTGAAGCACGCGGTGCCTGTGAATTCTTAGAGGTAAAAATCAATACAACCAGTGTTGCAACATAAGGAATCATTTTATAGAAATAGCTTGGTATTCCAAGGGCATTCAGGAACGGTATTCCTGAATAAGCTGCCGAAACCGCCTTCAGACATCCAAAAAATAATGAAGCATATAGTATTTTGATCGGTTTCCACTGTCCAAATATCAGCACGGCTAACGCCAAGAATCCATAGCCTGACACCGTGGCATTAAAGTTTGTGGATGTTGGCACTACATAGACAAGTCCTCCCAACCCGGCTAATGCGCCAGAAATAATAACACCTGCATACTGCATCCTGTAAACATTAATGCCTGCGGCATCAGCTGCCTGCGGATGTTCCCCGCACGCTCTTAAACGTAGGCCGAATCTCGTTTTATATAGTACGATTGTTGACACGATCAATACAATGATGCCTATATACGTTGTGATATAGGTATTTGCAAACAGTAACTGTCCAAGAACCGGAATCCTGCCAAGGACAGGAACACTCGTGATCCTAAACGTATTGTTAAATTCCACCTGCTGTACACCCTGTATGATACGTGCAATAAAGATTGCGAATGCAGGTGCAAACATATTCAGAGCCGTACCGCTGATGACCTGATCTGCCTTCATATTAATGGCAGCATATGCATGCGGCAGGGAAAAAATCACGCCGGTCAGCATTGCGATCAGAATCGCCAGAATCAACTGCAGCTGTCCACTCATAAAATCCCCTGTGATATTTAGAAACAGAATACTCACAAAGGCTCCCATTGTCATGACACCCTCTAATGCAATATTGACAATACCGGAACGTTCTGAGAACATACCTCCCAAAGCAACGATCAGCAGAGGGATTGTAAAGAACATTGTCTGTTGAAAGATAAAATAGATCACATCCATCCTACACGCCCTCCTTTCGTGCTGCTTCTTTTTCTTCTTTTTTCTCCTGTTTTTCCAACTTGAAAACCTGATATTTCACGATCAGCATTTTTACCATCAGAGCAAATGCACTGAAGTAAATGATAACCGCTACAATGATATCAATGATCTCCGTTGAAAACTCAAATAGCTGCAGATAAAAGCCACCGGTTGTCAGGTACGCAATGAAAATACCTGCTAACAGCACAGAAAGTGGATTGCTGAGTCCCAGAAGTGCAACTGAAATTCCTGTATATCCTTCTGAACCTAATACATCCACGATCTCGATATGCTTTCCGCTGCCTGCAAGATACAGCAGTCCTCCTGCCAGTCCTGAAATGGCACCTGCAATCATCATGGATAGAATAATGCTTTTCTTCTCATTGATGCCTGCGTATTTACTTGCATCTTTATTATAACCGACTGCCTTCAGTTCATAACCGAATGTTGTCTTATTTAAAATGATATGAATCAGAATGACAACAATAATCGCGATAATGATTCCACCGTTCAGACTGGAGCCTGCAAAGATTTTGTCCATTCCCATTTTAGGAATCTGCGCTGTCACAGCAACATTATTGGATTCATTTCGCAGATTATTAAATAATGGAGTATATGTTTTCGTTGTATAATTGACCAGATAAAGTCCTATGTAGTTCATCATAATAGATGAAATGACTTCATTTACATTAAAAACAGCTTTTAAAATACCGGGTACAAATCCCCATAAAGCTCCCATAATGATCGCTGCCAGCAATGCAACGATCCAGTGCACACCACCGAGTGAAGTCCACATAATGCCCACATAGACTGCCCCGAATGCCCCGACAATAAACTGTCCCGGTGCACCAATGTTAAATAATCCTGTTTTAAATGCAAATCCAACGGATAAACCTGTCAGAATGATGGGTGTTGCATAGTAAAATACCTGTCCGATTCCTTTGATTCCGTGTGTCAGAGCACCTGTCAGAATCGTGAAAAAGCCAGGTACTGCCTGTGCAGGATTGGATAACAGCAGAATGATAAAACCAAAGATCAGTCCAATAAAGATGGCAAAAACAGAAGATGCCAGTCCCATTGTTCCGGACAGATTCTTTTTCTTTTTTGGATTACTCATGTTTGCCGCCCTCCTTCTTTGAACCTGCCATATACAGACCAAGCTCCTGTACTGTAATCTTCTTAGGATCCAGATCAGCTACAATACAGCCTTCATGCATCACTAATATCCTGTCACTCAGATTCATGACCTCATCCAGCTCCAGTGAAATCACAAGAATGGCTTTTCCTTCATCTCTTTGCTTGATCAGTTCCTTGTGTATATACTCTATGGCACCCACATCGAGACCTCTCGTCGGCTGTACCGCGAGCAGGATCTGAGGGTCACGACTCAGCTCTCTTGCTACGATTGCTTTTTGCTGATTTCCACCTGACATAGCACGCGCCCTTGTCAGTGGTCCCTGTCCACTACGGATATCATATTTTTGAATCAGGGATTCCGCATATTCGTAAATTTTATCATTTTTCATAAATCCCATGTGTTCAAACTGGGGATCAAAGTATTGCTGGAGTACAAGGTTATATGCAAGATCATAATCCAGTACCAGACCATGTTTGTGTCTGTCTTCCGGAATGTGTGACAATCCATGTGTATTCTTGTATCGAATGCTTTTCTTTGTGACATCCTCACCGTTGATCAGGACTTTACCGTTGCTCATATTTCCAAGTCCTGTAATGGCATGTACCAGCTCTGTCTGTCCATTTCCGTCAATTCCTGCAATACAGACGATTTCACCCCTTCGTACCTGAAAGCTTGCATCATTCACTACATTTTTGGTATGTCCCTCATGCTCTGACTTCACGGTCAGATGCTCAACCTCTAAGACTACATCTGTCGGATGAGCCTCATCCTTTTCCACTGTCAGGTTGACCTCTCTCCCGACCATCATCTCGGACATCTGCTTGAGATCCACATCCTCAACATTCACTGTTCCGATATATTTACCACGGCGCAGAACCGTACATCTGTCTGCAACCTGTTTGATTTCGTTTAATTTATGGGTGATGAACAGAATGGATTTGCCTTCTGCCGCAAGTCCCTTCATGATATGCATCAGTTCATCTATTTCCTGAGGAGTCAGAACCGCAGTCGGTTCATCAAAAATCAGGATTTCATTATCCCTGTACAGCATTTTTAATATTTCAACACGCTGCTGCATGCCGACCGTAATGTCTTCAATCAATGCATCAGGATCAACGAGAAGGTTATATTTCTCGCTCAGCATGACAACCTTTTTACGTGCTTCATCCATCTTCAGCATACCATGCTCCACTGTTTCCATGCCAAGCACGATATTTTGCAGTACCGTAAAGTTATGTACCAGTTTAAAATGCTGGTGTACCATTCCGATTCCATATCGATTTGCATCCAGAGGACCCATAATCTTGATTTCTTCGCCTCTGATCTTTATAATTCCTTTTTCGGGCTTATACAGGCCAAATAAAACGCTCATCAGTGTTGATTTGCCTGCTCCGTTTTCACCAAGAAATGCATGAATTTCTCCCGGTTTAATCTGCAGCGTGATGTCATCATTTGCTATGATTCCCGGGAATTCCTTTGTAATGTTCAACATCTCAACGATATATTCCATAGTATCCCCCAATTCCAGAGAATAGAAAGGGGTGCGAAACCGCACCCCACTCTATTTAACTGATAGTCTTGATTACTCTACGTATGTAACTGTAGTCTTATTTAAGGTCAGATCTGCTGTAGAACCATCATCTGTTGAATTGTATAATGAGATGGAACCGTCAACAAGTTTTGCAAAGATTGCATCATAATCTGCCTGTGTGAATTTAGCGAATTTAGATGCTGACATAGGAAGACCTACACCATTGTTTGCTGCTGTAAATACTGATGTTGTTCCACCAGGGAATGTGTTGTCATAGAAAGCCTTAACTCCATCATATACAGAGTTGGAAAGCTCTTTCATAGCAGATGTAATAACTGTTGCTGACTCACTGCTCTGATCAACGTCAACACCGATTACCTTTGTTCCTGCATCTTCTGCTGCAGCCATTACAGAGTTACCAACTGCGCCGCCGCATCCAAATACGATTTCAGTTCCGTTCTGGAACCATGAAGCTGCCATAGCCTGTGCTTCCGGAGTAGCTGCAAAAGCACCTGTGTAATTGTACATTACTTCAACATCAACGCCTAATTCTTCTGCTGCTGCATCAGCGCCCTGTACATAACCGTAACCATAACGGATAACTGCAGGTACTGCCATACCACCCATGAATCCAAGCTTTGTATAGCCTTCTTTAACTGCTGCATAGCCTGCAAGGAAACCTGCCTGATCTTCCTGGAACAGGATAGGCATTACATTATCACCTGTTTTGTAGGTTGAGTAATCTGCATTGTGAGGCTCACCATCTAACAGGATGAACTTTACATCAGGATATGTATCCTGTGCAATAAATACAGGCTCTTCAAATAAGTATCCGGGACATACAACAAGCTTTGCACCGCCTTCTACAGCAAGACCGATTGTCTCGATGTAAGAATCTGTTGTAGCCTCCTGTGGCTGATAATACTTGTAGGAAATACCTTTCTCCTCAGCGTACTTCTTCAGACCTTCCCATGCACCCTGATTAAATGACTTGTCATCAATTGTTCCAAGGTCAGTTACCAGAGCCAGCTCTGCCTTACCGTCAGTTGTTGCAGAAGTATTCTTTCCACCACAGCCTACAAGTAATGATGCAACCATCGTTACACACAGTAAAGCACTCAATAATTTCTTTTTCATCTTTTTTCCTCCTAAAAAATATTGTACTTACCAAACTACTTTTTTATTTTAACACAATATCTTGTATTTTACAATCTCTTTCGTCAAAATCTTGTAATCGCTTCCGTAACAAGCTTTTTGAATAACGGAGCCGCCTGATTGGCTGCTTCCTGTACCTCTTCGTGTGTCAAAGGAGTCGGTGATAATCCGGCTGCCAGATTACATACACATGAAATGCCACAGATCTTCATACCCATATGATTTGCTGCTATGGCCTCCACAACCGTACTCATACCGACTGCATCCACTCCCAGCTTTCCGAGGAGTCTGATTTCAGCAGATGCCTCAAAGGACGGGCCTGTCAGCTGTGCATAAACGCCTTCCTGCAGCTTGATATTCAGATCCTTTGCCGCTTTTCTGATCGTATCCTGCAGGCCTTTATCATACACTGAACTCATATCAGGGAATCTGGTGCCCAGTTCATCAATATTCGGACCGATCAGGGGATTGGGTGCAAAGACAGATACATGATCGGTGATCAGCATAAAGTCTCCCGCTCCGAAATCTGTATTGATACCGCCGGATGCATTTGTCAGGAACAGTGTTTTTGCTCCCATCATCTTCATGAGCCTTGTAGGCAGAACCACATCAGAAATCGGATAGCCTTCATAATAATGTACACGTCCCTTCATGCAAACAACCGGAACATCCTTCACATATCCGAATATAAACTGCCCTGCATGACCCGGTACTGTAGATACCGGAAATCCTTCAATTTCATGATAATCCAGAGTCGCTTCGACCTTGATATCATTTGCATAATCTCCGAGTCCGGAGCCTAATACCAGCGCTACCTCAGGCTTAAAATCAATTTTTTTCTGAAAACTCTCATAGCATTTTAACAACTTAGAATAAACCTCGTTCATCACTTGCTTCCTCCTGTTATTTATTCGTTTTGCTTCC
>JAUNSO010000001.1:99385-143506 GCA_030539165.1 bacterium
CTCTCCCTTGATTATATCATCATATAATAATGCAGACAATCCCTCCGTTGGAATCGTTTACGATTTTCTGCATGGTTTCCTGGAGCTTCATCTGACTTTCATCACCGATCATTGAGATCTTATTTGAAATTCCATCATTGACCAGTTGTTCGATACTCTTTCCAAAGATGTTTGTCTCCCAGATGCCTTCCTCCGAGTTCTTTGTCTGGGATATAAATTTCATCAGGTCTTCCGCCTGCTCCTCAGTTCCGACGATCGGAGTGATTTCTGTTTCTATATTTGCTTTGATGTAATGTATAGAAGGACTTTCTGCCTTAATCTTGACTCCGTATTTATTGCCGTGCTTAATGATTTCAGGTTCTGACAGCTCAATTTCAGACCGTTCCGGTATCACAACACCATAGCCTTTATACCTGACAGACTGCATGGCATTCTGTACCTTGGTATATTCCTTTTTCATCACTGATATTTCCTGCAGCAGATGCATCAGCTGATATTCACTTTGAATCGGTTCCCCCAGCAGCTCTGACAGCATCTCATAATAGTATGTTTCATCAATATCCAGACTGATCCTTGCACATCCTGTCGCTGTATCAATCTGATCAATCTTGCAGTTTCTGACATACTCACTCGGCAGTTCCATATTGGAGCTGTTTACATCTCTGACAACATTCAGACTCTGCATCAGTGTCTGGATGCATGTGACTAATTCTGTCTTTACAATATGCTCATCCGGTAATAATTCCATCCATTTTGGCATATAAAATTCAACTGCCGATAACGGAAATTCATATAACAGCCGATCCATGATTTTATTGACATCTTCACGCTTCAGCTGTTCACAGTTAACCGGTATGGCAGTCACCTGATGCTGCTGAGAGATCTCATCCGCTATCCGGTTGGCTTCATCGCCATAAGGTCTCTCCGTATTCACCAGGACAATAAAGGGTTTATTCTGTCTTTTCAATTCCTGGATTGTCTGCGTTTCTGCAGGTATGTATTGATTACGCGCTATTTCTGAAAAAGAGCCGTCGGTTGTGACCACTATGCCGATTGTAGAATGATCATTGATGACCTTTTTCGTTCCGATCTCAGCTGCCTGCGTAAAGGGAATCTCATGATCGAACCATGGTGTCTTGACCATTCGTTCACGGGCACCCTCGATATGACCAGATGCACCCTCTACCATATAGCCGACACAATCAATCATTCTGACCTTTGCATGCGTCTTGGCATCCGTATCCAGTACGATCTCTGCTGCTTCCTGTGGGATAAACTTTGGTTCTGTTGTAGTGATCGTCCTTCCGCCGGCACTCTGAGGGAGTTCATCCTTGGTTCTCTCCAGTTCATATTCGTTTTTGACGTTCGGTATCACCATCAGATCCATAAATCTTTTAATAAATGTAGATTTGCCGGTTCTGACAGGGCCTACAACTCCTATGTAGATCTCGCCGCCCGTTCTGGCCTGTATGTCTTTGTATAAATTGAATTCCTGTTTTGTATCCATTATAAAATACCCCATTCCTATTTACTTTAATATATTGGAATGAGGTATTTTTTATGCCATTTCCTGCAAAAGTTCCTGTATCAGTTCTTTTACTTTATGATAATCAAACATTTGATAGCTTGTCTTAATGGCGGCAAGACTGTGATTATTTTTCTTACCGTAATTATGTGCTGTCAGCTCGCCGATCAGCTCTTCACATAATTTCAGATTAATCTGATCCAGAGCCTCCTTTAGCTTCATGATATCATCACGTCTCAGCTTTTCTTCCTCACCGGTATTTTCATTACCATCAGCATCAATATCTGCTTCCAGAGCTCCTTTCTCATACAAATAGACACGAACCTCTTCGAGCAGAACACCAAATTGCTCCAATGCCTGATGCAGATGGCTCTCTATATATTCAATATCCTGACTCTTACCGGCCATTTCAAGCGCTTTAAATACCCCTGATATGCCGGGTGCACCAACGCTTGCCGAACTGCCTTTGACACTATGTACATTTGTCGTAAACAGCTGGATATCGCCTCTTTCATAAATATCCGGAATTTCCTTGATCTTATCCAGACCTTCTTTATAATATGTATTTAATATGGCCAGATATGTTTCTTCATTGCCTCCGACTGTCATGATTCCGGCGGCAGGCTGCAGACTCAATGACTCCTTGTCTTCAGCTGGAACCTCCTGCTGCTTTGCCGGTTCCTGGGATGCCTCCTTCTTGACCAGCACCATTAATTCTTCCGGCAGATACTTTCTCAGGAAACGTTCAAGATAGTATATCTTAATCGGTTTTGCGATGTAATCCTGAAAGCCCTCCGATATCAGATGTTCTCTGACTTCACCGCCAAAATCAGCAGTCATGCACAAAACAGGGAGTTCTTTATAGTATTCTCCTGGAATCCTTCGAATACTCTTCAACGTCTCTATCCCGTTCATTTCCGGCATAAATTGATCTAACAGTACGAGGTGATACTTCTCTTTTCTCAGCATCTCGATACAGTCTGCACCACTTTGTACGGAATCTGCTTTGATTTTAAAGTTTTCCAGCAGACCTGCTGCGATCTTCAGATTGACCATATTGTCATCAACCAGGAGTACCTTTGCCTTTGGAAATTCCACATTTTCTTTTTCCATCGGCGCCTGATACTGTTCCTGAACCCATTTATCATTGAATACATCTCCCAGATTCAGACACGACAATGGCCGTCTCAGCAGCTTGCAACGATTAAAGTCCTTGAAAACATGTTTATAGTCTGTAATGATATAAGTATAATCTTCACAGTCATACTGCTCCAATACATCCTTCAGGCTCTGATATGCACTGTCCTGCAGAAATATATGACTGTATTTCCGTTCACATATCTTTGTCGAAAAAGCATTATGGCTGGAGACATACTCAGGCCTGATATTAAAATTATCATTTAATATTTTCCATGATTTTTCCTCCATTGTGCTTGATACATAGATTAACACATGGCGTTGTTCATCCTCTTTGATTCTGACAATCGGAATATCATCAACAATGGCATTTGTAAACTCAAAATCAATCGCCATACCAATCCCGACAATACTGGAGATTTTCAGCTCGCCACCCATTAGCTTCAAAAGCTCCTTGCATATGGACAGCTCCAGCCCCATTCCCTTCATATTGCTTCCCTGACGTGAATCGTATCTTTCATATGCGCCGAAGATAGCATCTATCTCTACCTGCGATAACCCGATTCCTGTATCTGATACGCGGCAGTGAAGCCTGACACTGTGTTCTTTCTTCAGATATTCCTTCCTGACCTCCATAATAATACGACCATCGTCCGAATACCTTAAAGAATTAAACAGAAGTGAGAGAAACACCTGTTTGATCCGGATATCATCTCCATACAGCATAATCGGAACTGTAGGGTCAATGTTCACATGAAAATCAATGTTTCTTCCCTGCAGTTCAACCGAAACTGTCTGAATGATTTCATTCATCAGCTGATCAAATCTGTATTTTGTAGGCAGCAGCTCCAGCTTTCCCGAATCAAGTTTGGAATAGGACAGAATATTATTAATAATTGTCAGAAGCTCCGAAGATGCTTCCCTGACCACTTCTGTCTCCTCTCTTGCACCGTCGCTCATTTCCTCTTTCAGAATCAGTTCTGTCATACCTACAATTGCATTCATGGGAGTCCTGATTTCATGTGTCATATTGGCCAGAAATCTGCTCTTTGCCTGACGTGCATTTTCCACTTCTATCTTTGATCTGGCAATATTTTCACTTGTTTTCTGATGAATCCATGACTGGTATCCCATAATAAATATCGTGATGCAGGATGCATCAATAAAGAAAGCCGCAACGCTGATATAGGTAATGAGTCTGCTGTCGCTTCCGGTCATCATCTCCGGGTGGAAATGACTGAACATAATGATATAGCAGTCAAAAAGAATTTCAAAAATCAAGTATATCGTCAGCCACGTTCCGTCTATTAAAAAGCATGTAATGATAATTCCTTCTACAAATATTAATGGAATGCCACTGTAAATCCCTCCGGCAGAAAAGAAAAAGATCGGAACCACAAAGAAATTGATCAGTATACACAACATATTAGAGGCTTTTTTGACCGAAAAATAATGGTGTGTTAAATACCAGATGATAATCAGTGCAAAGGAAAATATCAAGGCCAGTATCGCCAGCTCTTCATACTGCCCTATGATAGCCAAGGCAAGGCTCATTACCAGCAGTGTCGGCACTAAATACAAAATAATCAGATCAAACTGTTTAGAACGCATCGGAACAGATTCACTAAGAAAATAGTGAAATAACCTGTGAATGATATTTTTCTGATGAAACTTATTCTGATCAGGCATACTGTGTTCCCTTTCTAAGATAATAGATTGCGCCCTACTATCAGATTTTTCGGAAGGTGCATTCTGAGTGCATGTTCCATCCTGTCTGTCTCGATCGGTTTTGAAATATAATCATCAAATCCGGCCTCCATGAACATTTCTCTTGCACCACTGACAACATTGGCAGTCAATGCAATAATATGTATCTGGTTGATATCCTCACGATTCATTTCCTTGATTTTCATCAAAGTGTCGATACCATCCATTTCAGGCATCATATAGTCAAGGAATATCAGATCCACATGTTCACTTGATACAATATTCAGACATTCCGCTCCGCTGTTTGCCATCAGGACTCTGGATTCATACTTTTTCAGCAGACCACTGACCACATTTAGATTTGTGATATTATCATCTACCACCAATATATTGGCATCCGGGCATACAAATCCACCCTTTTTGATGACATCTCTTACAGACTTATTCTTCTCATTTGAGAAGACAGCCGCCACATTGATACAGTGCAGCGGTCTGGTCAGAATACATCCAAACTGGTCAACAGACGGTATCTGATTGACAGCAGCGATGATGACAACGCTCTCCGTTGTGACATATTTAAACAAAAGTTTGCTGACTTCCTCATATCGTTCCAGTGCTATAAAGATATGGGTAAACTGATGATCCTCCAGCAGATTCTCGAACATTACTTTATTCTGCGCATATAGAGCCTTATATTCCATCCTTTGAAAGATATCAGCGAGCACTGACTGGCAGGTTTCGTTTTCTTCAAAAACAAGGATCTCCGGCTTTCCGGCATATTCAAGATGTACAACAGGAACCTCTGTCATCATCGTCTGACAGACTGAAAATGAAAACGTACTGCCGACTCTGTATTTACTTTGTACTGTTATCTTACCACCCATCTGCTCCACAATTTCCTGTGAAATGGCTAATCCAAGACCTGTACCTTCAATTTTCCTGTTTTCTGCTTTTCCCTCATCCATTCTTTGATAGCTTCCAAACAGTTTTGGTATGTCTTCTTCCTTGATTCCGATTCCGGTATCAGCAATATCTGCCTTCAGCATAATCTTCTGATCTTCTTTTCTTTCAAAGGTAACGCGCAGAATGATACTTCCGAATTTCGTATATTTCACCGCATTATTCAGCAGATTGATAAATACCTGTCTCAGTCTCGATCCATCTCCATATAACAAATATGGAATATCCATATCAATATCGACAAAGAAATCCACTTCCGAATCCATCAGTCTGACAGACATCATATTCACAATGTCCGAAAGCACTTCTGTGAGATCATATTCCGTATTAAATATCTTGACATTGGTGGTCTCTGTCTTCGTCAGATCCAGCATATCATCTGTAATTGTCAGGAGTGCATTACAGGAGTTCAGGATGCTGTATACGTTATCACGTACGTGTTCATTGATGTCATAATCCAGCAGCATCTCTGTCGTGCCCAGGATGGCATTCATCGGTGTTCTGATTTCATGGGACATATTGATCAGAAACATATCCTTTGCAATATAGGCATCCATTGCTTCCAAATGTGCTGCTTCTGCATTTTTCTGTTCCTGATTATAGAGAGTCAGTTTGTATTTGATCTCAAGTCCCGCAAACAACCCCGCCAGTATCACACCGATCATCACACCGATGCTGTCCTTTAGTGAATATACATCAGGATGAAACTCAAGATACCTGTACCCTGCAGCAAAAAGACACAGCTGCCACACGACCTCTATCGCAACAATGATAAATCCCCATTTTCCATGAATCAGAAGAATCGTATATACGATACCCAGTACACCATAGATCGGTATGCAGCAGGTCAGAGAGTTATAGCAGAAATATACGCTTGGAATCAACAGAAAATTAACAACAAGAGACATAACAACAGAACAGGAGGTAAACCTGCCTGTTCTGTTTGCTTCAAAAAATGTTATGATACCGAGTGACATTGTACCGATCAAAAGCAATGCAGCCTTGGTCTGTGGCATAAATATCATGGACAGTATGGTTGCCACAAACAGACTTGCAATAATGATCACATGGTTTGTATTGAATACACGTACTTCAGTCGGCAGATCTTTACCGAAATATTTCTCTCTGATCATACTAAACATATTGATTTCCCCTGCTATGATAATGAAGCTTTCTCAATATCTTTCTCAACTGCAAGAAACAGTTCTACCAGATCCGGATCAAAATAGGTACCGCTCCATAACCTGATTCTGTTGATTGCCTCCTCATGCGTCAGAGGTTTTCTTCCGTCATTTTTCGTGCGGAATTCATCGTAGCTGTTTACAATAGCCAGAATACGAGCTTCCTCCGGTATATTGGTTGTCAGCTTTTTATCAGGATATCCTTTTCCATCCCATCTCTCATGATGAGACCGGCACATGTTGTATGCATAATTCAAAAAGCTGTTTTGCGAAATCACGGCAATGACTCGCTGAATGGCTTCTGCTCCCAGTAATGTATGGCTTTTTAATTCTTCCACTTCCTGAAGACTCAGATCAGATACATTTGCCAGCAGACTCCTGTCAGAAATGCTGATTTTTCCGATGTCATGTATTTTGGAGGCAAAAATAAAGCCCTCTGCATCCTCTGCATAAACAGAAAACTTTCCACTTTTGATCACTTCACGCAGAAAAACATCCATATATTTTTCAACTCTTCTTGCATGATACCCTGCTGTGATGTCTCTCTTTTCCATCAGATCAATGAACATCTCAACAATCGCATACTGTAGTTCTACAATATTATGCGTTTTCTCCTTGATCGTCTGGGATAGTGTATTATTATAGTTGCGAAGCCGTTTGTCACTTTCAATCAAACGGATATGTATATCGATTCTCTTCTGCAGCAAAGCAGTCGTATAAGGCTTTCTGATATAGTCAATAGCACCGAGAAAATACCCCTCTACCTCTGTTGTTTCATCATCCTGTGCTGTCAGGAAGATTACAGGAATATTGGCCAGCTTAGAGCTGTTTTTCATCTCACTGATCACATAAAATCCATTGACATTCGGCATATCAACATCCAGCAGCAGAAGATCCGGCGGCTCCGGCATATCTCTCAGGAACTCAAGCGCCGTTTCTCCAGAATTCACAGGGACAATTTCATATATATCCTCAAGCGCTTTCTTGGCCATAATCAAATTCGTCATATTGTCGTCAACAATCATTACCTTATGCACTGATTTCGCCCCCTGTATCCGATTTTATTATTTACAAAATTAAGTATATCTCATTCTAATGTGTTTTTCAATTCTAATTTATACATCCTTCATTCAGTAAATAATCAGATTATCTCGAAACCATCAGATAACTCATTGCCTGATTCAATCCGTCTACCGTCAGCTTATACATGTGAAATTCATGCTTCAATACTGTTTCTGCCTCACGCCACGGCGCATCTCCCGGTGCCATCTTGGGATTCAGCCATACGACTTTTTTGTACTTTTTTTTCAGCTGCATCAGCCATTCATAGCCGGACAGTCCACCGTTTGGCCCTCTGTAATTACCCGTCGTAGAATAAAGTTCCTCAGGAGCCATCGCTGCATCGCCGACGATAATGACCTTATAATCGGAGCCCAGGTTTTTAAACAGCCATTCCGTATCCGTCCAGTCTCCGTTTTCACATTCCGGCGTATTATATACCTTGCTGTACAGACAATTGTGAATATAGTAGGTCTTGACATCCTTATAATGATTTGATTTATGGACAGACTGAAACAATTCGTTCAGCAGATTGCTGTAGGGAATCATGGTGCCGCCTGAATCCATCAGCATCAGCAGCTTGACTGCATTTTTTCTTGGTCTGTCAAATACGATCTGCAGACAGCCTCCGTTATTGCAGGTCTTGTCTATGGTCTGGTCAATATCCAGCTCTGTCTTTGGAATATCCAGTCTGGTAGAGAACTGTCTCAGTCTTCTGAGTGCCGTCTGAAACTGTCTGTTATCTAACAGCTTGTCATTTCGAAAATCTCTGAATTTTCGTTCTCCAATGACTTGAAATGCTGACTGATAGCCTGTCGTACCGCCGATACGCACGCCTCCGAGATGCCCTCCCAGATTTCCAAAGGAAGACTTGCCCATAGTCCCGATCCACTGGCTTCCGCCATTATGCTCTTCATTTTGTTCCTTCAGACGTTCATGGTATTTCTTTAAGACCTCTTCCTTATCCAGATCAATCGGTAATGCCTCTCCTTCAAGATCGTTTCTGGCAAGTTCCTTTTGCAGCTCATCAAAATCAGGCTTGTTCAGCCATTTCAGGAACTTATCAATGGAATCCTCTTCATCCATTTTGATCCCTTTAAAATACTCTTCAAAAATACCATCATATTTATCAAAGTCTGCTTCACTTTTCACTAAAATCATGCGCGAAACATAATAGAACTCTGTAAAATTCGAATTACAAAGTCCTTTATCAAGTGCCTCCGTGAATGTCAGCCATTCACTCAGCGAAATATCAAATCCTTTTTCCCGCATAAAATAGAAAAAATCAATGAACATGCTTTAATGTCTCCAAATCCTCATCCTTTTTGACAATGACTCCGACAAACGGTAATTCCTTCTGCAAGGTTTCTGCATCTATGCCGCCAAGCTGTAATGCACGAATCCAGTCTATCAGCTCAGAGGTGCTCGGTTTTTTTCGGATATCACGCATCTCTCTGATGTCATAAAATGCATCCATTGCATATTTTAACAGGTTCTCATCTACATGTTCGAAATGAGTCTTAACGATTTCCTCCATCAGAGGTTTGTCCGGAAAATCAATATAGTGAAAGATGCAGCGACGTAAAAATGCATCCGGCAGTTCCTTCTCCGCATTTGAAGTAATGATTACAATCGGTCTCTGTCTGGCTGTTACAGTCTCTTTGGTTTCATGAATATAGAACTCCATCTGATCAAGCTCCCAGAGTAAATCATTCGGAAACTCCAGATCTGCTTTATCGATTTCATCAATCAGCAATATGACCTGTTCATCCGCAGAAAATGCCTCTCCTAATTTTCCAAGCTTAATATAGCGTTTGATATCATCCACGCCCTCTTCACCAAACTGACCATCATACAGTCTTTGAATGGTGTCATACACATACAGACCTTCCTGCGCCTTTGTCGTAGACTTGATATTCCATATGATCAGTTTTTTGTTGAGAGAATCGGCAATTGCCTGTGCCAGCATAGTCTTTCCTGTACCTGGCTCTCCTTTGATCAGCAGTGGTTTCTTTAATGCAATCGCTACATTGACCGCAGTCATCAGTTCCTTTGATGCCACATAAGCACCTGTACTTTTGAATTCATCACTCATCATACTCATATCAGTCTCCTCCGACTACCATTCCATCTCAGAATGTTCCAGTTTCTTGTCTCTGATCATCAGGTCTTTTACTGCTTCATCAGCTTTTTTCCCATGAAACAGGATCAGATTAACCTGTTCTATAATTGGCATTTCCACCTGATATTTTTCTGAAAGTGCAACAGCCGCCTTTGCAGAATAAACACCCTCAACGACCATCTTGACTTCGTCCATTGCTTCCTGCATGGTCTTTCCCTGTCCGATCAGAATGCCTGCTCTCCTGTTTCTGGAATGCATGCTTGCACAGGTAACAATCAAATCTCCAATGCCGGTCAGTCCGTAAAATGTCTCTGCTTTACCTCCCATGGCGATTCCAAGTCTTGCAATCTCACTGATTCCTCTGGTAATCAGAGCCGCCTTTGTATTGTCACCATATCCGAGTCCATCTGCCATTCCAGCAGCCAGAGCAACTACATTTTTCAAAGCTCCTCCCAGTTCCATGCCAAGCATATCACTACTTGTATAAACACGAAAAACTTCATTCATAAATGTATTTTGCAGGAACTCTGCTGTTGTTCTGTCTTTGGCTCCGACTACACAGGAGGTCGGGATTCCACGTCCTACCTCTTCTGCATGTGAAGGGCCTGACAAAACCGCTACATTTGCCTGTGGTACTTCTTCCTGTATGATCTGACTCAGAGTCATCAATGTGCCTTCTTCGATTCCCTTTGCGACATCCATGATGATCTGTCCGTTTTCTGTCACAGCCTTCAACAACTTTGCCGTGCTTCTGGTATACGGAGACGGAACTGCAAGGACGAGCAGATCCCTTCCCTGAACAGCCTCCTGCAGATCTGTAGTAAAGATCATATCCTCCGGCAGCTTTACTCCCGGCAGCTTGTCCTTATGCTCATGCTCCTTCTGCAGCATCTCAATTTCTGAAGGAACAATCGACCATACCGTCACCTGATGTCCGTTATGATATAACAATAGTGCCAGTGCTGTACCCCAGCTTCCTGCTCCGATTACACTTACCTTACTCATGTTGAATGGCTCCCTCCGGCTCTTTACCTGCCTGCATAGCCTTCTGTTCCTCTTGCTTTTTCTTTGACAGATAGGTCTTACGTTCAGTTCCTGTAAGGAGTCTTTTGATATTTTCTTTATGCTTCATATATGCCATGATCGTCATCAAAAAGACGACTATGTACATTTCGATCAGATGCGGCTGTGTCATTCCGAAATGTCCCAGCTGTCCTAATACTACTACCTCTATCATAAATCCTGCATAGACCAGTAATGATCCAAGCGATACATAATGTGTCGTCAGGAAAGCGCCAAAAAATGCAAGCAGTCCCAAGGCTGTACACAAAGTATCAAATGCTATGATCATACCACCGGTCGCTGCAATCCCTTTACCACCTCTGAACTTCATAAAAAAGGGGAAATTATGTCCTGTAACGACACCTGCTCCTGTATAGATTTCCAGTAATGGCATCATATCTGCACATGTTCTGCCAAAAATCAGTCTGATGATGACGATCGCCAGTATACATTTCAGTGCATCTCCTGCAAACACGACCAGACCTGCCTTTGTACCAAGCGTACGCAGCACATTTGTCGTACCTGCATTTTTACTTCCCGTCGTTCTGATATCAATTCCGTTCATACGGCCTATAAAATAACCTGTCTGAAACAGGCCGAATATATAGCCCAGAATCAGGCATATCACACGCTCCATATTATGATTGCTCCTTTCTCTCCCGTATTATAAACCTAAGCGGTGTTCCTCTGAAACCAAATGATTCTCTGATTCTGTTCTCAATATATCTGGTATATGAAAAATGCATCAGTTCTTTATCATTTACAAATATCACAAATGTAGGCGGTTTGACAGCCACCTGTGTAATATAGAACAGCTTGAGACGCTTTCCTTTGTCCGAAGGAGGCTGCTGTAATGCAACTGCTTCCGACATGATCTCATTCAGCACGCCTGTCCCGACACGCAGTGCATGATTTTGAATGACCATATCAATCAGATCAAACAGCTTCGTCATCCTCTGTCCCGTTACAGCGGAAATAAATATCATTTCTGCATAAGGCATATACGACAGTACATTCCGTACTTTTTCCGTGAAACGGTAAATTGTCTTATCATCCTTTTCAACAGCATCCCATTTATTAACCGCAATGATGACACCTTTTCCTGCCTCATGCGCAATACCTGCTATTTTGGCTTCCTGTTCCGTGACGCCCTCTACTGCATCAATTACGATGATCACTACATCCGCACGTTCTACTGCGCTGACCGTCCGGACGATCATGTAGTGCTCCAGCTCCTCTTTTACTTTCTTCTTCCGACGCAGTCCGGCAGTGTCAATAAATACGTATTCTCTGCCCTCATGCATCACACTCGTATCAACTGCATCTCTTGTCGTTCCTGCTACATCTGATACAATGACACGGTTCTCACCCAGCAGCTTATTGATAATAGAAGATTTTCCTACATTCGGCTTGCCGACGATTGCAATCTTAGGTCTTTCATCTTCTTCCTGTTCCTCTGTCTCCTCAGGGAAATACTTGATAATCTCATCCAGCATTTCTCCGAGACCCAGTCTGTTAGATGCCGAAATAGCAAATGGTTCTCCAATGCCCAGATTATAGAATTCATAGATATCTGCTTCAAACTTTTCGAAGCTGTCCACTTTATTCACGACAAGTATGATCGGTTTTCTGGAGCGGCGCAGCATATCTGCCACCTTTGAATCTGCATCTACCAGTCCCTGCTTGACATCTACCATAAATACGATCACATCTGCTGTATCAATGGCGATCTGCGCCTGTTCCCGCATCTGTGACAAAATGACATCATTGGACTCCGGCTCTATACCACCTGTATCAATCATCGTAAAGTATCTGTCAAGCCATGTAATATCTGCATAGATCCGGTCTCTGGTGATGCCGGGTGTGTCCTTGACAATACTGATTTTTTCTCCTGCAAGTGCGTTAAACAATGTAGATTTTCCTACATTGGGCCGCCCTACAATAGCCACGATCGGCTTACTCATATTTTTCTCCTGTTCTGTCGGGTATTATCCTTCTGAAATACCCGTAATTGCCTTGATAAAATCCCATCCGCTTGATTTTACAATATCCACTTTGACTTGTAAAGCCTTTTCAATATCCGTCACCGTCACATCATCCAGCAAAACCTCTTCACCACTGCGCAGCAGATTGCATGGCAGCAGCAGTCTGTCGCCGAGAGGCTTGTCCTGCAGCTGTTCAATGATATCCTGACCTGTCAGCAGACCTGAAACCGTTATATTCTCTCCAAAAAAATGATTGACAACCGGATACAGTCTGATGGTCAGCTGAGGATAGATCTGCTGCAGCTGCTTCGTCATAGTTTTGATATAACCATTCATCAGCATCCCTGTCACCATAGACACTTCTTCCGAAGCGATTTTCTTTGGGTGTAACCGTTCTTCCCTGATGGCATCCGTATATTCCTGCAGCAGCAGTCTTACCATCCCGACACCGTTTTCCAGCTGCAGATATCCGTCATAGTTTTCTTCCGGCGGCATCTCCTGTCCTGCCAGTATATAGAGTTCATCAGAAGCATGGATAAAGTGCGTCCCATGTTCATGATATAGTTTCTTCTGCCATTGATGAATGATATGAAGAATCTCCTCAGCGTCTACTCTGGTAAATGGTGTCAGCGGAAATAATCCATCTCTGTATCTGGACAATCCAACAGGAACAACCGATACACTTTCCAATACAGGTATATACGCAGCCAGATCATGAATACTTCTTTCCAGTTCGCAGCCGTCATTGACACCCTTGCAAAGCACGATCTGTCCGTTCATGGTAATACCTGCTTCATAGAGTCTGTCCACTTTTTTTAAGGCATCCCCGGCAAACCTGTTATTCAGCATCTTACAGCGAAGTTCCGGATTCGTTGTCTGAAAAGAGACGTTGATCGGTGACAGATGATAATGAATGATCCGTTCAATGTCATGATCACTCATATTGGTTAAGGTTACATAATTTCCCTGTAGAAAAGACAATCTTGAATCGTCATCCTTAAAATACAATGTATCCCGCATACCCTTTGGCATCTGATCGATAAAACAGAAAATGCATTTGTTCCGGCAGGAACGATACTCATCCATCAGTCCGTTTTCAAATATGATCCCTAGATCCTCATCTTCATCCTTATCGACCTCTAAGAGCCACTCTTCTCCGTCCTGTTTCTCAATCAAGACCTCAATATATTCATCCTCTGTTAAATATTGAAAGTCAAAGATATCCTCGATTTCCTGTCCATTGACCGTAAGCAGCCGATCTCCGCTCTCTATGCCAAGCTCTTCTGCAATACTTTCCTTTTTAACTGTCTTGATTATATGCTTCTTCATCGTGCCCTCTGACCTGTGATTTTCTTTTCCTCTATCGCATACAGTATAGCATACTATCCTGTTCATACTCAAGAACGAAGTCCTTGACGATTATCAGTCTTAATGGTATAAATTATATGGGAGTGAGACAAATATGCCAAATACACAGTATCTTGAGGACGCCATGCAAGTGGCTCCATTAAAAATCATTGCTTTGGAAAGCTGTCGTGAGCTTGGAGAACAGGTGAACGAACATCTGGTCAACTATCGTAAGGAAATACATAATAAATGCAAGAATGACCCTGCCTTCAAAGGATATCAGGAGGACAATTATCTTCTGGACACCACCTGCCATCGTTTTGGTACAGGAGAAGGAAAAGGAGTCATCAATCAGTCCATTCGTGGTAAGGATCTCTATATCATGGTGGATGTCTGTAACTACAGTCTGACCTATTCCGTAAACGGCTTTACCAATCATATGTCACCCGACAACCATTTTCAGGATTTGAAGAGAATCATAGCTGCCACGATGGGAAATGCACATCGTGTCAATGTGATTATGCCCTTTTTATATGAAAGCAGACAGCATAAAAGATTTGCCCGAGAATCTCTGGACTGTGCACTTGCTCTTGAGGAGCTTGCACAAATGGGTGTGGATAATATCATTACATTTGATGCACATGACCCACGCGTGCAAAATTCCGTTCCGTTATGTGGATTTGATAATTTCACACCGCCCTATCAGTTTATCCGTTCTTTGATTCATTATGAAAAAGACCTGATCATAGATCAGGATCATCTGGTCGTGATCAGTCCGGATGAAGGTGCTTTGGACAGAGCCGTTTATTTTGCAAATGTTCTCGGAGTCAATACGGGTATGTTCTATAAACGCCGCGATTACTCTACTGTCGTAAATGGAAAAAATCCTATTGTTGCACATGAGTTTCTTGGAGATGATATCGACGGAAAAGATGTCATCATCATAGATGATATGATTTCCTCCGGTGACAGTATGATTGATACCTCCAGACAGCTGAAAGCCATGAACGCGAAACGTGTCTTTATCTGCTGCACATTCGGACTGTTTACATCCGGACTGGAGAATTTTGATAAGGCCTATGAAAAATGCTATTTTGACAGGATCATTACCACCAATTTGAATTACCACGATCCTGAACTGAATAATCGTCCGTATTACGTTGAGGCAAATATGAGTAAATTTCTTGCTTCCATTATTGACTTCATGAACCATGATGCTTCTATGAGCCATGTACTGACTACAACTGAGAAGATCCATAGCATACTGGCCAAATACAATGCACGTGAAGAGGTTGACTATTAAGCCTGTTGAATCGATAGAAAAGCTGCAAGATTACCCCGTTTTCCATTGGTTGCACGATGCGAAAACAGGAAATCTGGATTGTGACAGGTACACAATTCAGGAATGATCAGATTTTGTGCTGTGATTCCTGCCTCTGATAATATCAATTCATTTGCTTTCCAAAGATCCAGCTGGTATTTCTGTTCTTTTTCTCCCGAATCCGTATGCGGAAATAATATCTGAGCACATTCATAATCATGGAATGTGCTTTTAAATTGCTCTGCAACATCCTCGCTGACTTCATAGCAGTCTCGGCAGATGCTTGGGCCGATTGCAGCAATCACATCCTCCGGTCTGGTTCCATACATCTGCTGCATCAGATCCAGTGTCTTTTTCCCGATCCTTCCTACTGTTCCACGCCATCCTGAGTGACTCAGACCGATTGCACGATGCACGGGATCAACAAAATACAAGGGTACACAATCAGCATAAAATGTTGTCAGCACCAGACCCGGAACGTTCGTTACCATTCCATCTGTTTCAAAAAAGCTTTTTTGTCGAGTCATCCCGTTTCCCCGATCCTCTTTTGTAACCACACGTACGTTTGTCGTATGAGTCTGATCTGAAAAGACCATATCCTCACATGATACCCCTATCGCAGCCGCTATCCGTTTAAAATTCTCATGCACTGCTCTTTCATCATCGCCTCTTGAAAAGCTCAGATTCATGGATGAGAAAAAGCCCTGACTAACTCCTCCGATTCTTGTAGAAAAGCCATGTCTGATAAACCCACAGTCTGACAGCCTCTTAAAAGTCAGGTATACGACCTCTCCTGACCTGTTTAACTCTGTATTCTTTTTTTCACCGCTCCATACAAGCATATTCTCTGATAATTGCACGATATCAGTATCCTCTTTCAGTCTCATATCATTTCATCCTCATTTTCTGTTTTCATTTTACGGCAGCCTCTATCGATGTTGATAAGGAAATGCATTTTGATACCAGTTTATATTCTCTCCCAAAATCGCAATTACATCAAATCGACAGGATGTTGTTTCAGAGAAATGATGACATACCCTGTAGTAATCAGCCACCTTGCAGATGGTGGCTTGCTTGGATACGTTAACTGCACTGGCCGGATCTCCCACCCTGCTTGTTTTTCGATATTTCACCTCTATAAACAGGTATGTATTTTGATCATAGCCGATAATATCGATCTCTCCAAACCTGTTTCTAAAGTTTCTCTCCAGTATTCTGACACCTTTACTTTGCAGAAAGAGCACAGCCATATCCTCATACTGTGCCCCGATTGTCCTTTTATTCATATCTGTGATTCCCTCGGCTGTCTGCCGTTTCCTATTAATATCTGCTTAAGGCTTCACCTTGCTTTTGATTTTTTCCATATTATCGACAAATACAAGTATCTCGGCTACCACTTCATATAATTCAGGCGGTATCATTTCCCCGATTTCCAGCTTTGATAATGTGTTCGCCAGTTTGGAATCCTCATGGATCGGGACATCTGCCTCCTGCGCCTTTTCGATGATCCTTTCAGCAATATGTCCCACACCGGTAGCAATGACTCTCGGAGCTTCGTCCCCCGGATCATACTGCAGCGCAATTGCCTGTTTCACTTTGTCTTTTTCCTTTTTTTCCTCCGGCATATACAATCCCTCTCTATGCTCTTACATCAAATGAAAACTTCATAGGTGCTCCTGCATGTATTGGAGCTTCTCCATTCTTCTTCAGAAATTCATCTACAATTCCTTTTTCCTGTTCATCCTTTTCTTTCATCGTCACAGTCGTTTTCATACTATATCCCTTTTTCGTCAGCCGTTCGTTCAGAATACGAATATTGGCTTCTATGAAATCGAGCATTTCTTCCTTCTGCATATAGAAATGTGTGCTGACTTTATTCTGCTGCATCGCCACATGAATGTCCATTGTCCCCAGATGTTCCATGTCCAGATGGAGCAGTGCACTGATATTTCCATCCTTTGCAGCCAGATTTTTTTTATTGGTATAGACGTACAAATCCCCGTTTGCATTCTCATGTGCCATTTTGAGCGGCAGCTGTACATATGTCAGCATCTGATTCATCTGATTCATAAAGTTCAGATTGTCCTGCATATTGCCGGCGCTCTTAGAAAGCTCAGGCGTGGATTTGGATATGTTCTGCAGCATCTGTGTGATTTTTTGTGACTGCTCAGACATACGCTCATAGAGTTCTTCTACCCTGCCCTCTCTTGCCACGTCCTCCGGTTTCAGGAGCAGCTGCTGTGATAATATATTTTTTAGCAGAGTCTGATATTCATTTCCCTGTAACAGCTTGCTGATCTGCTCACTTTGTTGTGCTCCCGGCTGTTCCAGTGTGGTTTTTATAAACTCCATCAGCTGTCTGTCTGACATTTCTCCCGAGAGGAGCTGTGACTTCATTTCCGGTTTCAGACCCAGCTGTTCCAGCTGATTTGCAAGGCTTTCTTTTTGCTCCGGACTGAGCTCCTGCAGTGTGCTGGACATTTTATCTGCTCTTGATGCCGCTGCCGTATCCTGATTCAATTCCTGTAATGTATCCTGTGTATTGTTTTGGATTTCTGCCGTGTTTCTGTTTGTATCCCCTGACTGCTCCTCCGGCATTGAGTCAAGCAGCATATTCAGCAGTTCTTTACTGAAGCCGGCAGCATCCGTCATATTTCCCTCTGTCACCAGCTTTCCCGCCAGCTCAGGCAGTCCGTCCGTCAATGTATTGATATCATTCAGAATCTGATGCTCCAGATTCTTATAGTTTTCAAACTGTGTCACATTGAGCTCTGTAATGGGCAGTCCCAGTTTTGTCATTTGTACAATGGTCTGCGGAGATACATTCTGATTGGCATTGATTTGACGAAACATAGCCTGCAAAGCATTTTTATTGATTGACATGCCTTCCTCCATCATGGAAGAAGTCATCATGACTGTTTTCTCATTGACCTGCAGTCCTGCAGCATCCAATGCTTTTAATACGGATGGATCTGTACCGTTCAGATTGGTATACAGTGGACGCAGAGAGATCTGATGATTGCTGTTTGATTTCACTTCAAAGTAAACATTCTGCCCGAGCACAAGACTGATATCTCCATCCAGTCGGGCTGACATGGTCTGGTGATTTCCCAGCAGCAGTAATATATCCTTACCGTTGATTTCTGCTACCTCACCCGAAAATACCTGTCCGGTCATATAGCCTTGAGATCCGGTGCCACCCGTTTCTGCCGCAGGTGAAGCCGCAGTGGTTGCTGCAGCTGACTGTACTGCCTGCTGCGTGATATTCATATTGGGCTGTGTATTTCCGGATAGACTGAGATTCATTGACTTACTCCTGTCATCGATGGTTCTTCATCAGATAAAGTGACCTATAAAGGTTCTCCTGTGGATCGGTGTCGGCCCGATACTGCGCAGTGCTTCAATGTGTGCAGCTGCACCATAGCCTTTATTTCCTGCAAATCCGTATCCCGGATACTGTTGATCATACTCCACCATCATTCGGTCTCTGGTCACCTTTGCAATGATACTTGCGGCAGCGATAGACACACTTTTTGCATCTCCCTTGATGATGGGAATCTGCCGGATATCAACCTTTGGTATCGTAACTGCATCATTTAATAATATATCGGGTTTTACTGACAGATTCTGAATAGCCTGACGCATCGCCTCATAGGTAGCCTGCAGGATATTGATCTCATCAATTCTCTCCGGCGAAATCATACCGATCCCTGTAGACAGTGCACGATCCATAATCACATCATACAGTTCTTCTCTTTTCTTTTCTGATAATTGTTTGGAATCATTGAGATACAGTATGTCGCAGTCTTTTGGAAGGATAACGGCACCCGCTACGACCGGGCCTGCCAATGGTCCTCTGCCCACTTCATCTATGCCGCAGATATACTCGTACCCTTCAGCATGATACCTGCGTTCAAATTCCTGCAGACTCCAGGTTCTTTTTTTCTCAGTCTCCAGCTGTTCCAGCTGTTTTTCAGCCTTCAGCCGCAGTGATACAACGCCGTTTCGTTCATCGTCTCTGTATCTTTCTATCAATTCAGGCAGCATGGATAACTGTGCTGCCTGAAATTCCTCTTTGATCTGTCCTATTTTCTTTTCTTCCATCTCTTTGTCCCGTCTATTTATTTCTCACCAGGCCGAAGTCATTGAATGGCCATACCTGCAGCCATGCCCGTCCTGTAATATCCTGTTTTCTCACATTGCCTACCTCAGCAAATCGGCTGTCTACACTGTCATTGCGATTATCACCCATCACAAAGTATTCATCTGCTCCCAGTGTAACCGGCTGATCAGCCAGTCCGCCTGACTGAATGACCTCAAGTCCATAGGATTCCTGCAGTACTTCCTGATTGATATAGATTTTCCCGTTCATGATCTGGATGGTTTCTCCGGGCAATCCGATGATTCTCTTGATCAGATATGGATGTGCAGGGTCATTGTATGGAAAGGAGACAATATCAAAACGCTCCGGCTCCTGAAAACGATAGGACAGCTTATCCATCATGATACTGTCACCGTCACTCAAGGTAGCCTCCATAGATGATCCATGAACCAGCGTTCGGTTTGTTACATAATTGACTACCAAATAGGTGATTCCCAGCACTACCAGTAAAAACAATCCGGTATTCACCAATTTTCTCAGGAACCGCATACCTGCAGATTCTCTGTTTCTGCGTTTTTTCTTTGCCACAATCATTCATCCCCTTATTACCAAGTCATATTTTCCGGTATTTCCAAAGTGATCTTTCCGAATTTTCCGTTTCTGAAATCATCGATTACCATGCCGGCTGCCTTCTCTGTATCCGGCAGATTCCCTTTTAAAAGGCAGTGTCTGTGATAGGCAATATCCGTTAAGGCATCATGCATTTGTTCATATTCCTGTTCCAGTTCATAACGGCTCGCCACAGCTGTTTTTTTATGTGCAAGCAGAAATTGAAGAATCCCCTCTGCCAGCTCCTCACGGTTCAGTATCTCATCATTGATAGAGCCGATCATAGCAAGTCTTAATCCTACATCCTGATCTTCAAATTTGGGCCATAGAATCCCCGGTGTATCTAATAGTTCAATTCCCCTGTTCAGTCTGATCCATTGCTTTCCTTTTGTGACTCCGGGCTTATTACCGGTCTTTGTACATGCCTTTCCTGCAAACGCATTGATAAAAGTAGATTTCCCTACATTGGGTATTCCAACAACCATTGCACGTACCGGCCGATTCAAAATACCCCTTTTTCTATCCCGTTCCAGCTTTTCCTTGCAGGCTTCCTGCACCTTGCCCTGTATTGCCTTGATGCCACTTCCTGTTTTGGAATTGATTTTCAGTACGGAATAGCCCTGTGTCTCAAAGTAGCTGATCCATGCTTCATTCCATTTATCCTCTGCAAGATCAGATTTATTTAACAGAATCAGTCTTGATTTTCCTTTTCCCAGCTCATCAATATCAGGATTTCTGCTGCTCATCGGAATACGGGCATCAACCAGTTCGATGATGAGATCGATCAGTTTGATATTCTCCTCCATCATCCTCTTTGCCTTCATCATATGACCCGGATACCATTGATAGTTCATTTCCTGCTCCTCCTATTCTACCGGACCCATTCCGATCTTGCCGCTTTCCATGTGATACCATGCCTTGCCGTCTATCATTTCTCCAGATACATTTCCGATATTGGCCGACCGGCTGTCTTCACTGTTTTCACGGTTATCACCCAGTACAAAATACTCATCAACACCAAGATAGATTTCTTCCTCTGCAATTCCTGCTGTTAATGTATCATCCACAACATCCTCTGTATAGGGAGTTCCATCAATATAGACCTTTCCCTGCTTGATCTGGATCGTCTCCCCCGGGAGTCCAATCACCCTTTTGACATAGTAATGTGAATTTTCATTTCCATTAGGCCTGAATACGATCACATCATTTCTTTCCGGTGTGGCAAACTGATAAATCATTCGATTGATCAAAATCTTTTGACCATTATAAAGAGACGGCTCCATAGACGCACCGACCACGCTGGTTTGGAGACCGATTGATGACACCACTACGAATGCTGCAAAAATGGCGGCAGCAATCCCAAATGTCCACGTTATGATTTCATACAGCAGTGACCTGCTCAGCTTCACCTGTCGTCTGCGGAATGTCAGACCCTTATCGTTCTTCATATACTTCCTCACCCATTCGAGTATAACACAATTATAATAACGAAAAAAGAGACAAAATACAATTTGTATTTGTCTCTTGTCCGCTCTTTTTATACTAACTCTTTTACCTTAGCCTTCTTGCCTACACGGTCTCTCAGATAGAATAATTTCGCTCTTCTTGCTTTACCTCTTCTGATGACTTCAACCTTCTCAACATGAGGGGAATGTAACGGCCATGTCTTTTCAACACCGACTCCGTTAGAGCTCTTTCTGACTGTAAATGTAGCTCTGTTGCTTCCGCCCTGCTTTTTCAGGACTGTTCCCTCAAAGATCTGGATTCTTTCACGGTTTCCCTCTTTGATCTTTGCATATACCTTAACGGTATCGCCTGTATTGAAGTCTGATACATTTTCTTTCAGCTCAGCAGCTTCAATATTTTTAATAATATCGTTCATGTGTGACCTCCTTGATTTTGGATGTTCTTAATACCACAATTGGTTAACAGAGGACCATCTCTTCTTCTCACAACGCATTTAACTTTACCATATATTTTGTAGATTTGCAAGTATTATTTCAGTAAATCCGGTCTTCTTTCGCGTGTTCTGATCAATGACTGTTCTCTGCGCCATCGGTCAATATTGGCATGATGCCCTGACAGCAGTACCTCCGGTACCTTTTTGCCATGCCATTCCTCCGGTCTGGAATACTGTGGATATTCCAGCAGATCATCCTGAAAGGATTCAAACTCAGCAGACACTTCATTACTGAGTACCCCTGGAACGAGCCTTGAGATGGCATCAATCATGACCATCGCCGGCAGTTCCCCTCCGGTCAGCACATAATCACCAATCGATACATAGTCTGTAACGATTTCTTCTAATACGCGCTCATCGATTCCCTCGTAATGACCGCACAACAGAATCAAATCCTCTTCTTGAGCGTATTCCTCTGCCATTCTCTGTGTAAAGGTCGCTCCCTGTGGGGTCAAATATACAACCCGTATTTTTTGACTCTGTACCTGTCCTTCTGTTTCTCTTTTTTTCTGAATATGCTTTGCAACGGCTTCGTAGGCACCATATACGGGCTCTGCCTGCATGAGCATACCTGCTCCCCCGCCGTACGGATAATCGTCTACTTTCAAATGCTTATTATTGGCATAGTCCCGTATGTTGACGGCTTCCACAGACAGTATGCCTGCCTCGATGGCACGACCTGTGATGCTCGTATTTAATCCGTTCATAACCATATCCGGAAATAACGTTAAGATATGAAAATTCATAGAAGTCCTTCCAGGATATGAACACGCATCCGTTTGTGCTCGATATCCACATCCAAAATACACTGCTTGATTGCCGGAAGCAGCAGTTCTCTTCCATCCTTCATCGTAATTGTATATACATCATTGGCACCTGTCTCCATATAATCTGTCATAGTGCCGATCTCTTTTTCCTCTTCATCTATCACACTCATTCCGATCAGATCAGCTACAAAATATTCGTCTTTTTTGAGCTTTACCGCATTCGATCGGGTTACATAGAGACCTTTACCCTTATATCTCTCTATATCATTGATATTGTCATAGTTTTTAAACTTTAAAATAGCAAACTGCTTGAAGAACTTAACACCCTCTATTTCCAGCGTCAGGATATCCTTTCCTGTGTCCAGCAGTACTTCCTTTAATCCTTTAAACCGACTCACATCATCTGTTGTAGGGAATACCTTGACTTCTCCCTTGACACCATGTGTGGATGATATGATTCCGACCTGCAGCCTGTCCTCCATGAGCGTTCCCCCTGTGACTTTTTGTTTCCCCTTATGATAACGACTCAGAAACAATTGAGTCCCTGAGTCGCTCATAAACCTATTTGGGATTATTCATCTCATATGCTCTCGCATTGATTACTGAACAATATCCACTACTACTTTCTTGTTTTCCTTAGCGGATGCCGCCTTGACAACGGAACGGATAGCCTTGGCAATACGTCCCTGCTTGCCGATTACTTTGCCCATGTCTGACTGAGCTACACGCAATTCGATCACGATTGTTTTATCATTTTCAGTCTGCGTCACAACTACTTCATCCGGATTTTCTACAAGAGATTTTGCGATTACTTCAACTAGCTCTTTCATACATCCACCTCCGTAGTCTGATTATTTTTCGATACCTGCAAGCTTGAAGAGCTTTCCGACTACTTCTGTAGGCTGAGCACCTGATGCAAGCCACTTTTTAGCCTTCTCCTCATCTACCTTGAATGTGCTGGGATCTGTATTCGGATCATAAGTTCCAATCTCCTCGATACATCTTCCGTCTCTGGGAGAACGTGAATCTGCAACGACGATTCTATAAAAAGGAGCCTTTTTCTGTCCCATTCTTCTGAGTCTGATCTTTACTGCCATGTGTATGTCACCTCCGTGATATTGTATTTTAAACTTTGTACATCATAACTGATATCTTTCATGGTGTCAAGTCTTTTTTCTTGACACCCGATTTTTTTCTAAAATGGCAGTTTAAACCGCCCCTTCTTTCCCATGCCTCCCATCAGACCAGGCATCTGCTTCATCATTTTTTTGGATTGCTCAAACTGTTTGACCAGCCTGTTCACCTCAGCGATGTCAACACCGGCTCCTTTTGCAATCCTATGCTTTCTGCTTGGATTCAGGATGTCAGGATTCTGCCGTTCCTTCTTGGTCATAGATAATACAATCGCTTCTGTACGTGCCATTTTCTTATCGTCTACCATCGCTTCCAGATCAGCAGTATTCATTCCTTTTCCGCCTAAGCCGCCCATGCCGCCCATCATACCAAGCACACTTGACATGCCGCCCATCTTTTTCATCTGAGTCATGCTCTCCAGATAGTCTTCAAAGTCAAATTTGCCTTTCTTGAGCTTCTGCGCCATCTGTTTTTCTTTGTCTTCATCAATGTCGCCCATATTTTCCTGAACCTTTTCAATCAGGGTCAGGACATCTCCCATGCCAAGGATTCTGTTGGCCATTCTGTCCGGATAAAACTGCTCCAGATCAGACAGCTTTTCTCCCATACCAACATACAGGATCGGTTTTCCTGTCACTGCTTTGACGGAAAGTGCTGCACCGCCTCTGGCATCACCATCCATCTTGGATAGCACAATACCGTCAACACCGACCTTTTCATCAAAATCTTTTGCAACATTGACTGCATCCTGACCGGTCATGGCATCTACGACAAGCAATGTCTGATGTACCTCAACATTTGATTTGATATTCTGTAGCTCTGCCATCATCTCTTCATCAATCTGCAGGCGTCCTGCTGTATCCAGAATGATGATATTATGTCCGTTTTTATCTGCATGTGCAATGGCTGCTTTGGCAATGTCCACAGGCTTTTGATTGTCTCCCATGGAAAACACGTCGACTTCCTGCTTTTCTCCGTTGATCTGCAGCTGTTTGATTGCTGCCGGACGATATACATCACAGGCAACCAGCAGGCACTTTTTACCCTTCTGCTTTAGCTTTCCTGCTATCTTCGCAGTAGTCGTTGTCTTACCGGCGCCCTGCAGACCACACATCATAATGACTGTTTTCGCCTGACCGGGCTGCAGTTTGATTTCTGTTGTCTCGGAGCCCATCAACGACGTCATTTCTTCATTTACAATCTTGATGACCATCTGCCCCGGATTGAGTCCATTCATGACATCCTGTCCGACTGCACGTTCCTCCACAGACTTTATAAACTGCTTTACAACTTTAAAATTAACATCGGCCTCCAGAAGTGCCATTTTGACTTCCTTCAGTGCTGCTTTTACATCTGCCTCTGTCAGTCTGCCCTTACTTCTCAGGTTTTTAAACACGTTCTGCAGTTTCTCTGTTAAACTCTCAAATGCCATTGATCAATACTCCTTTATCAAACATTCCATCGAATTCATGGTTTGCTTCTCTATAATTCATCTAATATCTTCTGTGATAACATCTTAATCTCTTCCTGCCCTGCATGCTCGGCAATGGAATATATGACTGCAACAGTTTCTCTTGTTTTTTTGAATTTGTCCATCAGATGCAGCTTCTCTTCATATCCAAGCATGATCTTATCACACCTTTTGATCAAATCATGTATCCCCTGTCTGCTGATCCCGTACTCCTCTGCCAGTTCACTCAAAGAAAGATCCTCGCTGATTGCTTCCTCATAGATTTTTCTCTGATGTTCCGTCAGAAGCTCACCATAAAAATCATACAGCAGTCCCTGTTCTACGATTTTATCCATATAAAATATCCTTTCATGAACAGAGTACGTTCATCCTTCATTTCTTGATCTCCGCCTTCCGACAGTATATCAGAAAAAAATCGTATTGTGAGATACACTGAGCTTCCTCACAACTAATTTATATTTTCTTACTGTGCGATCAGCTTGCCATTAATAAACCTGAAATTGTAAAAAGTCTGAATATATATTTCTGTTCTGAACATCTTTCATTAAAAATCTGGATGCATAGTTACTGTATCCCAAAACTTTTCTTTCAAATGCAGTATCCTCTGCTACGGTGAAGGTGTCAACCAGATATCGTTCGAAATCTTCTCCACCGTTTGCTTCTATTCCCATTAATATGGTTGTGATCTCATCTCCAGGCTCCAGCATTCGAAGCTCTTTGTCCGATTTCCCGTTTTCCCCAAGATCCCTTCTTGCGCCAAGAATCTCATATGAAGCATCATCATAATTGTATGCAACCCTCAAGTTATAATGTTCCCCATTCAAAAGAATCGGAATCGCATACTGCTCATAATCTTCCTGTTCATCCACAAGCTCCATATATACGATATGTCCGTCAAGAGTTCCCCATGTATCATCGAAGGTGCTTGTAAATACACCACTCTCAAAATCCGCTGTCAGATCGTTATTATACCCCAGATTAAACAGCATATCATTCTCCGTATCTATCAAAAGCAGCTGATTGTAAATAGCTTCCACCTGTGCAAGTGCTTCTGTTCCGAGTTCTAAAACAGCTTCATTCTGCTCGTTACTCTTTAGTGGAATTCCTTCCAGCTCTGTTATTTCTGTCGTCTGTACCGACAGCAGATTGTCACAACCGAGCTGCTTTAAATACTGTTCACCTTCATAGCTCATATGACCACGGAGCATATATCCGTATAAATACTTGAACGGTTCGGTTTCTGCTATATCCTCATACATCATATAGCTGCCCATTTCAGAATCAAGGGAATAGTAACAGGACAATCCTGTAGCCTCTGCACGATACTCCCCGTTCACCTTGTATACAACACAGTCATCCAGACATTTTAGCAACCGTTCACTGCTCTCAGGAAACATATCCTTTGATTTTCTCACCATATCTCCGAGATCCACCATATCAGTATATTCTTCTTCGTCGGAGTTACCGCCATAGTTTTCTGCGCGTCTTGTGTTTCTCTGAAAATTCACGAGAAAACTTTCATCCCTGCTTGCAGCACGTAATGCCTCATCTCCCATATCCTGATATGCCTGCAGCAACGGATCAATTGCATCCAGATCGATCACTGACATGGCTGTCGTCGCATTTTTCCCGTCATCACTTTCTTCTTCTACATAGTTGTCACATATGATTTTCCCCAATGTTTCGGTCTCAATCGCCGGATTGCCTGCAATCTCATACATAATTCTGCCAATATTATAGCCATACATACTTTCCTCAGAACCAACCATATACTCTGCATAGTCTGAGAAAACCGATGCTGTCTCTACAGATGCCATCAAACATGCATCCAAAACCACCAGTTCAAGCGGTTTATCCTGATCTGTCGGCCGATAGACGTCCGATAATGCATCATGAATTTCAGTCAGAGAGAGAGAATCATTGTTATACAGTTCATCAAATGCAATTCCTCCCAGACTTCCGGCACCATGATTCCATAAAATCAACATGGTATGATCAGCAGGATAATTGTCTCTGCAAAAGAGCAGAAAATCCTCTAATGTACCGGAATCTCCCATACTGGCTGACGGCAGCTGTTCAATTAACTGCTTTTCGGTACCCGTATATACGTGACGCGTCAAATAATCAGTATTTCCCCAGTCGCTGCTCCATTTCTTTGAACCGCCTGTTTCCACAACCATCTTCACATTATCAGGCAGTCTCACCTGCATCATATTGTTTAAATGTAATGATACAGCATTATGTTCAGATTCCAGATCGCTTCCGCACATATACGCGTAGACAGCCCAGGTTTCATCACTGTCCGCTATCTGCTCTTCCGAAGCGGTCTCCTGTTCCTCCAGCCATTCCTCCGGCGTAAAGATCATAAGCAAAACAAAGATCAGCAGCAACGCTCCAAAAATAGAGCCTAACGTAATCAGCAGAACCTTGAGCCATTTCTTCATAAGTCGCCTCCGTTTCAATTAGTACCGGTTATCAAATACTCTCGTTGATTTCTTCTCACTTCTCGGCAGTTCACCGATATCAACAGGCTTTACAAGCGGTGTCATACCGATCTTGATCTTGAACAGGCTTCCCAGCTCATGTGCCACGTCCAGCTTGCTGGCACCCTTCTTCACCTCTATGAACAATGTCAGGATATCCTTGCCTTCGATATGGTCTATCATGATCTGATACTCACTGGATGCACCATCTACATCCTTAATGACATCCTCCACTTGACTCGGGAAGATGTTGCAGCCCTTTACCTTGACCATATCATCTGTACGTCCGACTAATGTATCCAGTCTCGGATATTTTGAACCACATGGACATTCACCAAGTACAAATCTGGATAAATCATGTGTACGGTATCTGATTAACGGTGCACCCTCCTTTACAAGCGTTGTAATGACGATTTCGCCTATTTCTCCATCCTTTACCGGAATTCCTGTCTTTGGATCCAATATCTCAATGTATACAAAATCATCCCAGTAATGCATAGAGGTACTGTGATCACAGTTAATCGCAATACCCGGTCCATAGATCTCTGTTAATCCATAAATATCATATAGTGAAACGCCCAGTTCTTTGGCAATTCTCTTTCTCATTTTATCGCCCCAGCGTTCTGAGCCGATGACACCCTTTTTCAGATGGATCTGTTTGCCGATGCCACGCTTTGCGATTTCTTCTGCTAACAGCAATGCATAAGAAGAAGTCGCACATAATACAGTAGATTTCATATCCATCATCATACGCAGCTGTTTATCTGTATTTCCGGGGCCCATCGGGATGACCATAGCACCCAGCTTCTCTGCACCATTCTGGAATCCGATACCTGCTGTCCACAGTCCATAGCCCGGTGTGATCTGGATACGATCCATGTCTGTAATTCCTGCCATCTCATAAGAGCGGGCAAACATTGTAGCCCAGTCATCCACATCCTTCTTTGTATAAGGAATGATCACGGGCGTTCCTGTTGTACCTGATGAGGAATGGATTCTGACAATCTCCTTTTCCGGTACGGCCATCAATCCAAGTGGATACGCTTCTCTCAAATCGCCTTTCCATGTAAAAGGAAGCTTTTCAAAGTCCTCTTGTGTTTTGATGCCTGCTACATCGATTCCCTTAAATTTTTCCTGATAGAATGCGCTGTGCTTCATAAGCTTTCCAAGCTGTACCTTCAGCATGTCCAGCTGAGTCTGTGTCATTTGCATATTGTTTTCCCTCTCTATTTTCTGCGACCATCATTCGGATCGCTTCTAGTTCAATTCGGCGCCCAGTGAAAGCGCTTTCCTGTTCATCTCAAGGAATGCCGGCTTCACCTTTTCCTTTACTGCTGTCTCCATCTCTGCCATAGAGATTCCGAGTTCTCCGGATGCGATTGCCGCTCCTAGCAATGCCATGTTGAGCACCTTGCTGGATCCGCATTTCTCTGCAATTGCCTCTCCGTCAACTACGATGACCTTTCCCGCATGCTCCTTCAGATAGGCAATCATATTCTCTGCATGATACTGAAAATCACTCAGTGATGCCGTTACAGGTGCTATGATACTCTTATTTACAACCACAGTTCCGCCATTTTTCAAATATGGAAATACACGTACGGCCTCACCTGCTTCAAATCCTATGATCATATCTGCTTTACCAATCGGAATCAATGAGGAATAGATATCCTTTCCGATCCTGACATGACTCACGACACATCCGCCTCGCTGAGACATACCGATCGTCTCTGCTGTCCTTGCCTGCTCATCTCTGTCCATAGCCGCTGCCGCAATCAGTCTGGATGCCAGTACCGTTCCCTGTCCACCTACTCCGCTCAATAATATACTTTTATTCATGATCGGCACCTCCCTGCTTTCCTGTTGAAATGGCATTCACAGGGCATAAATAAGTACAAATGCCGCATCCGTAGCATAACGAGGGATCAATTTCAGCTCCACCGTCATCATTCTTGACAATCGCCGGACAGCCTAACTCCTTGATACACTTTTTACAATGAATACATCTGTCCGCATCCACCTGCATCTTCTGTGCAGGCTTGATCAGTGCCACACAGGGTGACTGGAAAATGATTGCCTTAACACCCTTTTTGGAAGCGGCTGATTCTACGGCAGCAATTGCCTGATCCAGTGCCAGCGGATCCACTGTTTCAACTGACTGTATCCCGATTGCCTTTAAGATTTTTTCAATGCTGATCTTGTCCACGATGTTGCCCATCATGGTTTTTCCTGTACCCGGATGAACCTGATGTCCGGTCATCGCTGTCGTTGCATTGTCCAGAACGATCAGAATGATGTCTGTTTCGTTATATACTGCATTGACGATTCCCGTCATGCCTGACGCAAAGAACGTAGAATCACCGATAAACGCAAAATTCACCGCATCAGGTTCTACCCTGTGCAGTCCTTGTGCCATTGTAATCCCTGCTCCCATACACAGACATGTGTCCACCATATCAAGCGGAGCTGCATTTCCCAGTGTATAGCAGCCGATATCTCCGGAAAAAACAGCCTTTTTTCCTTTCATAGCCTGTTTGACTGCATAAAAGGATGCTCTGTGAGGACATCCTGCACATAATACAGGCGGTCTCACCGGCAGCTGCGGAAGTTCGGGTACAACAAGGTTTTCTGTGATACCAGCTTTTTTTAAGGACTCTGCTCCCAGAAAATCCTGTATATATTTTTTGACACTTTCTACTGTATACTCTCCGGCTGATGCTGTATTTCCAGTCTGTTTTCCCTTTATCACTACATTCAGATGATGTTTGCCGCACAGATAGATCAGTTCCCGTTCAATGACAGGATCTAATTCTTCCAGACACAATACTTCATCCAGTCCGTCCAGAAATTCAAGTGCCAGACTCTCAGGAAATGGATATGGTGTGGCAACCTTCATCATTTTGCAGGGCATTTCGGTTTCCTGACTGAGGGTTTCCATAGCGTATATGTAACTGATTCCCCCGGCGGCGATTCCTTTTTTCCCTGTTCCTGATAATTGATTATATCGGTTTTGTGAAAAATCCTCTCCGATTTCAGGATTTCTGTCTACGATTTTCAAATGGTTCTGGTAAGCCGTTCTCGGGAAGATGACCCATTTGGATGTATCCTTGATAAATCCCTCCGGCTGATGAATCCTGATGCCATCAGCGACCTGCACGGATGCACATCCATGGCAGACACGCGTTGTTGGTCTGAACAATACCGGAGTCTCATACTTTTCTGAATACTCAAAAGCCGCCTGGATCATGCAATAAGCTTCCTCCGGAGAAGTCGGATCAAATACCGGCAGCTTGCAATAAGAGGCAAATGCCCTTGTATCCTGTTCTGTCTGAGAGGAAATAGGGCCGGGATCATCTGCTACAACCAGAACCATACCGCCTTTGATGCCCATATATGCCAGACACATCAACGGATCTGAGGCTACATTCATACCGACCTGCTTCATGGTCACCATGGTACGTGCTCCCGCATAAGAAGCACCGGCTGCAACCTCCAGAGCCGCTTTCTCATTCACCGACCATTCTACATAAACATCCGGGTTGATCTCTTTTCTATACTTTGCAACTGTTTCCAGAACCTCCGTAGACGGAGTACCCGGATAGCCTGCCACCAGGTTCACGCCTGCATGTAAAGCTCCAAGGCCAATAGCCTCATTTCCCATCAAAAACTTCATACTCATAATACGATTGACTTCCTTTCGTATGGTTCATCCTAAATCTGTGTTCTGACCACCTTAGGTCTGAATCCATGTTCATTCAAGGCATCTATGATCTGATTCTTGTGCTCTGTTCCAAATGCCTCAACTGTAATTCTTAATTCCACAGCAGCACTTCTGTTAGTGGTAACAAACTGATTATGCTCCAGCTTAATTACATTTCCGTTCTGCTCAGCCAGTACACCGGATACTCTCGACAGTTCACCCGGCTTGTCAGGCAGCAGTACGGACACGGTAAAGATCCTGTCTCTCATGATCAGTCCCTGCTGTACGACTGAGGACATCGTGATGATATCCATATTTCCACCGCTCAGGATTGCTACGATCTTCTTTCCTTTGATATCCAGATGCTTTAATGCAGCAACTGTTAACAGTCCGGAATTCTCAACAACCATTTTATGATTTTCTACAAGATCAAGAAAGGCAACGATCAGTTCTTCATCCTCTACTGTGATAATATCGTCCAGATTTTTCTTCAGATATGGGAATATCTGAGTTCCGGGTGTTTTCACTGCAGTACCGTCTGCGATTGTATTCACTGACGGCAAAGTAGTTACCTTTCCATTTTTTAAGGATACCTGCATGCAATTTGCTCCTGCCGGTTCTACACCGATAACCTTGATTTTCGGATTCATCAGCTTGGCCAGGGTAGATACACCCGTTGCCAGTCCGCCTCCACCGATTGGAACCAGTATATAATCTACCAGCGGCAGCTCTTTGAATATCTCCATGGCAATCGTTCCCTGTCCGGTTGCAACTGCAGGGTCATCAAAGGGATGAATAAAGGTATATCCCTTCTCCTTTGCCAGATCCAGTGCATATGCACAGGCCTCATCATAGACATCACCCTTCAGGATTACCTCTGCGCCATAGCTTTTTGTACGATTGACCTTCATAAGTGGTGTTGTAGTAGGCATCACGATCACTGCCTTGACACCATAACACTTTGCTGCATATGCAACACCCTGTGCATGGTTTCCGGCAGATGCGGTAATAATCCCTTTTTCACGTTCTTCCTGTGACAAGGTACTCATTTTATAATAAGCGCCTCTTACTTTATAGGCGCCTGTAAACTGCATATTCTCCGGCTTCAGATACACCTTGTTGCCAGTCTGCTCACTCAGATAATTACTGTATACCAGTTTTGTTTCCAGTGTAACCTTTTGAACGACTTCCGTCGCCTCTTCAAATTTATCTAATGTTAACATGATTAAAATCTCCTTTTCTGCTCATCTCGCAAATATCGCCTCGACAAAATCATTCGCATTGAACTTCTGCAGATCCTCTGTTGTCTCACCGACTCCGATATATTTTACCGGGATGCCCATCTCTGACTGTATCGCTATGGCAATACCGCCCTTGGAAGTCCCGTCCAGCTTCGTCAATATAATGCCTGTAATATCAGCTGCTTCCTTAAATTCCTTTGCCTGTGACAGAGCATTCTGTCCTGTAGTGCCATCCAGCACGACCAGTGTCTCTCTATAGGCTTCCGGGTACTCTTTATCAATGATCCGGTTGATTTTCTTTAACTCTTCCATCAGATTCTTTTTATTTTGAAGTCTTCCTGCTGTATCGCATAAAAGCACATCCACATTTCTGGCACGTGCAGCACTCAGTGCATCATAGATGACAGATGCGGGATCTGCTCCTTCTACACCTTTGATGATTTCCACACCTGCTCTGTTTGCCCATTCATTGAGCTGTTCTCCGGCTGCCGCACGAAATGTATCTGCGGCTGCCATCATCACTTTTCGTCCCTGCTTTTTGAGATGATCTGCTAATTTACCGATAGAGGTGGTCTTTCCGACTCCATTGACTCCGACTACAAGTACAACTGATTTACGATGTTCAAATTCATACGCCGTCTCGCCTGTCTGCATCTGTTCCTTGATACTGTCAATCAACAGCTGCCTGCATTCTGACGGCTCCTTAATTCGCCGTTCCTTTACCTGAGCCCGAAGCTTCTCAATAATCCCTGAGGTTGCATGTACTCCGATATCTGCCATGATCAGGATTTCTTCCAGTTCCTCATAAAAATCCTCATCAATCTCAGAGGCACCGCTAAAGATTGCCTCTATTCCATCTGCTATATTATTTCTTGTCTTGGCAAGTCCTCCTGCCAGACGCTTAAAAAAGCCCTGATGCTCTTCGCTCATTTCATTCTTCCTATTCTAATCATCCAGATCCTTATCGATCAGATTGACTGATACCAGTGCCGATACACCCTTTTCCTGCATGGTGATACCATACAGCCGGTCTGCCTTCTCCATAGTTCCACGTCTGTGTGTAATGACAATGAACTGCGTATGTTTTGTCAGCTTGTGCAGATAGCCTGCAAATCTGGTAACATTGGTTTCATCCAGTGCTGCTTCGATCTCATCCAGCAGACAAAACGGTGATGGCTTCAGATTCTGTATTGCAAACAATAGTGCAATCGCTGTCAGTGATTTTTCTCCTCCTGACAGCTGCATCATATTCTGCAGCTTCTTTCCTGGCGGCTGTGCGATGATCCTGATGCCTGCCTCCAGAATATCCTCATCATCAACCAACTCAAGAGTTCCTTTTCCACCGCCAAACAGCTCCTTGAATACCTTATCAAATTCTCTGCCAATCTGCGCAAATTTTTCTTCAAACTGCTTTCTCATGGCAGTATCCAGTTCTTCAATGATGCCTTCCAGAGTGGCCTGTGCCTCTACCAGATCATCTCTCTGCGTTTTCAGGAAGCCGTAGCGTTCCATCAGATTTTTATAATCCTCTATGGCGTTGACATTGACATCGCCAAGCTTACGGATCTTGTCCTTTAATGACAATATATCACGTTTGATCGAAGGGAGCTCCGTCAAAGCCTCATCGCGCAGCTCCATAGCCGATGAAAATGTGATCTCATACTCGTCCCACATATAGTTGATCTGTGTCTCAGAAGCCTCTTCCAATCGTTCTTTCTGAGATGTCAGACGATAGACTTCCTTATCCAGAGAAGCCATTTTCTCAGACAATTCTTCTCTGGATTTGAAGAAATTCTTCTGCTTCGTATTCAGCGCATCCTTGTCTTCAATTGCCTGCTTCATAGCGATTTCGTTATCATCTGCTGATGTAACACCGGCTTCTATTGTCTTCTGAATCTCCAGAATACTATCTTGTTTTCTCTGCACCTCTTCCACTGTATGTGACAGTTCTTCCTCGATAGAAGCTATTTCCTGATTCAAACGTGTGATCTCATTTAGAATACGTTCTGTATTCTGTTGTGCAAACTCCTGTTTCTGAGTCAGTCCCGCAACCTCCAGATCCAGTTCACTTGCCTTCAATACCTTGACATTTTCATCATTACGTTCCAGTTCCAGACTCTTGCCGTATTCCTGTATCCTTGCTTCCAGTTCCTTTTCACGGATTTCAGAGTTTTTCAGATCCTCCTGTATGGTATCCTTACTTTCTCTGATGTCTGTTACCTGTGTCTCTATTTCCTTGTTTTCCTGCTCCAGTGATGCATAGCCCTTTGCTGTTTCCTCTTTCTTTTCCAGAGCCTGATTCACATTCATCTGGGCAGTGTTTTGTGCTATATACTTCTCCTGCTGGTCTTCCTTCAGCTTCTCCAGCTTCTCACGCAGGACATTTCTTTCTTCCTTAGTATTCTCGATACCGGTCATGATCGACTCGATTTTTTCCAGACAGCCCTTGACTTTCTTCTCGAGTTCTTCAATTTCCCGTTTACGTCCAAGCAGGTTGCTGTTATTCTTAAAGGCACCTCCGGCCATGGCGCCGCCGGGAGTCAGATATTCTCCTTCTATCGTAACGATACGCAGCAGATAATGATACTTTCTGGACAGCTTAATCGCATTGTCAATATTGTCAACCACCAAAATGGCACCGAGCAGCTGTCCGATCACATCCTGATATTTCTGATCCGCCTTTACAAGCTCAGAAGCAATCCCAATAACACCCTTTTCCTTCAGTGCTTCCGGTTTATTAAATTCACCTCTGTCCTTTACACTTGTCAGCGGTAAAAATGTAGCACGTCCGAGTTTGTTCTCCTTTAAGAATGTAATCATGTCCTTGGCAATCGCTTCATCATCGGTCACAATATTCTGGATATTGCCTCCCAGTGCCGTTTCGATTGCAGTCTCATACTTCTTATCTACTTTAATAATGTCTGCAACAACACCAATAATGCCCTTCTTGGTCTCTTTCTGTTCCATAACGCGGCGAATACTGTTTCCATATCCGTCATAACGCTCAGACATATTCTTTAATGCATCCAGCTTTGATTTTTCTTTGTGATATATAATCTGTGCATCACCAAGCTGTTTATCCTGATCGATCAGATCCTGTTTCATCTGACCCAGCTTTTCTTCATAAACCTCAGCCTGTTCATCTAACTTCATGATCTCCTGGCTGATCTGACCGAGTTCATCGTAGAGAGCCTTGATAGTGGCTTCCTGCTCTGCCTCATCACTCTTTGCACGCAGCAGACGAGACTGCAGCTCAGCCTTGCGGATATTGATCTGCTCCAGCATGGTATCATAGCGTCCCAGTTTTGTCTTAATCGTGGCACGTTCATTCAAAATATCAATGATTTCATTCTTGCCACTCTCAATCCCATTGCTCAGCTCTGCTATCTTATTCTGCACAATATTCAAAGAGCCCTTGGCTTCATCTCTGACCTTGAGCAGCTCTGTCAGTTCTTCATCCAGTTCTGATTTGTTTGTACTGATTGCACCCTTTTCTTTTTCCTTAACTTCAATATCAGCATGAATCGTCTTGACACGTTCACGCTTCATTTCATCATTGGCCTCTGAAGAATGAATCTGCTCCTTTAAGACATTGATCTCGCCCTCCAGCTTGCTTTTGAGCATACTCGTATCAGACAGCAGTGCTCTCTTTTCCTCAATGGTCTGATCCAGCACTTCTATCTGTGATTCTATCTGTTCGTATTCTTTTCTTGTATTTTCGTATTGCTCCTGTGCTTCTTTCAGGTCGCTGCCGGCTATCTTCAGTTTTTCATCTACTGATACCAGCTGGTTTTTATTTTTCTCCGCTTCCAGAAGGAACATATTCACATCTAATACTTTGAGTTCTTCCTTCATCTTCAGATATTCTTTTGCTACCTCGGACTGCTTCTCCAGAGGTTCTACCTGCTTTTCCAGCTCAGCCAGAATATCATTCACACGGATCAGGTTGTTCTTTTCTTCTTCCAGCTTCTTGACTGCTGTATCCTTACGGCGCTTATACTTTACGATACCTGCTGCTTCATCAAACAGTTCACGTCTCTCTTCCGGTTTACCGGACAATATCTTATCGATCTGACCCTGTCCGATGATAGAATAGCCTTCTTTTCCGACACCAGTGTCATAAAACAGTTCATAAACATCCTTCAGACGACATGTAACACCATTGATCAGATACTCGCTCTCTCCTGATCTGTAGACTCGACGTGATACCGTTACTTCCTCAAAATCGATTGCCAGAGCATGATCCGAATTATCCAGTGTAATGGCTACATAGGCATAGCCCATCGGTTTTCTCGTCTCTGTTCCGGAAAAAATAACGTCCTGCATACTGGCTCCACGCAGCTGCTTGACACGCTGCTCACCCAATACCCATCTGACTGCGTCCGCCACATTACTCTTGCCGCTGCCGTTTGGTCCGACGATGCCTGTGATTCCGTTATGAAATTGAAATGTGATCTTATTTGCAAAGGACTTAAATCCATGCACTTCGATACTTTTTAAATACATTCTTTTCCCTACTTGTCTTTTAGTGTAATTAGTACCTGATAAGCAGCTTCCTGTTCAGCTCCCTTTTTACTTCTTCCGTTTCCTTCTCCGACCTGTTTTCCATTGATCTGTGCCTGTACGCGATACATCCTGTCATGTGCCGGCCCTGAAGTCTCAACCACTTCGTATACCAGATCTTTTCCCTGCTGCTGCATCATTTCCTGTAAAATACTCTTGCTGTCGCAGAATAAAATCCTGTGCTCCATATCCGCGAGCAGTCTTCTGTATACAAACTCTTTTGCCTCTTCATAGGAACTATCCAGATAAATGGCAGCAATCAATGATTCAAATACATCTGATACGATGGAATCACGGTTTCTGCCTCCGGTCTGCTCCTCACCCTTACCAAGCATGATATACTTTTCCAGTTCTATTTCTCTGGCGCATATCGCCAGCGTCGGTTCACAAACCAGACTGGCACGCAGCTTGGTCATATTTCCTTCATACATGCTTGGATTATGTGTGAATAAATATTCACTCACTGAAAGTTCCAGTACAGCATCTCCTAAAAACTCCAGGCGCTCATAATCCTCTCCGTTCGTGCTTTTAAATTCATTGGAATAAGAACTGTGCGTTAATGCCTTCTGCAACAGTTCTTGATCCTTAAATACATATCCTATTTTCTTTTCCAGTGCAGTATAATCCGTCAAATGACTCATAAACTCGTAATAGTCCCCGTTTCTATTTGTACAACATCGAAAAAGCCCTCTTAAGGGCCTTTCGATTGATCCAATGCTTAATTTAATGCATTTTTGATTTGTTCCACTGCATCTCCGACAGATACGATCTTTTCAGCATCTTCTGTGGCGATCTCAATGTCAAAGGCTTCTTCAATTCCCATGATGATCTGGAAAACATCCAATGAATCTGCGCCCAAGTCATCACTAAAGGTGGTATTCATCGTAATCTCGTCTGCATCGACATTCAACACCTCAGCAATTATTTTTTTCAGCTTTTCAAATTCCATTGTACTCGTCCTTCCTTGATTGTTATTTTGTCATATTGATTTTTTCATTTATTTTATCATTGATGTGCTGTTCCTTGAACGTTACACATTGAATGATTGAATTCTTGATTTCCTTGGCTGTAGAGCTGCCATGTGTCTTTACTACCAGTCCGTTCAGTCCGAGCAGCGGTGCTCCGCCGTATTCGCTCGCATCAAAGTCCTTGAGCGTTGCCTTGAGTGCCGGCTTGACCATGATTGCACCGATCTTGCTCCGAAGTGTCTGCATCATACCCTGCTTGATCTTTTTGATCAGCGTCGAACCGATCCCTTCATACAGCTTTAAGATGACGTTTCCGACAAATGCCTCACAAACGATCACATCTGCATACCCCTTCGGTATATCTCTGGCCTCTATACTGCCGATAAAATTGATATCAGGACAAGTCTTCAGCAAAGGATAGGTTTCCTTGACCAGCATATTGCCCTTATCTTCCTCTGCGCCTATATTAACGATGGCAACACGGGGATTTTTGACTCCTACAATATTCTCCATATAAATAGAGCCCATATTTGCAAACTGCAGCAGGTGAGAAGCTCTGGCATCTACATTTGCTCCACAGTCCACAAGCAGTGCAACGCCATCCTCTGTCGGAATCAGCGGTGCAAGAGGCGGTCTCTCCACTCCCTTGATCCTGCCTACGATAAACTGTCCCCCGACTAATACCGCGCCTGAACTTCCTGCTGATACAAATGCATCACACGTTCCGTCTTTGACCATATTCAGTCCGACTACGATAGAGGAGTCTTTTTTCTTTCGGATAGCCATCACAGGTGGCTCTGCAGTTTCAATAATCTCTTCTGCATTGATGACTGTGATCTGTTCCTCAGGATATTGATACTTTGTCAGTTCTTTTTTGATCAGATCCTGTTTGCCAACCAGATATACCATGATTCCTTTTTGTATATTGACCGCGTCTACAGCGCCCTTGACGATCTCTCCGGGTGCATTGTCTCCGCCCATAGCATCAACGGCTATGTTCACGTTCATTTGCATAGGTTTCCAATCCTCCTCGCACTCTATAAATTACTATACAAGACATTATTATAAAAATCAATCATCTTTTTCACGGATTCTCAATCTTTTTCAACAGTTCTTCTACATCCGATGCTGCCTCATCATAATCGATTTCATCGATGTCATTTGCGATTTTTTGTATTGCCCCGATCAGGTCTTCATCCACTCTGGCTGTCAGTAATTCTGACACAGTCTGCTCTGCCTGTTTCAGGTCAAAATCATCCAGACAGTTGATGATTTGTCTGATCAAAGCAGCAGTCTCTGTTCTGGATAGATACGCCGATGCTTCTGTCGTCTGGGGTTTTTTCTTCCGAAATGCATCCAGTGCCCCGGCTACTCTTGCATATTCTTCTGTTAATGCCGGTGTCATGCTGATGATTCTGTCCGATTCACCCGCTTTTCCACACTGCTCCAGCTCCATTGCCATATCCGGCAGTCTGACTGCGCCGATGCTCTTGGAAATACTCTTTAATGCATGTACTTCAATGGTATAGCGTTTGATCTCCTGCTTTTCTGCATAATCCTTGATATCGGCTATCTTCCCGGCAGCTGACTCTCTGAATTCTCTTAGGATATTGGCATAGCTCTTGGGATCATTGCCCATATAGGAAAAACCTGTTTTGATGTCAATGATATCAGGATTCAATGCATTCAGCTGTTCCATGATCTGTTCATCATCATGGTCAATATCTGCTGTTTGATTTTCTCCCGATTTTCCATCCTTTGATGCTGCATCAGGCTGTGGCTTTTCGATTTTTTCTTTTGGAAGCCATTTCTTCAAGGCAGCACTGATCTCACGCATTTCTATCGGTTTTGCCACAAAATCATTCATACCGCATTTTAAGAACATCGATCTCGCACCGCTGACAGCATTGGCACTCAGTGCTATGATTGGAAGCTTCTTAAAATATGCACCTTCCATCTGCCTGATCAGCTTTGTCGCATCAATGCCATCCATCTCCGGCATCATATGATCCATAAATACAATATCATACTGGTTTTTATGCACCAGCTCCAGCGCTTCCTGACCGCTTTTCGCAGTTGTGATCTTCATCAGCAGAGGTTTTAACAGCCCTTCGGCAACCATCAGATTCATATCATTATCATCTACGATCAGTATCGAGGCATTTGGCGCACTAAAGGACAGTCCGTCATCCTTGACCTGAAACCGCTCGACACCGCAGGACTTAAAATCAACCAGACCATTCTCATCAGGTTCCACATTATGTTCCTGTGAAATACAGGAGACATCCTCAGCCACTCTTTGAGGAATATGTACCGTAAATGCACTGCCCACACCATAGGTCGACTCAAATTCGACTGAGCCGTTCATAAGACGTGTCATTTTATCTACGATAGCCAGTCCCAGTCCTGTACCTTCCACATCCCTGTTCTTGTATGTATCTACCTGATTAAATGATTCAAACAGCATTGCCTTATCTTCTTCTTTAATACCGATTCCGGTATCACTGATCCTGATATTTAATACGATTTCCTGATCCGTTCGTTCAAAATCCACATAGATGCCAACAGTTCCCTCTTTTGTATACTTCGCAGCATTGTTTACAAGATTCAGCAGGATCTGCTTGATCCTCCCGTCATCTCCGATCAGCTTGTGCGGTATATCCGGATTGATTCTTGTAATCAGCTGCAGATTCTTTTCTACGATTTTCTGCTCTGTCATATTGACAATATCATTGATGACAGACAAAATCTCATATTCTACAGGCAATACTTCCATCTTTCCAGATTCTATCTTTGAAAAATCAAGAATATCATTGATAATCGCCAGCAAACTGTTGCCTGCCGTTCTGATCCGCTCAATATAGTCTCTCTCGTCCTCCGGCAGACTTCCACGAAGTGCGATCTCTGACATACCGATAATGGAATTCATGGGGGTTCTGATCTCATGACTCATATTGGCAAGGAAAATGCTCTTTGCCTGATTGGCTTTATCTGCAGCCTGTTTGCTTTCCTCGAGCGTCCTGTAGACTTCCATCTCCTTTGTCATATCATAGATAAACGTAATCGTACAAATCTGCTCATCAAAGTCATCATATATAATAGAAGATGCCGCCTTACAGGTCTTCCCGTTTACTTTACACACTACATCTGATTCCCATGACCGCTTTTTATTCAATGCCATTGACTGTATATATTCCTTGGAAAACCGTGTGTCAAAAAAATCCATGACTGATCTGCCGCATACCTCGTTAGCCCCGGCGTCCAGAAACTCATAGGCAGCTTCATTGGCCATGGCGATTGTCAGATCATACCTCGTAATAAAAATAGGACTTTTTACAGACATAAAAAGATAATCAGCAACATTCTCTACTGATATATCAAATGCTTCACATTTCTTAGTAATAACATATAAAATCATAAAGGAAACAAATGCTCCGATACTGCTTCCCGGAAAGGAAACCGTTCCGAAAAACACAGGAAAGATCGTGTCAGACAGACACCCCAGTGTTACTACGATACCATACTGGCTAAAGTAACGAATCAGCTGTTTATTTCTGCGAAATCTCGTTTTTTTCTTCCACTTACGACAGATATCATAAAAGATACATAGACAGATGCCTATAAAGACCAGCTGAACCAGCCTTGCAATGGAAAAATGACTTCTATAATAATACCCATACTTCGTAACAACAAACTCAACAGAGCTTTTGGCGCATACAAATGGAAGAATGACTGCAGAGATGAAATAAAGAATATGGCACATCACGCGTCGCTTCTTTGAATTCATACCAGACAATATAGATATATAATTTGCAGAAGAAGGGATAAAGCCAAACACTCCAATCAAGGCAAGTGTTCTGGCGAAGTAAGCATATCCAGGACGATAACACTGACTCATCCAAGCATATCCAAAATCCCATAAGAAAACAAAGATGGATACAAAAAACAAAGCACGGTTCGTACCGGACTTTGGATTTCTCATAAATGCTCTTCCTCCTATGAGCAGTGACACCACTCCCATGATCAGAATCACATTTGAAATAATTGAAGCAAGTGCAAAATTAATAACCATACAGTCTATGCTCCCTTTTGGCGCATGCTATCACAGGCACATTTCCTATGATACGAAAAAAGACCTCTCGCGAATCGAGAGGTCTTCATAAATTGCTTAGTCTGCTTTGATAATCTCTTTCTTGTTATAAGATCCGCACGCTTTGCACACTCTATGTGGTACCATTAATGCTCCGCATTTGCTGCACTTAACCAATGTAGGAGCGCTCATTTTCCAGTTCGCTCTTCTTTTATCGCGTCTTCCCTTAGAAGATTTATTTTTTGGACATATTGACATTGTTACACCTCCTTAGCAATCCCGTTCATACTCAAACAATTATACATAGCAGTTCAAGGATTGTCAACAGATATTTTTGATTATATTTCACTCTGACATTATCTGTCAGCTTATCTATTAGCGTTGACCAGTGCCAATGCCTCTCGTGCGATTGCCAGCTCCTCATTTGTCGGGATCACCATGACTTTTGTCTTGGAATCCGGCGTAGAGATGATGATTTCCTCTCCACGGACAGCATTCTTCTCTTCGTCAATCGTAACACCCAGATATCCGAGGTATTCACATACTTTTGTTCTGACTGTATGGCTGTTCTCTCCGACACCTGCCGTAAAGCAGATACCGTCTACACCGTTCATGGCTGCTGTATAGGCACCGATATATTTTGCAACTCTGTATGCAAATACATTGATCGTTCTGATGGCATTCTGCTTGCCTGCAGCAGATGCCTCCTCCAGATCTCTGAAATCGCTTGTAAATCCACCGGACAGACCCAGTACACCTGATTTTTTATTTAGAATCTGCAGTACCTCAGCCAGTGTTTTATTTTCCTTCTGAGCGATAAACTCTATGATCGCCGGATCCAGATCTCCTGAACGTGTGCCCATGACCAATCCCTCAAGAGGAGTCAGTCCCATGGAGGTATCTATGGATTTACCATTTTTTACGGCTGTTACAGAGGCTCCGTTTCCCAGATGGCATACGATGATTTTGGATGCTTCATAGGGAACCTGCATCAGCTTTGCTGCGCGCTCTGATACATAGGAATGGCTGGTTCCGTGAAAACCATATCTTCTGATTTTATACTTCTCGTAATACTCATATGGCAGTCCGTACAGATATGCCTCCTCCGGCATCGTCTGATGAAATGCTGTATCAAATACACCTACCTGAGGTGTGTTCGGCATCAGTTCTCTGCAGGCTGCAACGCCGATCAGGTTTGCAGGGTTATGTAGTGGTGCCAGCTCATTGCATTCCTCTACTGCCTTGATGACTTCATCATTGATAATCGTGGAAAACGCAAATTTTTCTCCACCGTGTACCAGTCTGTGACCGATGGCACCGATTTCATCCAGACTCTTGACTACACCTGTCTGTGAATTTGTCAGCGCGTTGATGACCAGCTTGATTGCTTCTGTATGGGTCGGCATGTCAGATTCCTTGATCTGCTTCTCTCCGCCTGCTGGTGAGTATACGATACGACTTCCGTCGATACCGATTCTTTCACACAGTCCCTTTGCAATCACTTCCTCACTGTCTGTATTAATCAGTTGAAACTTAAGAGATGAACTGCCACAGTTAATAACTAATATATTCATTTGATTTCCTCCTTGTATGTTGGTTCTGATTTACCAGATAAGCAGACCACCCA
>JAUNSO010000001.1:143606-208989 GCA_030539165.1 bacterium
ACCCAGACTCTGCTTATCACACCAGTTGTGCCTGCACAGCTGTTAGGGCTACGACTCCTACGATGTCTTCGGCGGAGCAGCCACGGGACAGATCATTGACCGGACGGCTGATACCCTGCAGCATCGGACCATAGGCCTCTGCCTTACCCAGTCTCTGTACGAGCTTGTAACTGATGTTACCGCAGTCAAGATTCGGGAATATCAGAACATTTGCTTTACCATCCACTTCACTTCCCGGTGCCTTTGAATGTGCAATAGCAGGTACCAATGCTGCATCCGGCTGGAGTTCTCCATCCAGTGTCAGATGCGGATATTTTTCATGAGCAATTCTGGTTGCCTCTACGACCTTATCGACCAGCGGATGCTTTGCGCTTCCCTTTGATGAGTGTGAAAGCATGGCAATAATCGGTTTCTGCCCTACGAGAGTTGTAAAGCTCTTGGCTGAGGAATCAGCGATATCTGCCAGCTCCTCTGCTGTCGGATCCTGATTCAGTCCGCAGTCCGCAAAAAGGAACGTACCGTCAGCACCATATTCACAGTCAGGCACATCCAGGATAAAGAAACCGGATACCAGCTTCACTCCCGGAGCGGTCTTCAATATCTGCAGCGATGGTCTCAGTACATCTGCCGTTGCATGACATGCGCCTGCTACCATACCGTCTGCATCCTTTGCTTTTACCATCATCACACCAAACATCAGGTAATCACTCAGCAGCAGCTCTCTTGCCTTTTCCGGGGTCATACCCTTTTCTTTTCTTGTTTCATACAGCAGGTTCACATACTCGTCCAGCTTCTCCGTATTCTCAGGATCCACTACCTTGACCTGACTCAGATCTACTTCCAGCCATTTCGCACCATCCATGATCTTTTCTTCTTTTCCAACCATGATCAGCTTTGCGGTGCCTTCCTGTATGATTTTAGCTGCCGCAATCAATGTCCTGCGGTCATTTGTCTCCGGCAGTACGATGGTCTTGACATCCTGCTTTGCCCTTTCTTTGATCTTATCAATAAATGACATCTCTATTGCTCCTCCTTCAAAATCCAGAAATAATCCATATGATAGTACAATTATAGCCAATGCGTTTATTGTATACAAGAACTTTTTTGCATTTTTTTGTGCAAAATTAAGTACATTCCGCCTTAAATTTGTTAAATTTTTATCAAATATGTATAATTGAGATTCTTTTTCCTTGTCTATGGTATTTCTATTTCTGCCGTGTTACACTATTGGTAACCAATCCATGAATCAGATTTGTGAGGACATGCATATGAAGACAGTCGGTATCATCGCAGAGTACAACCCGTTTCATAACGGACATCAGTTTCATATAGAAGAAGCCAGAAAGCTGACCGGAGCTGACCGTGTCGTCGTGGTGATGAGCGGTGACTATGTCCAGCGTGGCGAGCCGGCAGTGATTGATAAATATGTCAGAACCCGCATGGCATTGGAGCATGGAGCAGATGCTGTCTTTGAGCTGCCTCATTATTATGCACTTGGAAGCGCAGAATATTTTGCGCTTGGTGCAATCTCACTGTTAGATAAGCTGGGGATCATCGACTCAGTCTGCTTTGGCAGTGAATGCGGAGAGATCTCCAAGCTGCGGGAAATCGCTAATGTACTGCTGGAAGAACCAGCTGATTATCAGTCTGCTCTGAAGGAAGCCCTAAAAGAGGGTCTTACATTTCCTGCCGCCAGTGCTGCTGCAATCCGTCATTATTTCCATGATGACTCTATATCAGAGACAATTTCCCAGCCCAACAATATCCTTGGCATTTATTATATGAAGGCATTGATCAAACGTAGTTCAGATATCGTCCCCTACACACTGGTTCGAAACGGCAGCCGTTATCTGGATGATCAGCTTGCCGATGTCGATTCGTCGAAAAGTTCACTCTCATCAGCGCTGGCGATTCGCACCACCCTGCTTCAGTCAGGTTCCCTGACAGATCTGGAGGTTCAGCTTCCTGAAAAGGTATACGATTTGTTATCGGAGCATATCAATACCACGTTTCCGATCACAGCCGATGATTTTTCTACGATGCTTGGATATAAGCTGCTGAGTGAACGTGAGCATGGATTAGCCGGCTATATGGATATTAGTGACAGTCTGTCTGACCGTATTTGTAAAGAATTCAAGCACTACCGGAGTTTTTCCGGCTTTTGTGAGCATCTGAAAACCAAGGACTTCACCTATGCACGCATCAGCCGCTGTCTGATGCATCTCTTGTTAAATATGAAGACCGAAACTCTGGCTTCCTATATCAGAAATGATTACATCTCCTATGCCAGACTGCTCGGCTTCCGTACAGGTGCAGCCGATCTGCTGACTGCAGCAAAGTCTCGGGGTTCACTGACTTTGATTGGCAAACTGGCTGACGCAAAAAACATCCTCTCCCCCACGGCTCTCGCCATGCTCGAAGAAGATGTTTACGCTTCTCATGTGTATCAGATTGCTGTTGCCTCTAAGTTCAAGACAATCGCACAGAATGAATATACCCGCCCCATCATAAAGCTTTGATGATATGCATGTGTCGATTTAAACTCTGACTGTCAGAATATCCGAAATCGAGATCTGACCGCCCATCCGACAGGATTTAATAACTCCTGCTTCTTTGATCATCTGTGTCTCTATGATACCGCCCGGCTGTTCTATTTCCGTATGGCATTCACCGGTCATCACATTTCTCGACAGATAATATGCATATGCAATACTTCCGCTGCCGCAGCTGTTCTCGGCAACTAATGTATTCGTTGTTTTCACATAAACCACCGGGTGCATGGACTGCTGCTGTACATACAGGACACCTATGGCTTCCGTACGATACTTTTGACTGATTTCTTTTATGATCTGCTGTGTCATTTTATCTAACGGTATCGTGTTTTCCATGATAACATGCAGGATTCCGTCCATGTGCACGACCGGTACGGTTCCAACATCGATCAGATATACCTGTTCTATTTTATGAGGAACCGGCATCTGTGTCCACGCAGTCTGCGCTCTCATATTCACATCTACTTGCAGCAGTGCCTTTGTTCCACTGATTTCAACAGTTACACTTCCTTCTGTGATCCCTCTCACTGCCGCAAGATAATAGCCGTAGCTGCGTGTTGCATTTCCGCAGAATTCTCCGCCCATCATCTCCAGACGTCCCATACCGCCATGAACCGGCGGCATCACAAAGCCAACTTGCTCGGCATTCCATTCAGGATAGCCGAGCAAGCGGGTTGCTATATAAAGTCTCTCATTTTGTCTGATTTCATCTAAAACCATAATCGTGATATTGCCTGCCGGATCGGCAGCTACCACATGGACATCCTTTATCATAGTCTTACTTTCCGGGGTCATCTAAGTCACTTTGCGTTCTTCATTCCCCCTGCAAATCATAGTCTTACTTTCCAAGACATACCATATCACTGAGTTCCCACTCTTCTGCGATCTTCGCAAATGTTCCGTCAGCTACCATCTCATTTAAGGTCTTCATCACTGCATCTCTGAGTGACTCATTGCCCAGTTTAAAGCCAATACCGTACTGCTCTGTAGAAATCGGCTCATCAAGCATCTTGAATGCACCCTGTCTGGAATCCAGCTGATACTTTGCAACTCCGATATCAACAGCGATTGCATCAATTGCGCCTGCTTCCAGATTCATAAATGCTGTATTGTAGTCAGCTATTTCCTGCAGTTCAGTAAAGCTTGCTGCCAGTGCGATATTCTCCTCATTTCCTTCACTGTCATCTGTCAGTGCTGTCAGTGCTGAGGAGCCTGACTGTGTCGCTACTACCTTGCCTGCCAGATCTGCCTTGGCCGCAATATCTGAATCAGCAGCTACAACTACTACGATACTATTGTCAACATACGCATCTGACCATGTATACTCTGACTCACGTCCTGTCATGGTAAATCCGTTCCAGATACAATCGATGGAACCTGAATTCAGCTCCATGTCCTTAGAATCCCAGTTAATTGGCTGCTTAACAAGCTCCCAGCCGTTTCTGTCGCATACTTCCTGTGCCAGTGACAGATCAAATCCTACATACTCACCCTTCTCATCCTGATATCCATAAGGAGGATACTCTGCATCAAATCCTACGATCAGCTGTTTACGTGCTGACTCATCTCCTGCAGCGCCTGTAGCTGCTGCATCCTTGCTGCCGCATCCAATCAGGCCAATGACCATAACAGATGCCAGCAATACTGCTAAAAACTTTTTCATAATCTTTTTCTCCCATCTCTAATCTCTGATTGCGTCAAATCACCACTAGATACCTATGGTCATTCTCTATACCACAATGTAGAAAAGGTACTCCTGACGCTTACATCATCATATATTATCAGCAAAATGGTTCTGTGTCAACGAATTTTACTTTATCACGCTACCATGATACCACAATAGAGATTCAATAAAGCTTTCTATTATTGTATCATTACCGACCGACTTTGCAGGCTTTTGACTTGCTCTTTTTCCGACGGTTGACTAATTTTTGTTCGACTATATGGCATTCAATCATTCGGTCAAATGTACAAGTCAAGAAAAAATAGTTTATAAAAACACAGCCAACCAATATTATGATATGGTCGACTGTGTTAACATTAGTAATATAACTTCTGTCCGATTTTGATTTGATTCGGATTTGTGAGGTTATTCTTGTTGGTCAGGTAAGGTCTGCTGACGCCGAGATTCTTTGCAATACGGCTAAGTACGTCACCCTTTTGTACGATGTAGACATTCTCGCCTTTGCTGCCCTGTCCTGCCGTGGATGTGGTGGAGACGACTTCGTCCGTGTAGATTAGGGAAAATGCGTAGCCTTCCAGATCAAGCGTGATTGTGATACTGCCGTCACTCAAATCTTCATCCGTGTATGTTTTTATCTTACCGTCCTTACCCATCCCGACCAACATAAAAGTCCTGCCCGGTTTCTGATACTCCTTCGGGATGTTCAATGTAAACTTGCCGGCCTTCTTGGAATAGGATTTCATCAAAGCCCCGTTCTCTTTCGTATACAGATTGAATGAAAAAGCTTCCCTAAAACCAGCCGGAGTTGCAGCTGCAAAAGCCAGCTTACAGGCTGCTCCCTGTTCCTCGATTGTACACAGGCTGCCGGACTGATTCATCGGATAGTTCCACGCAAGAGGATTGATAAAGGTTTCTTCATTCTTTTTAGGATTTGAAGCGGGCTGTTCTTCCTTATCGTCTTTTTGATCAGGAGTTGGTATTGGGGTGGATGTTGGTATCGGTACAGTACGACTCTTTATTTCAAGATTGATGCTCTCCATATTGCTTGCATAATCTGTTTTATTTCCTACGCTAACTTGTTCTGCAAACACTTTCATTGTATAGGTTCCGTTTTTGATGTCGGATGGGATCGTTACTTCCAGATTGTTGTCTGTCTCATCTGTGTCTTTAACCTGACCATACGCCACCACTGTTTGATTTCCGTCTACCAACATAGCAGACAACTGATTATATGCAACACCTGTATTTTTTGAACCGATATTCGTTACATCAACGTGCATCTTTTCCCCTGCCTTAACTGCGCCTGTCTCTCCACTTTTTCTTGTTGCTGTAAAGCCAGTTCCTCCTGCAAGTGTCAAAACCCATTGTGTTCCTGTTGCAGAAGCTCCGGTTGTTTCTGCAAGATAATTGGATTTATTGAATCCGCTTGCAGATGAAAAGAGTACTTTGGACAAATCTAAATTCAAAGCGGGCCTAGCAGAACCTGCCTCATTGCCTGCAGTGCGGCCGCCCAAACCGACGGTTCCATCAGGGAAAACGAATGCCGGCATTTTCTCGTCACTGCCAGACGAGCGAAGCCACCACCAAAATGTGCAGTTGGGGGCTGCACTTCTGGTATCTGTCCCATCGATATCATTTACAAATCCATAATTTGTATTTTGTACATCATTTAAATCTAACAAAAAGATTTTGTCATCTGTATCATTACTTGGGTAGTAAATATATCCACCATTATCCGTATTTGTACGTCTGATTGTAGTTACGCCAATCGCTTCCTTTTCGTTATCAGTAAATTCTCCTGACTTATTCAAAAAATCACCACCATTTAAGTCATTCCGTATATCACTGATAGACCAGTCTGATTTACCATTTCCATTTATTCTATCAAAATATCTATTCTGGTCATCAATCACACCCTTTAACAACAGCAGCATATGACCGGACTTCGACGAATGACCGTCTCCAATATTAGCCTTGTCTTTTGCTGTTCCATCCTTATCCAGTACATAGTATGCACGGTTGCCGAAATAGACGGTGGTGCCTTTCCATGCTGTTGTGGCGGTAGAATCCGGATTTCCAATCCCTGCTATGCTGTTATCACTCAGTCGAAGGTTCACATTCCTTGTCTCTACTGCCGCCTGTACTTCCACTGTTGCAAGCGGTGACAGGCTGATACTTCCTGCAATCATTGTGACAGCCAACATATAACTCATGATCTTTTCCAATTTAATTTTTAATTTTCTATTCAGATTCATTTCCTCCATCACTCCTCATTCCTCCACCACAAAATAAAATCACCCATCAAATATGATAAATGATTTATTTCATTTTTGCAAATTGCGTTTTGAGGGTATTTTTTGAGGTGTTTGAATGATTGAATCAGAAATGTATTTTAGAATTGTTCTCATAAAATGCACGATTACAGGCATTTGTGACAATTTTATTCTATGAAGCATCTTTTCAAATCGGATAAAGAAAGCAAATAATATATGCGCATATACGCATATATTATTCATTAATTTTCCAAATAAATTTTCAAAATTATTTTTTTCCCGGTTAATCAGTCTCTGAGACATCCGATCGGAACAACAAACACATGATCATGACGGCAATATGCATAATCCCCTGATCCCGTCAATACCATAAGGAAGGACGGAGCTTTCATTTTACCGGTGTCAATCTTGGCCCTCATTGTTTTCAGACTCTTTGCACCTTCTTCAATCAATTTGTCACCGCCAAGTTTTATTTCAATCAAGCCATACTCGCCGTTTCTCAAATGAATCACAGCATCGCATTCAAGTCCGTCTTTGTCCCGATAGTGGTAGACTTCTCCATTTAATGCACCGGCAAATACACGAAGGTCTCTTACACAGAGCGTTTCAAACAGAAGACCAAAGATTTTTAAGTCGTTGAGCAGGTCATTGGGACCGATGCCCAATGCAGCAACAGCTATAGATGGATCAATATAATATCGTGTATCGGATGAGCGAATCGCTGTTTTGGAACGCAGATTTGGATTCCATGCAGGCATATCCTCTATCACAAAAATTTTACGCAGTGCATTTATATAAGATGCTACTGTATCTTCATTCATAGGTGCCTCGTCATTTGCACTAATATCCTGTGCAATTACAGTATTAGGTACTTGTCCGCCTTGGTTTCTCGCATAAGAGCGCATAAGCCTCCTAACCCTTTCAGGATTCTTCTGTATATTGTCTGCTCGATTAATATCTGAATGCACAACTGCATCATAATAATCCATCGCCTGGTCGAGTGCTATATCGTCTTGCATATCAATCGCTTGCGGCCACCCACCGCGGCATACCATGAATGCCAGACGATTGATGTCGATATTGGAATTTCCATCAATCTTCGTTATACCATCAAACAAGTCTTTTAAACTCACTTCTCCTGTTGATTCTCCTGATTCATATAGGCTCATAGGTCTCATAGTGAGCCATGTAAAGCGCCCTGTGCCAGAATGAGTAATCTCTTTTGTACTGGCTGGAACCGCAGAACCTGTGAGTACAAACTGCCCTAATTCATCACGATGGTCAACTTCAAAGCGAATCGCATCCCACAATTTGGGGGCTAGCTGCCATTCATCAATCAGTCTTGGCACTGCTCCTTGTAAAAGGCGTTTTGGGTTTAGTTCGGACATGGTAATGTTCTGTTCCTTCTTCTCCGGATCATCCATATACAAAAGGCTTGTAGCAATCTGCTCTGCAGTCGTGGTTTTACCACACCACTTCGGTCCTTCAATCAGAACTGCGCCCTTGCCTTTCAGTTTACGTTTTAAAATATCATCAGCTATTCGCTTTTTGTAATTCTTCACTCCAAACACCCCTATTCAATATCTTTACCATTAGTATATGCTATAATCAATGGTTTCGCAATATTTTTCCGGCGATTGGTCAAATATTTTTCCGGCGATTGGCGGGTTTTTGTTCCGCTGATTGGCGTTCTACTGTTCGGTTAAATAAATTTTCGAAGTCTTGCTTTTCCCCTGATGCAGAGCTTCTGATAGATGGAGGTCATCATTTTGTGTATCTCTTTTTCCGGTGTCGCCATGAGCTTTGCAATCTCGGGATAGGATTTTCTTTCTTTGATCAGGAGGGCGAGCTGATACTCTTCGGGACTGAGTACAAGTGTAATATTTGCCTGTGCGAACTGATTGTGAAAGCTGAGCCAGTTGATCCAAGTCTGCTCCATTTGCTGAACTAGCTTTGTATACTGGGATGGATATTCCTTTCGGATCATAGGCATCAGCTGACCGCCGACTGCCATGGAAAGTTCTGCGAAGGGAGTCAGCAAGTGATTCGGCATACCGATATGGATGGCATGTTCTAGATCTTGTGCTGTCTGTGGATGATTCTCCAGTCTGTAATTTGCACACGCGCATAGCAGCAGAGAATAAAGTTCCATAGATGTAAAGCAATCGTCATTTGTCCGCATTGTAAGTACGGTCTGTGCCGTTGTCAGCATCTCATCAAAGCGATTCGTTGTCTGCAGATACTTGATGCGCAGATACAGTAACATTCCACGTGCTTCTGACGGATACTCCGAGAAATTGTTGGTATCAAGCCACTTCGGCAGCATCTGCGGTACGAGCATACTGACGGCTGCAAGGGCATGCAGCATATCTATGGCAAGCTTGATTTCCGTGTATGGGTTACAGATCTTCCAGTTACATTTTCCTTTTGGAGTGAATCGACTCGTTTGTGGATTGCCGTTTGCATTTTCCTGTACTCCTGTATCTGTCTTCTCGTCCTGTTCGCGTGCGTATTCCAGTATCAGCTCTGCTGTATGCATGATTGCTTCATATAACTCGTAATCACCTGTACTCATAGCCGCTGCCAGCGTAATATGTGCGGCGCACAGATACATCCTGTCATAGATTCTGATGCTTCTGTAATACTGCTTGACTGCTTCAAAATCCCCTCTAAAATAAGAAAGCTCCGCCGCATACTGACGACGAAAGGCTTCCTCTTCAAAGGTTTCAAGGACTGCATCCGCATGCTTTCGAGGCATGGGAATGCTTGTCGCTAATATGCCATAGAGCGCATAAGTGACTTCTTTTCTCTTCTTCTCGTTTCGAATATCCTCCGGTTTCCCGGTTCCGCACGGAATCATCCAGGAGTGACCATACATCTTCGCTCCCGGTATCCTGTCTTCCTTTAACAGCCTCTGGACGTTTCTCACAGATACGCCCCACTGCTCGGCTGCTTCCTTACATGTCATATATTCTTGATTTTTCATCTTGTTCTCCGAATTCTCTATATCCAATTATAATACCTTAATACATCAGTAATTGCTTCGTAAGCTATTCCAGATTTGTCAAATATTCTAGTATTCCTGTAAGAATTTCATTTATAGGATTATCAAGCCATCTTTTATCACTTCGATCCACTTTCAATTGATGAACCATCCCGATCTTGTATCAAAACCCTTACACTTTTCCCATGATAATCCTGTTGGTTCAATTCAATAATTTCTCCGGTACATTTAATTGATATATCCGGAAGACAATCTATAATTTGAATAAATCTAATGATAGATTGATCAGACAAGGAATATCGTATAAAGTCAATATCTATATCCTGCGTCGCCCTGCGTACATTGCATGTTTTGCTTCGCATTACGACTCCTCCCTTAATTGTAACATTTCTCGAAAGATTGCTGGTCGCTATTGCCTTCAGAACAATATCTTGGCATACTCGTGCCCTTGCATCTTGTATAGAGTATCCCAATGCCTCTATGTCATCAATCATCTCTTGTATTTTCACTCAAAAAACCTCCGTCTGTATTGTATTCATTACCATCCTTGTCTTTGGTAACCGTTCCGCATACTCCTCAACAAGTTGAAAATCAAGTGAGTAAATCATTTTTCGATAATTTTTTATTATTTCCTTATAATAATCATAAGAAAGACTATTCTTATTACGAATCAGTTCAATTAATAATCGTTCCTTTGTAAAAACACGGACATCATCACCATTGTAATTGAGGATTTCCACTCCCAAATCCATGCTGTTATTATTATCAAAGATCTGTGTGACGTTCTTGTCTTTAATCTTAGAAGCATCCTTATCTGTTGCAAGATAATAAGACGAGGGAACGGTATCCGTCAACCCCTGATAATAAAAAGCACTATTCAGTGTGAAAACTGCATAGGGATATTTCTTTCTCATAATTGCAGTATCCGGTTCATTTTTTTGATCGGAATATATTCCCGGAGCAAGTTTGAATAGTGTTCCTTCTAAAATTACTTTTTTAATTCTATAGTCACTTCCATATTTTTCTATACACTCTTCATATGAAAATATCATATCATTCACCACCCAGTAGTATTATTCCGTAAATCGAATATTTTTACGGATATATGCTTTAATTATAGTATACGAAAAAACGTCAATATCGTCAAGTAAAATTTAATCATTTATCCGTATTTGTTTTGTCTTTACGGATATTCACTTCATTGTTTAATTTTAAAAAAAAGGTTAGTAACATCAATGCTACATAACCTCTTTATTCGACTAATTTTAGTATTGTCGTCCAGTATTCGCCTTCGTGGCTATTCATAAATTTCTGTTTTTTCATCTTCTTCTGATTCTTTTTCTGTGCTGACTTGCTTTCTTTTACTGATAAATGCTGAAATCAGATAAGCGATCCACAGGACTATCAAGGTTTGAGCACATGGTATGATAACAAGGAAGCCTATCAGATACGGGATAAATAAAGTGCCAAATCTTAGTTCTTAAACGAATGAATCGGAGCCGGAATTCTGCCCTTGCGGTTGATGAAGTCTGCACAGGAGAAAGGATTTACTGGCATAATCGGTGCATATCCGAACAAGCCTCCGAATTCCACCTTGTCACCTACTGTCTTGCCAATCGCAGGAATCACTCTGACTGCTGTCGTCTTCTGATTCACCATACCGATTGCCATTTCATCTGCAATGATGCCGGAAATAGTCGTTGCCTTCGTATCTCCCGGAATTGCAATCATGTCTAAGCCGACCGAGCATACACAGGTCATAGCTTCCAGCTTCTCTATGGTCAGTGCACCTGCTTCAACTGCATCAATCATGCCCTGATCTTCACTGACCGGGATAAATGCGCCACTTAGACCGCCTACATAGGAGGATGCCATAACGCCGCCCTTCTTGACCTGATCGTTTAGCATAGCAAGGGCTGCCGTTGTACCGGGTGCTCCTGCATATTCTAAACCAATCTCACACAGAATATCTGCTACACTGTCTCCGATTGCCGGGGTCGGTGCAAGGGATAAATCTACGATACCGAATGGGATGCCGAGACGCTTCGATGCCTCTCCTGCTACGAGCTGTCCAACTCTTGTCACCTTAAATGCTGTCTTCTTAATGGTTTCACATAAGACCTCAAAGCTTGCGCCTCTGACCTTTGTCAGTGCGGTCTTTACAACACCGGGACCGCTGACACCGACATTGATGATTGCATCTGATTCCGTAACACCATGAAATGCACCCGCCATAAACGGATTGTCATCCGGAGCATTGCAGAATACCACAAGCTTCATACAGCCGATGGAATCACGTTCCTTTGTGATTTCTGCCGTTTCTAAAATAATCTCGCCCATGAGTCTGACTGCATCCATATTGATGCCGGTCTTGGTTGAGCCCAGATTGACGGAGCTGCACACTCTGTCTGTACAGGCAAGAGCCTGTGGAATCGAACGGATCAGATTCTCCTCTGCACGCGTCATTCCCTTCGATACAAGTGCAGAATAGCCGCCAATCAGATTCACGCCGACCTGCTTTGCCGCTTCATCCATAGTCTTCGCAAGTGTCACGAAGTCCTCTGGTGTTTTGCAGGCAGAGGCTCCAATCAGGGAAATCGGTGTCACAGAGATTCTCTTATTGACAATCGGAATACCAAATTCCAGCTCAATCTCTTTTCCGGTACTGACCAGATTCTTTGCTACATTTGTAATTTTGTTAAATACGTTCTCATTTAGCTTATCCAGATCATCTGTAATGCAGTCTAACAGGCTGATACCCAGTGTTATCGTCCTGACATCCAGATTCTCCTTCTCTATCATCTGATTGGTCTCATTGACCTCAAATATATTAATCATATTTAAACTCCGTTTCTGGATCCTTATCGTTAAATTCTTTATGCTCTTAATTCTAAGCTCTAAATTCTATGCAAAAAAATCACAGGTAAAACTATAACCTATGCATCAAAGTGAAGAAATACTCACGATCGCACTTAATGATGACACCAATTTCTTCACCGATCTGTTCAAGCTCTGATGCAATATCTCCAAATGGCTTGCTGGACTCGTTCATATCTACGATCATCATCATATTAAAATAGCCCTGAACAATTGTCTGAGAAATGTCCAGGATGTTGATTCTGTTATTTGCAAGATACGTACATACCTTTGCAATAATGCCGACCGTATCCTGTCCGATGACTGTAATAATTGTTTTTTTCATAATTCTATATTCTCCTCTTAGACTGAATTTCTTTTGCTTTATGTCTTTTGTCTTACATTTTTGTCATTACGTTTTTTCTTTATATTTAACACCGCATTTTAAAGATACCTGTTAATTTGGACAAGTACTTCCTTCAAAATACAGTATAAATTCCAAAATGCTTCATTACATCACTAAGTTCTTATGGATTTGGACAAGAAAGCTTCTTAAAATGCATATTTAATTCCATATTTCACATGAATGGATATAGAAATAGGAATTTTAATACTTCTCAAACGATATGTCTTGTCCAAAATGATCTCATCTTTATCATAAACATATCAATTTTGGAATTGTATATTATATCTAAGCATATATAATGTCCAAAGTCAAATGATCAGGTTTACATAACTTATCATTTATTCTTTCATCCATGAATCTGATTGTCAGAAACACCATTTCCGGCTCATATTGATTTCTCGAAGCGTTTAAAACAGCTTCTTCAAGCTTCCCAGCAGTCCTCTGGTGACGCTTCTGGTTACTTCACGGCTGACCGTACGCAGGGCTGTGTCGGCTATCTTCTCTGTGGCTGATTTCTTTGTGCGGCCGCTGCTCTTCTTTGCTGTTGACTTGCTGCCGGAGGCTCTTAACTCTTTTTTCTCAGCCTCAGCTTCCTCAGCCGCCTCCTGCTTCATCTTTCTTTCCAGATATTCATAGGCAGAATCCCGGTCGATTTCACGTGAGTATTTGTCATAGAGTGTTCCCGTCTTTGTGATGGAGTCACGAACCGACTCATCCACACTTCCCATATGGCTCATCGGCGGCAGTATAAAGGCACGTTCCACAATCGATGGTACACCTTCATCATCCAGGAAGGATACCAACGCTTCCCCTGTACCAAGCTCCATCATGACTTCCTCTGTATCAAATGCAGGATTCACTCTAAAGGACTGTGCCGCAGCCTTGACTGCCTTTTGTTCATTCGGTGTGTATGCACGCAGTGCATGCTGTACCTTGTTGCCAAGCTGTGCCAGCACGTTTTCCGGTATGTCTGACGGCTTCTGCGTGATGAAATATACACCGACTCCCTTGGAGCGAATCAGCCTCACGACCTGCTCTACCTTCTGAAGCAAAGCCTTTGGTGCATCATCAAACAGTAAGTGCGCCTCATCAAAGAAAAACACGATCTTCGGCTTTTCCAAATCTCCTGCCTCCGGCAGGTTCTCATATAATTCTGATAACATCCATAGCATAAAGGTCGAATAAAGCAAAGGTTTTTGGAACAGTTCATCACATTCTAATATATTGATCATTCCTCTTCCGTCAGTCCCTGTGCAGATCCAGTCAAAGATATCAAGCGCAGGTTCCCCAAAGAAGATATCTCCACCCTGCTCTTCCAGTTGTAGCAGTGCACGCTGGATCGAGCCGATGCTCTGTGTAGAGATATTGCCGTACTCTGTACGGAAATCACTGCTGTTATCTCCAACATAACGTACCATAGACTTGAGATCCTTCAAATCAAGCAGCAGCAAGCCTTGATCATCTGCGATTTTAAAAATGATCGTCAGGATTCCTGTCTGTGTATCATTCAGATCTAATAATCTTGCGATCAGCTCAGGCCCCATCTCTGAAATCGTCGTCCTGACAGGCAGTCCCTTTTTCCCAAATACATCAAAAAATCTGGTCGGATATTCATGAAAGGAAAAGCCCTCGATTCCAAGCTTTTCGATTCTTTTTTGTATATTTTCACTGTTCTCTCCCGGCTTGCACATGCCGGTGAGATCACCTTTGATATCTGCCAAAAATACAGGAACGCCCATATCTGAAAAAGACTCTGCCATAACCTTCAGAGTAATCGTCTTGCCGGTTCCGGTGGCTCCGGCTATGAGACCATGGCGGTTTGCCATACGCGGTTCCATGCATACTTTCTCATTTCCTTTGGCGATCCATAACTTCTTCTCGGTATTCAGATACATGATCTTCCTCCTTTGATGACTCCATTCGAACTCTCCCCTGACTAAACTGCGATCAATTCTGATCTGGAGCTTCTTTTTGCTACTCGTATAGGGAAGTCTCCGGCTTTATATTGATTATCTGACATTGCGACCTCTTGTCTGACTGTTTCGTAGGCAAGCTCTGCAAGATTATTTTCTGCACTCAAATGTCCTAACATTACGGTTCTCAGCTTATCATGCAGCAGTGCACAGAGCAGCTGGCCTGATCTTTCGTTGGACAGATGTCCCTGATCTCCAAGGATTCTCTGCTTCAGGTAATATGGATAACGTCCTACCTGCAGCATGTTGACATCATGATTTGCCTCTAACAACAGAGCATCTACACCCTGAAAAGCTTCTACGATGTAATCATCATACATACCGAGATCAGTCACCACAGCCACTGAGCTCTCCTCATGCTGTACCCTGTAGGCTACAGGCTCATTTGCATCATGAGATACCCTAACAGGCTTGATCAGCAGATCCTCAATCATAAAGTCTTTGTCTGCCTGTATCTCGCGAAACAGCTCCGGAGGAATCGTTCCGAGATTACGTGATGCCTTGATCCCACGAATCGTACCCGGTGTCGAGTACATAGGGATTCCGTATTTTCTGGCCAGTACCCCAAGACCTCCGATGTGATCTGAATGCTCATGTGTGATCAGGATACCATCAATGTCTGAGGTTGTCAGCCCGATTCCATTCAGTCCTTCTTCGATTCTCTTTCCACTGATTCCTGCATCAATGATGATGTGTGTGTTGTCTGATCCCACATAGATGCAATTTCCACTGCTACCGCTTGTAATACTGCATAGATTCATTCTTTTTGTGTCCCCTCTTTGGTTCTGTCCATATTCACTCAATCCTTCCAGTAAATATCCAGAACATCTCCATTCTTTAATATCTCTGTATACTGTGCAGGTGCCCCGTTCAGAAGTGTCACCACGCTTTTCCCCTTCGGCTGTGACAGATCAAAGTGAATCAGATCAAATACATCTACATAAATATAAGAGTTCTTTCCGACCATATGTACAGGTTCCTGATTGACCATAACTGTAATTGCCGTTGTGATTTCCTGACTTTCTGTAGCGTCCTTGCCGTCCGGCACGCTCTCGTTGTCCTGCTCGCCGACAGGATCTATCGCCGCCTCATCTGCCATCACACTTTCCTGTGCGTCCTCTTCATATGACTCTGATGCGTCCTCATCCATATCTTCCTCTACATCTGATAAATGCACTTCCTCCATCGTCCAGATCAGAGAAAAATTCTCATATACCTTTTCATCGAGTGACGCCAGCTTATTGTTCACATAGAGCTTTGTGCCTTCCTTTAGAATCACATCCATGAACTCGATAATCTGCTGTACTGTATAGTAATTCAAAATCTTAATATCGTCATGTTCCTTGATTTCATAAAAGCCCGACTGCAGCTGTCCGTTCACTTCTGCAAATTTCGGCAGAACAACCTTCTGATCATTGACGATGACCTGAATGGTACTTTCATATTCCGGCAGCTTGCGAATCTCCATCACTGCATCTGCACCGGCAGTGGATTCCTTTACCACGATTTTATCATTTGCCTGTATCGGTGCGTTGACTCCGGCCGGAGCATCATTCAGCATCACCACTGCCGCTTCTCCGAGCTCTCCCCTTACGATTCTGGGCTTCCCATTGATTACAAAATTCAGTTCCCTGCCGCGCCTCGGAAACAGGCCTTCATTTGTGAAGTTTGCCTGCATTGCTGCATCTATGATTGCCAGATGATTGTTGTCATACAGCTTGATGCGCTCTCCGTTAAAATGTACAAATATAAAGTTATTTTTCTGGTCATAAAAATTAAGACAGATACCAATCGGGGTCACATACATGGAATCACGCTTCGGATCATCAATCTGGAAATCTATATCCTTCATGACCTCCTCTCCGCGCAGAGCCACTCTCTCTGTCTGTATGCCCATTTCCTTTGCAAGTGCCTCGGTATACCCTGGAAACTTGCCGCCGCCTCCGACTACAAACACAGCACTGACAGGCTTTCCTCCGTTTAATTCCTTGATCTTGTCAGACACTTCCTTTGCCATATCCTTGATCAGGGTATCCGCTGTCTTGATGACTTCATTGGGCATGATCTTCTGCGCCAGACCCATGATATCCTTATAATTGATGGCCGTCTTTCTTCCGGCAGCCATCTTGATTTTCTCTGCCTGTATAAAATCTACCAGACAATGCTGCGCAATCGCTTCTGTAATCTTGTCTCCGGCACGCGGTATCATACCATATGCAATGATACTGCCGTCACGCGTGACCGATATATCACTCGTTCCTGCTCCCACATCCACCAATGCAATATTCAGCATACGGTACATGACCGGTATCGCCACCTGTATGGCAGCTATCGGCTCCAATGTCAGATTGGCCACCTGCAGTCCGGCGATCTCTACAGCCTTGTACAGTCCGTCTACGACCTCATCCGGCAGGAATGTTACGATCAGATCCTCAGAGATCACACCCGCTTTATGATTTTCCAATGCGTTGATCGGATAATGATTCAGATAATATTTCACAACAGTATATCCAACGCAGTAAAACTTTATATCCAGATGATTGGACTCCTGAAATTCATCGTATGCCTTTTCCACTCCGAGCATATCCAGTGCATAGATGTGTTCTGGTTCAACGCTGGTCTCCTCCGGCATTTCGTAGTCTACATGCGTCGTAACCGTCTGCAGCACACGCCCGGCGGCAGCGATGCAGACATCCGTGATCTTTCTGCCGATTTGCTTCTCCAGCGTTTCCTTGATGGCTCTGATGGTCTTGCCTACCTTGTTGATATCGTGAATCTGACCATCCAGCATCGCTCTCGTATCGTGTTCCTTTGTCTGCTGTGCCACTACATGAAATGTGTCTCCGGTTTTGTATCCGACTGTCCCGACGATGCTTCGTGTTCCAATATCAAGTCCAAATACCAATTGTCCCGGATATTTTTTGCTTTCTGCCATTGATCGTTCCCCCAACTGCATTTTATCTGTCAAATAGTGCCTTGATTTGTTCGATGGTGTGTGCGGCGTCGCCACTGTTATCTATCACCTGACTGCAATATCTGCGAAAAGCCGTCTCATCTGACTGTGCGTTCATGATGCCCTCTATCTTGTCGTCAGTATAGCCCCGTGACTCACGCAGTCTTCTTTTTCTTGTCTCTGTATCCGCATAAATATACCAAAGCTCATCGCAGATCTCTGTATAGCCATCCTCGATCAGCAATGCCGCTTCGATAAAAAAGTAATCTGCAATGCCTTTATCCTGTTCTGCCTTTATTTCAGACAAAATATATCGTTTGACTGCAGGATGAATGATCGCATTTACCTGCGTCAGTCTGTCCTCCGTGTCTCCTTCAAAGATTGCCGAAGCCATTTTACGTTTATCAATTCTCCCGTCCTCTGCGAGAATACCCTCGCCCAGCAGGCAAACCAGTGGGCTGTAGCACTCTGCTCCGGGCATTTCCAGTGTATGTGCTGCTTCATCAGCGATCAGGATCCTGCAGCTGCACAGCTTGCCGATCCATTTCAGCACTTCTGATTTTCCGGCTCCAACACCGCCTGTGATTCCGATGATCTTCATATTACTTTGCCTCATACCAGTTGTTTCCCGTATGCATATCGATTTCCAGATTGACTGCCAGCACTGCGGCAGCATGCATTTCTTCTGCCAGAATCTGTTCTACACGCTCCGTTTCACTCTGTACGGCTTCTATCAGCAGTTCATCGTGCACCTGTAAGATCAGTCTCGACTGCAGCTTTTCCTCCTCCAGACGGTCATGTACACGAATCATAGCGATCTTGATGATATCTGCAGCCGTTCCCTGGATCGGCGCATTCATGGCCACCCGCTCTCCAAAGCCTCTCTGCACAAAGTTTGCAGACTGCAGCTCCGGTACCGGTCTTCTCCTGCCAAACATCGTCGTGACATATCCGTTCTTCTTTGCATCCTCTACCAGCTGTTCCAGAAATGCTTTTACCTGCGGGTAGGTTTCAAAGTACCGGTCGATGTATTCCTTGGCTTCTTTTCTGGAAATACTCAGTCCCTGACTCAGTCCAAAGGAACTGATGCCATATACAATTCCGAAATTGACTGCCTTTGCATTTCTTCTCTGCAGACTTGTGACCTCATTTAGTGGCACATGAAAGACCTCAGAGGCTGTAATTCTATGAATATCATCATCCTGTCCATATGCCGCAATCAGCTTCTCATCACCTGACATATGTGCGAGAATGCGCAGCTCGATCTGTGAATAATCGGCATCTATAAAGACGCAGCCATCCTTTGGCACGAATACCTTTCTGATCAGTCTGCCCTGTTCCAGTCTGACCGGTATATTCTGCAGATTCGGCTCTGTCGAACTGATACGCCCCGTCGCTGTGATCGTCTGATTGAAATGTGAATGAATCCTGTTGTTCTCGTCTATATAATTAGCCAATCCATCTGCATATGTGGACTTTAGCTTTGCAAGTCCTCTATATTCGAGTATGTCGGCAACAAATGGATACTCCGGAGCCAGCTTTTCCAATACATCTGCGGCTGTAGAATAACCTGTCTTTGTCTTTTTGCCTCCCGGTATCTGCATCTTCTCAAACAGGATCTCACCCAGCTGTTTCGGTGAATTAATGTTAAAATCCTCGCCTGCCTGTTCATGAATGGTCTGTTCGAGCTTTTCAATATGCGCACCAAGCTCCCTGCCGTACTGCTTCAATTCCTCAGGGCGTACCATGATACCATCTGTTTCCATATCATACAGGCACAGCACCAGAGGCATTTCTATCGATTCAAACAAATGCAGCATACCGCTCTGCTCCAGCTTATCCTTTAAAACGGTATATGCCCGGTAGGATACATATGCATCATAGCATGCAAATTCCAGATACTTGGCCGGTTCTTCATGGGCAGCCTCATACAGGCTCTTTTTTCCAAACGTCTGTACTTTGTTCGGGATCATCAGAGCCAGATGTTCATTCGCAATGTCTTCATTTTCATAATCATTTTTTAATGGATTCAGTAAATACGCCGCGATACCGGTATCAAAGCATTTCTCTGTCAGCATATGCGATACAGTGGCATCCTCCGTCTCCCATGGATTCTCATTGTGATGCAGCAGATACGGCAGACATCGTTTCAGATCAAACACAGAGAAAACCGTATTCTCGCTGCTCCTCATGAGCAGATTCATCTGATCACACAAATAGCCTGCGCTGATCAACCCCTGTACTTCCAGATAGTATATCTCTGACTCAGAATAAGCCAACGACAGTCCGAGGATATCATCATCACCCATGAACTGAAACCCGATGCAGGGTGCTTCCTTTGCTGATGCAAAAATCTCCTCTGCCCGATTCAGGTCAGTGATGCGGCGAAATGCTGAAGCCTGATCATTCTGTACCATATTGTCATGCTCAAACCGCGTCAGCAGATTCTTAAACTCCAGCTGCTTCATCATCGTATAGGCTTCCTGTGTATACATATTACCGATGCGGGCGCTTTCCATATCATACGGGATATCCGCATGAATATTGATCGTAGCAAGTACCTTGGACAGCTCTGCCATATCAAAATGCTCTTCCAGTGATTCTCGAATGCTCTTTTTTGTGATCTCCGGTATATGTTCTTTCAGGTTTTCGATCGTTCCATAGCCAACGACCAGTTCCGTTGCTGTTTTTTCTCCTACCTTCGGTACACCGGGGATATTATCCGAGGAATCCCCCATCAGTGCCTTGAGCTCTATAATGCCTGCAGGAGTCACCTGATATTCCTCTATGACATCCTGTGTATGATAGTCCTTGATTTCCGTCTTGCCGCCACGTGTCTTCGGTATTCTGATCTTGATCTTGTCTGTGGCGATCTGCAGCAGATCCCGGTCTCCTGATACGAGTGACACCTCTATCCCATCTGCCTCTGCTCTCTTTGCCAGTGTGCCAAGGATATCATCTGCCTCCAGTCCCTCCTGCATCATGATCCGGATACCCATTGCCTGCAGCAGTTCCTTGATGACAGGTACCTGTTCGCGGAATTCATTGGGAGCAGGCTTTCTGGTTCCTTTATATGCCTCATAGATGGCATGACGGAAAGTAGGCGCTTTCATGTCAAAAGCCACGATCAGATAGTCCGGTTTTTCTTCTTCCAGGATCTTGAACATAATATTCAAAAAACCATATACCGCATTCGTATGAAGCCCTGCGGAATTCGTCAGATCCGGCATCCCGTAAAAGGCCCTGTTCAGTATGCTGTGTCCATCTATTAAAACTAACTTTTCACTCATATCCCTACTCCATATATAATCAAGATTCTGACAATACTCACTCCCAGTATGACTAAGGTTGCCAACAGGACAAGCTGTCGCACAGCCACCAGATATTCATGGATTAACAGACAGTTCTTTGAATTCTGGATTTTCTGCTGCAGCTCCTTACGCAGGTCAAAGGTCGTACCATCCTCCAGACGGATCAGTGCCTCCTTGATCAGGTAATTGATTTCCATCTCCTCATAGCATTTCGGACACTCTTCGATATGCGTCAGAAACTCACGCAGTTCTGGTCCTGTCAGTCTGTCATCAATATACATTTGTATATACTGCTCTGTGTCACTGCAATTCATAGACTCATCCTCGCACATTCCATTTTACTATACACCAAATATGCCCCTTTCACAAGTACTTCATGCAAGATATTGTACCAAAATCAGCAATAAAAAAGCATGATCGGAAACGCGATCATACTCCTGTTATCCTATCCAGATATAAAATTTTATTTTTGGATGATTTCTATTTCTTCCCCAACACCGAGCTGCATCAATACATATAATCTGTTGCCCCTGTCATACTCATGAATGCATTTTCTCGTCAGGCACTTGATAATAACGATAGACAGGCTGTCAGCAGGCTCCTCTGTGTAAAGATTATATGCTCTGCCATCGTATGTAAAGTAAACCTCAACCTGACCGCTGTCCTTTACACAGGTAATTGTAAACTCAACATCATTTGCGTATTTAAGCAAATGATTGACTACCACCTCTTCAATCATCAGCTGTATCATATTGATTTCTTTAACGCCCAGTCTCCTGCTGCGTCCGTATCGATCACATTGATCAAAGAACTCAGTAAAATCGAAATCTTTATCCTTAATCTGTACCGTCAGTGTATCCTTTATATCCATTAATATATTTATCCCCAGTATTTTCTTTTACAAATTTATTATACTCTATATTACTAAATCTGTCATTTACTTTTTTGACAAAGGACATGTAAATTATGGAAAGTAATAATGCAAAAAAGTGACGATTCGTGTAGAACCGCCACTTTTATACATTTATACTAATCCAGATTCAATTTCCGATTCATCATAAAATGAGTAAAGAAGTAAAATCCTACAGCCAGCAGTACAGATACACTAAATGATGTAATATAAACATATTCCATATAGGAAATAAATGTATCAACAGAACCAGCCGCCATATCACTTGCTCTACTGATGATACCGGTACACAGCATAGCCACGACTGAAATGATCTGTGTCAGAACATAAATCACACCAAATCCGATAAAGGCTCCAAGAACCTTGTGCTTTGGCAGCAGCTGGCCAAAGGCGATGCCTGCGAACAGCCATAATACAGAATAGAATGCCCCTGCAATCATGATAAAGATAAAGAAGATCACCCATGCTGTAAATTTAGGACCGATATAAGTTTCTATACCGTATGAAATGTCACGCATTGCGGATGCATACTCGTTAGGAGGGATAAATCCAAGTACCAGTATGATGACAGATGCGAATAAAAAGATACTCGTAATCAGTGTCCATGCCACTCCGGTCAGCGTCTTGGATAATATGATCTCATGAGTGGTAACCGGCAGTGTATGCAGCAGATATCCCTCATCTGTGTATACCGTCTTATAGAACCGATAGCCGATAAAGATCGTACAGCACAGGCTGACTGCCAACAGGCACAAAATATACAACGTAATACTCAGACCACTGATCAGGCTCGCAATTTCATTATCCATATCAAATACCTTTGCCGACACCATGATCCTGCCCAATAAAGTAATAATCACCAATACCGCATTAGCCGGAAGCATTACCTTCATCACAGCATTCCATTCATGCTTCATCATCTTTCCTAACATGCGAACACCTCCCTGAATAATGCATCTACTGATTTGCCCTTCTCTTCTCTGATTTCATCAACTGTAGAGTGCAGTGTTACCTCGCCGTTTTTGATAAATATCACATCATCCAGTATCTTTTCGATATCTGAAATCAGGTGCGTTGATATGATAATGGATGCATCCGAATTATAATTTGTGATAATCGTATTCAGAATATAATCTCTTGCTGCGGGATCTACACCGGCAATCGGTTCATCCAGGACATATAAATGTGCATCTCTGCTCATTACCAGAATCAACTGCACCTTTTCCTTTGTTCCTTTTGACAGTGACTTCAGCTGGCTGCTCTCAGATATTCCGAGGTTCTGCAGCATTGTATAGGCTCTGTCCTTTCGGAAATCCTCGTAAAAATCTGCAAAATACTCTACCAGCTCACTGACCTTCATCCATGAATTCAGATAGGTTCTTTCCGGCAGATAGGAAACCACTCTTTTGGAATCCACACCTGGCTTGTGTCCTTCAATCTCTACTGTTCCTTCCGTCGGTGTCAGCAGTCCGTTGATCAACTTGATCAGTGTGGTCTTGCCGCTGCCGTTGGGTCCCAGCAGTCCTATGATCTTGCCGCTTTCAATGGTCAGATTCATATGATCAAGTGCCGTCATATTTCCATATTTCTTCGTTAAGTTATTGCATGTTATGATTGTACTCACGATATTTCCCCCTTTACTGCTTTCTGAATGAACTCTGCAGTCTCCTCTCTGCTGAATCCAAACTGCTGCATCTTCTCGAAGAATAATGTGATTTGCTCTATAGCCAGTTTATTCTTCATCTCGTCAATCATGTTCTTATCCTCCGTAACCATTCTTCCACTCGTTCTGATCGTACTGACCAGTCCGCTTCTTTCCAACTCTGACAATGCCTTTTGCATTGTATTGGGGTTCACTGCTGCTTCTGATGCCAGATCTCTTACAGATGGCAGCTTATCTCCCGGTGCATAGATACCGGCTATGATTCTCATCCTGATCTCATCAATCAGCTGTGCATAGATTGGTCTGTCTTCATCAAGTGTCCATGCCATTTTATCAGTCCTTCCTTATTTTATTTCAGTCAATGCAGCATATCATATTCCTCTGAAAAACAGCAAATGTTGTATGACTGTATTATGTTCTTAATACAATCATACAACATTATTTTATAATGTCAAGCTTTTATTATATTTTTCTTATAATTCTTTTCCGTTCGTCTCAATCACGTGTCTGTACCACGCGGCTGAATCCTTGACAATACGTTTCTGTGTCGGGAAGTCTACATAGACAAGACCGAAGCGTTCATTGTAGCCCTCTGCCCACTCGAAGTTGTCCGTGAATGCCCACTGGAAATAGCCTCTGACATCTACTCCGTCAGCTACCGCATCCTTTAAGCGCATCAGATAGCGCGCCAGGAAATCGATTCTGTTCGGGTCATGCACCTTGCCGTCAAGAGAAATGGTGTCATGGCATGCCATACCATTTTCAGTGATATAAATGGGTATGTGATTGTATCTCTCACTGATGAATTTCGGACCCCAGTACAGACATTCATATGCTACAGGCCAGTTCATGGATGTCTTCGGGAAACCTGCGCACTTCGTGATAATCTCCCACGGTTTATCCTTCCCGGCACGAATCATTTCCCCATTGTAAATATTTTGCCCAAGAAAATCTAACGGCTGTGAAATCAGCTTCATATCCTCCGGTGTGAAGTTCGGCAGATATTTCTCATACATCCGCATGCCGTCCTCCGGATATTTACCCAAAAGCACCGGATCCATCCACCACGCCAGATTCCACGTCCAGTTGCCCAGTCCCTCCGGGCAGGAGAATAGATGCTTTCTGGTTGCCTCGATATCCTCCGGCTTTAAGGTTTCAGGGAAACTAATCTGTCCTGTCGGAGCGAATCCGACCTCGACCGGCTGTTTTGCATGCGCTCTGATTGCCTGAACTGCTTTGCCGTGTGCTTTCAATGCATTGTGTGCCATCTGGAACAGATCGGCATTCAGGCAGCTGAGTCCGGGCGCATTACAGCCCTTCAGATAGCCAAGACCGATAAAGCACTGCGGCTCATTGATTGTGATGAATTTGTTGACCCTGTCTGAGAACCGATCAGCCACAAGTGCTGCATATTCAGCAAACCAGTCAACCACATCATCATTCAGCCAGCCGCCCTTCTTATGAAGCGCATAGGGAAACTCCCAGTGAAACAGGGTAATATATGGCTCAATATCATTTTTGATCAATTCGTCAATGACATTGTTGTAGAATTCGATTCCCTTTTCATTGACCCTGCCGATACCCTCAGGTAATATTCTTGTCCAGTTTAATGAGAAGCGGTACGCTTTCATCCCGCATTCCTTCATCAGTCGGATGTCATCCTTATATCTTGTATAGAATTCGCAGGCTACCGTTGCATCCCTGTTTTCATGTATTCTTCCTTCTTCCTGTACGAATACATCCCAGATGCTCGGGCCCTTGCCGTCCACATCCACTGCTCCTTCAATCTGATACGCTGACGAAGCCGTGCCCCATACAAAATCGTCTCTAAATGCTCTTGCTGCCATATGATTCTGTCCTCCCATTTACTCAAGTTCTTTATCAATCAGGCTGAAGAAGAACTTTTCCTTAACCGGATTATCAATCACACGTACCGGCTTCAGCTGATTCAGACTGACACCACGCTTGACCTGCAGGTCTCTGTATAAAGCGTAAGTCTCTGACTGCACGTAATGAAGCTCTGTCCTTCCGAGCACATTCGTCTGTATTTTCTTACCAAAGGAAGGATTGGCAATTCCGAGCTTTTCTTCGATAATATCTCTGCAGGCTTCATGAGACATATTGGTGACCGGCTTTTCCGTCTCTGCAAATACGACATATCTTCCCGGTTCTGCATCTGTATCAGCATAAATGCTGTAATCCAGCACCTCACATCCGACCTCCTTCTTCAACTCTGCGATTGACCATGCGACCGCTTCATCATTGGTCTTCTCTCCTGCGATGCTGATCATCTGGTTCTTACGGTATACGAACTTAATCTTCGGAGATTCCTTATGGAAACCGGTTACTCGGATGACATCCTTGATTTTATAACGATAAAATCCGGAAATATTGGTGATTATAATTTCATAATCCTTTCCGACCTCCAGCTGGTCGATTGTATAGGTGACACTCTCATCCTCTGCATCTGCAGGTATGAATTCGTAAAATCCGCTCTGCGGAAGCAATACGAACTCGCCCTCTTCCATATGTCTTGCAACTGCCATCAATGACTCGCTTGCACCATACACAGAGAAATAAATCGGTATCTCTCCCAGATACTTTCTCATCTTAATGGTATAATCAGCAAATCCACCGGTTCCGATTGCACTGATCCATTCCATCTTCGGCCACACTCTCGGAATAATCGGTTCTTCAAAGCCCTGTTCAAAAATGGCTCTCAGTTCCTTCGCACGTACCGGGTTCGGACGCAGATTGTTCTCCATCTTCGTTCTGAGTTCCGGATCCATATTAATGGATGCATCAATCGTGCCTGTCTCAATATCATGCAGCAGCATCTCCCAATTGACTTCCATATAATGCATCAAATCCACGAGTGCCGTCATAAATGCAGAAGCCATATAGATCAGATTCTTCTCTTCCATGGCATAACGAATCTTCATATACTTCATATCCATCTTCCCCTCGGCAAAGATGACCTCAACCGGAGAGGAGAAAAGGTACGGCAGGAACTGCTTCACCTGTCCCAGAGAGGTTGCAGAGATTGGTCCAACCGGAACACCATTCTTGAGCTTCTTCTGCTTTGCCTCCATGGCATACAGGCCTTTTCCCTTTTTCAGTTTCTTGCCGAATTTGTCACGGTAATAATCACCTACAAGAGAAAACATGAGGTTTGCGCTGTATTCGCTATAGAGCTTGACTGTATCCTGTGATACAGGGATTTTTTTCGGAACGCCAACACTGCCGGAGCTGACTGCATAGTGAATGATCGGATAAGTCGTAATCAGATTCTCCTCACCATCTATCATACGGGCTATGTATCCTGCATAATCGTCATAGGTACTGAATGGTACTAACCTTTTATAATCTTCGATATTTTTTACTTCACCAAAATGGTTCGCTTTGCCATACTCTGTGTCTGCATTATCACGAACGATTTTCATTAACAGCTCTTCACTGGTTTTCACCGCTGTTTCACAGAGTCTGTCCAGTTCTGCGATTGCATTCTTTCCTTCGTTTGTGACCTTTTGCAAAACAAGGGCATTCATGATCTTGTTCTTCATATCTTTCCTCCTGTATCTGTGTTCTTTAGTTGGATGCAGCATTGTACATGGATGCATATCTTCCATTCATATTCATTAACTGTTCATGTGTACCTACTTCCTTGATATCTCCCTCTTCCATGAAGATAATGGCATCTGAATTCCGTATGGTAAACAATCGATGCGCAATCACGAAGCTTGTACGTCCTTCCATCAGCTTCTCCATAGCCTCGGTAATCAGTGCCTCGGTTCTGGTATCCACCTGTGAAGTCGCCTCATCTAAAATGAGTATCTTCGGATCAGCCAACACGGTTCGTGCAATTGCTAGCAGCTGCTTCTCACCTGCTGACAGACAGGAGATTTCCTCACTGATATGTGTGTCATATCCATCTTGAAGTGTGCGAATCATCTCGTCACATCTAACCTTTTTCGCCGCTTCAATGATTTCCTCTCTGGTCGCATTTTTCTTTCCATAGCCGATGTTCTCTGCAATGGTTCCGTCAAAAATCCATGTATCCTGTAATACCATACCAAAGGCTTCTCTTAGATTCTCTCTGGACATTTGATAAATATCCATACCGTCTACTTCGATGGTACCCTTTTGAATCTCGTAGAAACGCATCAGCAGATTCACAAGCGTCGTCTTGCCGGCGCCAGATGGACCAACCACTGCCATTCTCATACCCGGCTTCGCCAGTAAGGATACATCATGAAACAGCGTACGCTCCGGAAGATAGCCAAAGACAACATTTTTAAATTCCACATTTCCCTGAACCAGATTGATATCTAAATGGTTCTTAATCTCACACTGTTCCTCCTCCGGCTCGGCTAACAATTCAAATACACGCTCTGCAGCAGATAGACCGTCCTGTATGTTATTTAAGGATGTTGAGAAGTTGGCAATCGGTGAGCTGACCATCTGTCCATAAAGCAGGAAGCTCTGAAATTCACCCAGCGTAATTATTTCATGAATCAGCATATATCCGCCTGCCAGACATAGCGCAATGTAAGCAAAGTTATTGATAAAGTTCGTAATCGGAATAATGAATCCGATGATAAATCTTGACTTGAAGAAATCCTGGTCATATTTTTCAATGATACTGTGAAACTTCTCCTCGGACTGCTGTTCCATCACGTAAGCCTTCATCGTCATATGATTGGAATAGACATCATTGATATAGCTGTTCATGCTTCCGTTTGTATCCTGCAGATTCCGGTACAGCTTCTTTAGATATCGTGCAATCAAACGCAGCGTCAGCAGACTCAGTCCTGCGCTGACCAGATAGATTAAGGTCAGGTAGAAGTTCTGGATGAACATCATAGCAAATACGAAAATCAGCGTTACTGCCTGCGTTAACATCATTGTAACGGTTGATTCCAGCATATTGGACAGTATCGTAACGTCGCTTGTCACATTAGACAGAATATCTCCGGTCGGGTGTGAATCCAGATACTGTACCGGCAGACGGTCCAGCTTCTGTTTTACATCCTTTCGCAGTCTCCTTGTAATGCCCTGAGCGACACGCACCATATTGCGATTGGTAATATAGGTTGCAGCATTACCAACCAGATACATAAAGGTCAGTACCAGGAGCACGGGCATAATTGTGCTGACTGCAAAGCCCCCCAGATCTGTTGTGGCTGCCGAAAGTCTGTCTGTAATTTCTCCTGCAACTCTCGGTGCAGCAGAAAGGAGTAATGTCCCTGCTATAATGGAAATCAGTCCTGTATAGGCCTTTCCCTTATCCTGGCTTGTCTGTATAAGCAGTTTTTTCATAACAGAAGATTTCTTTACTTTTTTCATGAGAAGTCACCTTCTTTCTTCTCAGCATAGCACTGTGTTTTATAGATATCCTGGTAGACTGCACAATTTGCAAGAAGCTCTTCATGTCTTCCCTTACCGCAAATCCTGCCCTGTTCCAGAACAATAATCTCATCTGCATCCATAATCGTATTAATCTTCTGCGCCACCATCAAAATGGTCTTATTCTGAAGCAGCTGTTTGATTTTTTTTCTTGCCGTCGCCTCTGTCTTTAAGTCAAGTGCCGAGAAGCTGTCATCAAAGATATAAATCTCTGCATCCTTGGCAATCGTCCTTGCAAGTGACAGACGCTGTCTCTGTCCGCCGGACAGATTCATACCGTCCTGACTCATGACCGTCTGCAGTCCGTCCTTCTGTTTCTGAAGCACCTCTTCAAAGCATGCCGCTTCGCAGGCTGCCTGTATTGTTTCAGTTGGCATGGAAGGATTGTTCATAATCAGATTCTGAAGAATCGTATCCTGATAAATCTGTGGCTTCTGTGTTGCAAAAGAAATTCTTTCTCTTAGATCTCTTGTACTGAATTTCTGAACATCCACACCATCAATGCTGATACTGCCCTGACTGCACTCATACATTCTAAGCAGCAGGTTCATGATCGTTGTCTTACCACAGCCCGTTGCTCCGATTAGAGCTGTCGTCGTTCCCGGCTTCACATGAAACGAAATATCCGAGATAACCGGTTCTGCATCCTGATATCCAAAATAGACATGGTCAAATACGATCTCTCCATTATGTTGTGAGACAGTCTCTGCTTCTTGATAATCCTGAATCACCGGTACATATTCCAGGACTTCCTTGATGCGCTTACTTGCAACATCTGCCTTTGGCAGCATATTGACGATGACCGGAATAATTGCCAGACATGTGATAAAGTATGTGACATATTGAAAGAACAGAATCAGTGTAGCAATGGATACCAGATTCTGTTTCAGCTGAATGGCTCCGATGTAATAGATGATGACCATTGCAATGTTCATACAGAACAGCACGGTCGGTGAAATATAGTTTAATCTGCTGTTGGCCTTGATTGCATTCTCATAAGCCTCATCCGCCGCCTGATCGAATTTCTCCCGTTCATATTCCTGTCTGCCGAATGCACGAATCGGACGTGCACCGACAATCTTCTCACGCATCAGGAGATTAATGTGATCCACATTTTGCTGCAGTCTGACAAACAGCGGTACACTCTTCGTCATGCTGATGACCGTAATCAGTAATGCAGCCACAAACATAACTGCAAGGCATAAAAACATGGGTTTGTTCAAACGAAATGTAGAAAACAGAATTCCAATCATGAAGATTGGAACCAGCATGCTGGTTCTGAGCATATTGATGATAAATGTCTGTAATGAAATCGTATCAACCGTTGTTCTCGTCATCAACGTTGCGCTGCCGAAATGATTCATATCTGCAGCCGACATCTTCGTCACTGCATGAAACAGCGCTTCTCTGATATCGCACGCAAATCTCCCGACTGCCTTTGCACTGCAGTATGAGGAAATCCCCAGTGCGATTCCCGTTAATACTGTAATGAAAATCATGAACAGACCTGTTGACCAGATCATATTCATATCCTGCTTTGCCACACCCTCATCAATGATTTGTTTTGTCTTGGACATCAGCAATAGCTGTGCCGCAGCCTGTACGCATACGCACAGCACGACCCCTGTCACAAGCCACTTATAGGGCTTCATGTATTTCTTCAGAAGATATCCCATCTGCTGTATTCCTCCTATCGTCTCGCTTCATGTCCGGTCAGTACCCAGATAACCCCTTTGATGTTATTAATATAAACATCTCGTGGCCTTGCGAACTCGTTATAGGAGCTTCCACGTCGTTCCATGATTGCCTGATAAAGTGCATGCAGATAATCACAATCAATATTGACATCCTTCTTCTCTCTGATTTGTTTCAGGATTCCGTTTGCCGCAGCAAGCTCCGGCGTATAATCCTTTAACAGGTAAACTGCAAAGGCTGACATATCCTCCGCTGCATGTGCTACAAGCGGTACAAGCTCATGTTCCTTCACATGGGTTCCTGTCTCATCCTTCTCGATCAGGATATCTGCCATTCCGCCAAGCGGACTGCCAAGCTTCGTCTGGCATGAAATCAGATTACCAAGCGAATAATAGACGAGCATCTGTCCTCCGTCAGCTCTTTCCACCCACTCCATGGGCTGCATCACATGCGGATGCGTTCCAATGACAATGTCTACGTTCTGCTCAGCAAAATAGTTTGTCCATTCTACTTCCTTGACAACCGGCTCATGCATATACTCAGAGCCCCAATGCGGAAATACAACTACCAGATCAGCCATTTCCTTCGCCTTCTTAATCTGATGTGCAATATATTTCTTCCAGTTATCCTTCAGACGGAACACTCTGAATAACTGTGAATGCGGTACACTGTGTCCATTCAGCTTCTGCGTGAAGTTCAGCATTGCAATCTTAATGCCGTTTTTCTCGACAATCGGAATATGGTAATACTCTTCCATCGTATCGCAGATTCCGAGTATCGTCATATCCGGATATTTTTCCTTCCAGAACTTCGTAGTCACATCCACACCATAAATCTTCTTATCCATCGTATGATTGGAAGCATGTGTCACCACATTAAAGCCTGCCTTGACGATGGCGTCTCCGACCTCTCTCGGCGTACCGAATACAGGAAATGAGCTGATTTCTTCTGCTTTGTCTACAAATATCGTCTCCTGATTGATGACTGCTATGTCACTTTCCTGAATCACATCTGTGATTTTCTCATAGATTGGATCAAAACAATAACTGCCGTCCTCCTGCTTCGCTGATTTACACAGCTCTGCGTGCATCAGATTGTCTCCCACTGCTCTTAAACGAAGTGTCTGTCCCATGTATATTGCTCCTCCTTAGTCGTTGTATCTTCTAATAAATTCCGGTTCTGTAGTTTTGGTCGGGCATTTTATCTGTGAATACCACAAGCTTTGTCTGATTAACCGACTTTCCGGTCTTTACATTTCTAGTGTACAGAGAATCTCTGTAGCCATCCTTCATCATCCAGATTTCATCTACAGTCACACCGTACTGTGTCTTGAGCCCGCCTCTGATTTCATCTGCAAATGAAGCAGCATCCAGTTCTTTAGCCGGTTCCGCTGCCAGAATCACAGAGCCATTCTTGGGCGCATATAGCTCAAAATGACGAATTGCAGTATGGAACCGCTTCTCATAATCCTCTATAAGTGCTGTCAGCTGATTGGACAGTAACACCTTGCCATCCCGCTCCATGCAGTCACTTCGTTTACACTGGAAGACCATTCTCGGTGTATTCGTATTCTTTCCGTCAATCTTCACAATATCATGAATACAATATCGATAGAATCCGGAATAAGAAGTTACAATTAGTTCATATTCCTTACCGTCCTCAGTCTCCCATAGGCACAACGTCTTTGAGCCGTCTAACGGGCGAAATTCCAAGAAATATCCAAAGGAAGCGGCGGCTCCTGCCGGTGTATTGATTTCCTTCGGTATGTTGAATTTGCCTTCACTGGCTCCATAACCCCAGTCAATGAATACTGTATCATCCGGCAGTATCTTCTTCGTATCTGCCAGTGCACGTCCTACACTTCCACTTGTCCAGCAGCTCATGGCTTTGAGTCTCGGCCATAAATCCTGTACGGTAAGCTCCTGTTTTGTCTCTAACAGCTCCAGAAGTTCCTTCGCACGTTCCGTATGCTTGCCCAGACGTTCTTCTAACTTCCTTCGAATCACTTCATCCATTTCTACGGAAATCGTTCCCGCTTTCAGGTCAGCAGCAAGTCTCTCCACATTCTGATTCAGTCTCTTAATCAGGATTTCAAAGTGTCCGGGATTATTGCATACCACACCTACGATGTCTCTCGTAGCGGCTGCAAATAGTATTGTGATATAATCTCTGTCCTCAGAGGACAGGTCAGACAGCTTCATAAATTCCGGCGGCAGCACATACATATCCTGCCCATTCCCGTCACTGTCCGCTGAAGCCTGTCCGGAAGCCGAGCCGATTGGTATCCCGCTCTTTGTCTTCTCATATTCTGCCGGATTATAAATTGCAAAAATTTTCGCTCCCGGAAACAGCAAATCACGAATCATCTGAAATGTATAGGTACTTCTCAAAGATACGACCAGATTTTTAGCAAGGCTGCCATGTCTGCTCTCCGGTATGTATTTGGGAATCCCGGTAGAGCCAGAAGTTGCGAGAAACATGACTGTTTCACCATCATACAAAACATCCTTTGCTCCATCTAACAGTTCCGGAATGACCTCCTTATACTGCTCATATTCCGTAACCGGAACCGCCTTACAATAATCTTCTGCACAGTGAATATCAGAAAAATGGTATTTCTGCCCCCATCTGCTATGCTCCGCATGCTTCAGGATATCCTGCAGTACCATTCTCTGTGTATCCTCCGGAGCACCAAGCATCTGTTCAAATGTCATAACAGCTTCTCGTGGTTCCATGGATGACATCCATTCAGGAATGCTCTTGTCCGTGGGTCTTTTCTCAAATTGCATCATGTCCTATCTCCTCTCACAGCTTTCTCACGAAGTCTTGATTCTTATGCCACAGTTATGAAATCCGAGAATCCGGTCAGTTCAAATACTTCTTTAATCTCATCATTCGCATGAATAATCTCTATTTCCTTATTCTGATCCTCGCCTGCATTTACGCCCTGCAGAATCACACGCAGCCCTGCGGATGAGATGTAGATCAGTTCTGTAAAATCCAGAATGATCTTACTGTATTCATCTACAGCTGCCATTAATTCTGTCGAAAAATCCGGAGCACTCTGTGTGTTGATCATTCCAACCGGTGTTAATGTAACTTCCTGCTGATTCACTGCTTTTCTTACTTCCATTTGATATCCTCCTTGGTTTTATGTAATTGATTTTTGTATATGGATTTTAATATTTCTAAGTCAGACTACCTTCATAAGCAGCATCGTCAGATCATCTGACGGCTCTGCATCTCTTACAAAGTCCTTAACATCCTGATACAGCATGTCGATTAACTGCTTCACATCATGATTCTCATGACTGTTCAGAAAATGCTCCAATCTGTCATTTCCGTATTGCTGATTGTCCGGGTCCATAGCCTCTGTCAGACCGTCTGTATACAGAAGCAGCATATCTCCCGAACTTAGCTGCATGGTAGTTTCCTCATACCTGATTTTCTTTCTTGCAGCAAGAAACAGCTTTGGTTTGGTCTTCAGCCAGTCCCATTTGCCGTCGTGATACAGGAGCGGATAATTGTGACCGGCATTTGCAAAAGAAAGCTCCTTTGTCTCAAGATCAAAGATTGCTAAGAAGGATGTAACGAACATCTTCTCCTTATTATTCTCACAAAGCTGCAGGTTAGCATTGGTCAGTGCAATGGCTGTGCCTGCATCCCACATTGCACAGCTTTTGATTGCAGCTTTACTTTCCATCATAAAGAGTGCAGCAGAAACTCCTTTTCCCGATACATCAGAGATTCCAAGTGCCAGATGATTGTCATCTATCATAAAAAAATCATAAAAATCTCCGCCAATTGCCTTAGCCGGTTCCATCATAGCCGCCAGCTGAAAACGCTCTTCTTCTATGATATCCGGCAATGCATCAAGCTGAATTTTGGCTGCGACTGACAGCTCTGCCTCAATGTTAGCATTCTGTAACATCATCATCATACCATAAAATGCAAAGATATACATCAACAACATCATAGACAGCATGATTCCCATTAACATAATAAAATGATAAAAATCATTCTCATAGGAATAATCAAGTTCCAGATTAACCGTATAGGAAATATAGATACTATACAAAAAATAAGTAATCACCGGAATGGCAACGAATGCTTTTCCGTTCAAAGCAGCCACTTTTCGAATCTCACAAAAATAGCTGTGCAGCTTCTTCTGATACAGGATATACAGCAGAGATCCAAACACACAGGTTGCCATGATATCTACCGCATAACAAACAAAATAGTTCTTTTCTGTGTAAAGAAGGAACATCCCCTCGGAATCCACACCACCACTGCATACAGCCATAACAATCGGAATCAGGAAATCATATGCCAGACTGAAATACATATAACACATAAACGAAACAAAAATCTTCATACGTCCTTTGTCCGCATACAGGATATTCGCGCCGGCTAACATCAGCAGAACCTGTAGAATAAAGCTTGCTAATTGTAAATTTACAATTGAATTGATAATATAGCCATGCGTAGCAAAAAATTCCTCATATTGAGCATAAAGAGTATGCTGAGCAAGCGCAGTATACTGACCTACCACAGTCAAGACTGCCGCAATCAAAAACCATACGAGGATTGTGATTTTCTTCGAATACTTACGTTCCAGAGTCATTCCATATATCTTTACTGCAAACATATATGACACAACCCATTTCAGCATCTCAGGTATATATTGTAGTAGTAAATCTGTCATTGGTTCTTTCCGCGTCCTTCCCCTAATACTTTTTCAATCCGCCTGTCTTCTTTATTGTATCACTTTCCATTTGCTTGATAAGCCTGTTATCATTATACGATGAACTCTCCATCATGTCACAGTTTATTTTAAAAATTCTATTTTAAATTTTGAAATTGAATGCTTTTTATGTCAGTAAACTGGATTTTCAATGATTATAATCTATGTTTTCAGTAACAACCGGTACGGTAACGCATATAATAAATGAAATGTATCACCCCATGTGAGGTCATACCATGCCCGATTTTGGTAAATTATCTGTACAAGTTGTCTCTGCAATCGGTGCAGCGCCTGTTGAGGATGCCACCATTGCCATTTCCTATTCCGGTAATCCGGACAATACATTAGAGCAAATCACCACAAATGATTCCGGCTTTGCCGATACGATTGAGCTTCCGAGTCCACCGCTTGAGTACAGCGTCACGCCGTCCGAACCACAACCTTATTCTAACTACACACTGACCATCACCGCTCCCGGCTATCAGGAGCTCATCATCAACAGCTCCGAGATTCTGCCGGATGTCATTGCATTACAAAAGGCTCCCCTTGTGCCAATGGAAGCTCCTCCTGTCAATGATGTCATAGTCATTCCCGCCCACACCCTATATGGCGAATATCCGCCAAAGATTCCCGAGGAAGAAATCAAGCCAACAGATGAAAGCGGCGAAATCGTATTAAGCCGTGTCGTCATCCCAGAATTCATGGTCGTTCATGACGGCAGCCCAACCGATTCGACCGCACAGAATTATTACGTCCGTTACAAAGATTACATCAAAAATGTAGTTTCCTCCGAAATCTACGCAACCTGGACAGAATCCACCATCTATGCAAATACCCTTGCCATCCTGTCCTTCTCCCTAAACCGTGTATACACAGAATGGTATCGCAATCAGGGCTACGATTTCACCATCACTTCCTCCACTGCCTTTGATCAAAAGTGGATTAATGGCAGAAACATCTACGATACCGTAGACCGCATCGTAGACACCATCTTCACAAATTATCTGTCACGCCCGAATGTCCGTCAGCCAATCTTCACCCAGTACTGCGACGGCCGCCGTGTCACCTGTCCGAACGGTCTGAGCCAGTGGGGTTCACAATCCCTCGGTGAACAAGGCTATACCCCGATACAGATCATCCACAACTACTATGGCAGTGACATGTACATCAACACCTCTGAAGAAATCTCCGGTATCCCCGCCTCCTGGCCCGGCTATAATCTGACTATAGGCTCCAGTGGAGACAAGGTTCGCATGCTGCAGGAACAGCTAAACCGTATTGCACAGGACTACCCATCCCTAAGCACGGTCACTCCCGACGGTATCTACGGTCAAAACACCGCGAACACCGTTCGCCAGTTCCAGCGCATCTTCGGCCTCCCCGCCACCGGCATCACCGACTACAGCACCTGGTACAAGATCTCCGAAATCTACGTAGGAGTCTCCCGCATCGCCGAACCCTGACATTCTGAAATGTCAAAAACAAGTGTATCGTTCTGTATGGACGATTCACTTGTTTTTTGTATTCTTACAAATTATGTTGCTGACCCGGATGGAAATTTAATTGAAATCTCATCTTTTGTTATGGAATGATTTTAGAGATGTGTCATCATATCCACCATTCAGGGGTAATGTCACCAAGCTTGATAATTCGCTCGCTTTCATAGTCCATTAAAATTTCAATGTCCTTGTATTTTTCAGGCATAAGCTGTACCATAAGCTCACGACATGCCCCACAAGGAGCACCACTTTTACCATTATCCATAATTGCTAAAACTTTAGCGATTTCGTTTTCGCCATTCGTAATCATATTAAAAATGGCATTGCGTTCGGCACAGATTCCGAGTGTACTACAAGTATCTATACAAACACCAGTATAAATATGTCCACTCGCAGATAGAACAGCCGCTGCTACACCACCTGCAAGAACATACTCTGAAATTTGTCTTTCATTTTGAACAGCTTTTGCATTGTTGTACATTTCTTCCCATATTTTATCCATAATCATTTACTCTCCTATAAATTTGTATAATACATTAGACATTTAATTCTTGATTTCATAACTCATCATTTTGTATTTAAAACATTGTACTATAGTTCTATAAACATGTCCATCGCAACCGACATGCCATTTGCCCATGAAAATTTCAGTAATTTCTGACAAGTGATCGAATTTACCCCTGCACTTTTTCGTCCGTTCGCCACCATATCATCATCTGTTCCGTCCTTTAGACTTCAAACATGCCCCATAGTAACACGATTCCTCTGCTTCTTCAGCTTCTTATTCTCATACATCTTCTGATCCGCAATCTCTATCGCAGTCTCAATATCCACTCCATTCTCAGGATAGAGAATATGATATCCGATACTGGCATCCAGCTTATACTTCAACTCATGCTGTTCATTATATTTCTTCATTGCAAACTCTATTCTCTTGACGTATGATACCGCTTCCGGATCAGTAGCATACGGAGATATGATTACAAATTCATCACCGCCGTATCGCATAACAGCCTCACCATGGCGCTTGATATCAATCAGAATATCCGCAAAGCTCTTGATCAGATTGTCGCCCTCTTCATGTCCATATGTATCATTGACAATCTTCAGTCCGTCCAGATCCATAAATATAATCAGCACATTCTGCTTTCTCTGCAGCGTATCCTCCCATACCTTCCCACCGTATTTTCTAAAACCGGAACGATTGTATACACCGGTCAAGGTATCATAACACCATACACTGTCCAGCTTCTCGATCATGGTTCTCATCAAAGACTGCTTGCGGATCATCTCTATTACATTTCCGATATTCATCAGCCACGTATAGAAGATAGGAGTATCAAATGGGAAACTGCAGTTGCCCAGTATACAGAACCCAAAGCAACGGTCTCTGAAATGTACCGGAGAGACTGTATAGACCTTCTTCTCCTTGTTACTGTCCTTCAGATGCTCCATAAACCCATGAAAGTCCAATTCCATATTCTCTATATACATGCCGTTATCATAGCCCACCAGAAGCTGGATTTCGTTGCCAAAGCCTTCCCTCAGATAGGTCTGTTCACCATGTTCTTCTTTATATAGATTAAATTTATTCTCTGTATCACTGAAATCATCAATGATAAACAGATACAATTCCTCACATTTGATTTTCGGAATATACTGCTTGATGCACTGTTTCAGCTGTGTGAAATTCTCTACACTCGTCAGATCAACCGACATACTGTTTGAGATTTCACGGTACTTTTCTTCTTTTTCCTTCTCCAGAAAGTGCCTTTTTCTGAACGTGACATTATCTACATCACTGTCACTCTTGCAGCCACAGCTCATACGAAGCTTCATCTTTGTATCAATTTTCAGTTCTCCGCCCCGGTCTGCATCTGTCATCCCATCCATCAGCTTCAAGCATGCTGCATAGCCGACCTTCTCCTGCTGACGTGCGATTGATGTGATAGATGGCACATGATAGGCTGCTGCATAGTCATCATCAAATCCGGTGATGGCGATATCCTCCGGAACTCTGATTCCCTTTTTCATCAACAATGCGCATGCACCGATGGCCATCACATCGTTTGCAGATATGATTGCCTGTGGCCTCGGTAAATCAGATGCTAAAAATTTCTCTACAGCCAGTTCACCACTTTCAGCCAGAAACGTTCCTTCCCGATAGATACGTTCCTCCTCTACCGGAATATGATGCGCCGTTAACACATCTATATAGGCCTGTAGTCTTTGCTTCGCCTCTGCATTATCAAGAGGTCCTGAAATATAATTCAGTCTGGTATATCCATGATGTTCTATCATGTGTTCAATGATTTCACACATTGCCTTATAATTGTCAATGTAAACATTGAACATATTTGCATCTTCACGTTCAATACTGACAGCCGGGGTATGTGAATCTTCTATTCTCTTTGCAAGCCCTCTCAGCATTGTTTCAGAGCCCACGGTACTATTGATCAGAACGATCCCGTCAAAGTCTTCAAAATCAGGAAGATTGTAAATATTATATTCTCCAACATCATGCTCTACATTCTTCTCATACTTTCTGGAACACGTGAAAATAAAGGTATTCCCATTGTGTTCCGCCGTACAATCCCGAATACCTTTTGTTATCCTGCTTGCATGATCAACCGTAATCCCCGCAGATATCACTGCAATGTTCTTCACTACTCCATCTCCGTTCTCATGAGTAAAACGTTGGTGAATGGAAAAAATTATGTATTTATTTTAATACCTGCAGGGAAAAATAGCAATATCAATTATTGCCTAAACTGTAGATAGATCCCATTCCTCATGTATCTTTGGAACGTCTGATATCAGACGTTTTGTATACTCTGCTTTCGGATGCAGGATCACCTCATCCGCAGGGCCATACTCCACAAACTTCCCATGCTCCATGATATACACAGAATCTGAAATAAAGTATGCCAGTCCTATATCATGCGTGATAAAGATAATTGTCATATTGATCTCATCCCTCAGCTTGAGCAGCATATCTAAAATAGTTGCTCTTGAGCAGGCGTCAATCATGGAGGTCGGTTCATCTGCCAGTAAGATCTTCGGCTTTAATAAAAATATTCTTGCAATCATCAGTCTCTGCATCTGCCCGCCGGACAGCTCAAACGGATATTTGTTTGTTAATTCCTCGAATTTCAGGTTTACAAAGCTGCACGCCTCTGTCATCATTTCTACTTTCTTTGCATATGAAAGCGAATGTCCGCCACGCATGTTGATACAGTCTAACAGCACAGAGTCAATTTTACGAAATACATTATAAAAAGAAAACGGATCTTGAAAAATCGCCTGAATTCCCTGCCAATACTCCTTTTTCTTTTTATGACTCTTGATATCACGCAGCTGCCCCTGAAAATAGACATCACCCTCAGATACACTGATCAGACCCAGCAGCATTTTTGACAAGGTTGTCTTGCCAGATCCGCTTTCTCCTACGATTGAGATAATCTCTCCCTTATAGAAATTGAAATTCACATGATCTACTGCAACCGTCTTATTGTCACCAAAGCCAAAGATCTTTGTGACATTGGTTCCGCTCAGACACAGTGATTCCTTATTTTCTGCCTGTTTACTTTCGTTCATGTTCATAGCCCTCCTTCAGTTGTTCTCTGCTCAGATAGCAACGGAACATACGATGATCATCGGTCTCTGTTTCAGCAATCCCATGCAGCATACAGGCAGGTTGTGCGTATTTGCATCTGTCCGCAAATCTGCATCCCTTGGGTGGTTTCTTCAGATTCGGAGGAGTTCCTGGTATGGCAGTCAGCTTCGCATCGCGAAGTCCTGCCTCCGGAACAATGATGGAGCCCATCAGTCCCTTGGAATACGGGTGGATCGGGTCGAACACGATCTGCTCAGCCGTTCCCTTTTCCACAATCTGCCCTGCATACATGACCATAATGTCATCGGTAACGTTATAAAGAAGAGGTAATTCATGTGTGATAAAGATCATGGACTTGATAAATCCCTTCTCCATCATATCACGCAGCATCTTAATAACCATTTTCTGTGATGTCACATCCAGTGCTGAGGATGGTTCATCTGCAATCAGCACTTTTGGCGACAGTATCGTAGATATTGCAATGACCACGCGCTGTTTCATGCCCCCTGACAGCTCCACCGCGTGCTTTTGCAGCACTGATTCATCAAGCCCCAGTATCTCAAATCTCTTTCTTGCCAGATCATAGATATCTATTTTAGAGGTTCTCGGCTCGTGCGCCTGTATGACATCCTCTATGAAACTGATGATTTTCTGTGTCGGATTCAGTGCGTTCATAGCAGCCTGAGGTATATAAGCGATTTCATTTCCGAGAATCGACTTTCTGACCTCGTCCGGCTTCATTCCGGATATATTTTTACCATCAATTTTGATGATACCGCTCTGATAATGAAGCGGTGAAAAGTAATATCCCATCAGAGATAATGCCAGTGTGGATTTCCCGCAGCCTGATTCTCCTGCGATTCCCAGTGACTTACCCTCTTCTATTTTCAGCGATACACCATCAACTGCATAGACATCCTCGCCAAATCTCGTGATATATTTTGTTTTTAAATTTTCTACTTCCAGCATCACTTTTCCCATTGTCTTCTCCTCCTAATCCCGCAGCTGCGGATTAAATACCTGATCCAGTCCGATATTCATCAGATTCAATGAAAATGAAATCAGTGCAATGGAAAATATAACCGGCAGGAATGCCCACCATGCACCATTCAGATGTGCGCTGTAGGTCATCGCCCAACTCATCATCAGTCCCAGTGTAGAGACCTTCGTCGTTGCAGGTCCCAATCCGATCATAGACAGCTGTGCCTCTGACAGAATACCTGAGGATATCTGCACGATCAGAGCCATCACCACATAGGATGCCAGATATGGAAGGATATCTGTTAAAATAATACGAAACAGACTGTGTCCTGACAGCTTTGACAGATTGACATGGTCACGGTTTCTGAGCGATATGACCTGAGAACGGACAGAACGTGTCGTCCATGGCCATGAGGTCAGGCCTATAATGGTTGCCACCAGTGTGACACCTCTGGCACTTTCACCCACGCTGTAGGAAATCAGAATCAACAGCACAAAGCTTGGAATCACCGTGAACAGATTTGTCACAAACATAATCGTATCATCCACAAATCCACCCACATATCCCGCAAGCAGTCCGAGAATCAGTCCGATCAGAGTTGCTACCGCTCCTGCTACCAGTCCGATCATCAAAGACGTTTTTGTCGCTGATGCCAGCTCCGTCAATACATCCCGGCCAAAATTATCAGTCCCCAGGATAAAGGTTCGCTTCGTTGCAATGTCCTTTGTATTCACATAGGCATTAGCCGGGATGGTTTCCGCAATGCTGATATCACCGGTCTCAGGATCCTCTGCTGCTATTTTCAGATCTGTGTCCTCCAGAATACCATCTATCTTCTTATCCAGTCGTGCGTAATACTTTTTCTTGGAAATCAGCAGTCCGTCCTGAGCTGCATCCTTGGAATAGTATTGTTCCCACAGCCGAATCAGTCCCTCTGCATCTGTCACATCGATCTGACTGATACCGACACCTCCGAACTTTTCCAGCCAGTCTGCCATATCGGCTCTGTCTTCTACAGAAATCTTGGATTCCAGTCTGGCGCCGACATTATCCAGCTTCAGTGTATAGGTATCCGTATCCACGGTATCCGTTACTGATATGTACGTTCCGGGCTTAAAGAAATTACCCTGTCCTATCATTTCCAGTGGGTCGTCCGTCACAAATAACGGATATACAATCATCAGCAGCAGCAAAAATATCATGACGCAGAAGCCGCCGAGAAACTTTGACGAATGAAATATTTGTCTGATTTGATTTTTCATCTCATTGTCCCCCCTTCTAATCCTGCTGTGCTGCTTTGATTCGCGGATCAATCACTCCGTAAATCAATTCCACAAACAAATTTGCCAACAGTACCATAATCGTTATGATGAGCGTACAGGCTGACAGCAAAGGATAATCGCGACCTGACACTGCAGATAAAATAGTGGAGCCAAGCCCCGGATAGCTGAATACAATTTCTGCTACCAGCGCCCCGCCAATCATCGTACCGATGGACATAGCCAGTCCGGTGATCTGAGGCAGCATTGCATTTCTGAATACATATCCTACTATTTTTCTGTCCTTTATACCGAGAAAGCGGCTGTATTTTACATAATCCGCATTTAATTCATAGATTGACATCGATCGCATTCCAACTGCTTGACCGCCTATGGTGATGAGTACAACAGACCAGAACGGCAGCTGATAATGCCAGATGATGGATTTAAAGAATGCCCAGCTTTGATTTGGAATCAGGTCAAAGCCATATCCGCCTCCCTTCGGAAACCAGCCGAGGTTAATTGCGAATATTGATAATAAAATAGTTGCCATACCAAAGGCAGGGATGTTGCTTACGAATAAGAAGAACGGCAGAATTGCCTTGTCGAATACACCCTTGATATAAGCAGCTGCTGCTCCGAGCAGATTGCCCAGAAACCAGCCGACTATAATCGCCGGCAGCTGTAATGCTATCGTCCATAGGACTGATGATTTGATAATGTCTGATACAGGTCGCGGGTATTGGCTAAATGATACACCAAAATCTCCTCTGACCGCATTTTTTACAAAAGTAACGAACTGTGTCATGATTGGCTCATTGACACCGAATTTTTCAATATAATCTTCATAAACCTTTTGAATTGCCGTACTGTCTGTCATGCCCTGTATGGCTCTGGCTGCTATACCAGATACCGGATCACCCGGCATCAGTCTTGGAAGTACAAAGTTCAATACGACCGCGACGATAAAAGTAATAAAATACCAGACCAGCTTGTTGGTATAATACTTTTTTAATCCTTTCATAAAATCACCTCATTCTTCCTCGCTTCTTTAGAAAAGCGGTCATGCCTTGATACATTTTGGAACATGACCGCTTTGGGTTGTTTTACTAGAATCCTGTTATTTTATCAAACCGGATTACTGCTCAACATTTTTCAGGTTATATAAGCCTGCAATACCATATCCATCTGTGCAAAGCATAGGAGGAATGTTGTTTCCATCGTCTAACTGCGGATATCCTGTCCATACTGTCTCATTGACTGTGTGGAACATCTGCGGTTTATACATCGCTGTGAAGGAAGGTACATCTTCAAGGTAAATCTTCGATAATTCTGTATAGTATTCCTTGAGCTTAGCTGTATCTGTCTCATTCGGGATCTTCTTCAAAATTGCATCTGCTTCATCATTCATATAGTGACCATAGTTACCTGACCAGTTTACGTCAAGCTCTGCATATTCCTTTGAGAAGAAGTTTGCAGCTCTCAGATAAGGACAAGCAATTGCTGCACCTGGTGTCCAGAACATACCGATTTCAAACTTACAGGTTGTCATATCATCATAAAAAGTATTTGCATCCGGGAAATAAGTCTCGATCTCGATGCCGATATTCTTACCTGCTGCTGCTACGATTTCCAGTGTTGCCTGCCAGTCTGACCATCCCTCGGGACATTCAGCCTTGTAGGACAGATTCTTGCCATCTATTTCACGGATTCCGTCTCCGTCTGTATCTACGATGCCTGCATCATCAAGGAGCTTATTTGCACCATCGATGTCATTTCCTTCAAACTGATATGGCTTTAATGCTTCATGATCCAGTAATGCCTGCTCTCCCTCTGTCGGATTCATGATAGAACGCGGAACATCCTTGAAAGTAGGTGACTGGTTGGACATAGCAGAGGATATGATCTGGTCATAGTCTACTGCCCATGCAATTGCCTTACGTACATTGACATCATCAAGACCTGCTACCTCTACATTGTAGAATATAGTAGGCAGTGATGCACAGATTCCATAAGGAGCCTCATCTACGTATGTAGAGATTGGAAGGCCGTCCTCTTCCCACAGCTTCTGGACATCTGTAATGAACTGCTGGTCAATATCGACCTCGCCTGCTGCAAGTGCCACCTGGCATGCTGCATTGTCTGCAAAAATATTGTGGCAGATATACTTCGGTGCCGGCAGACCGCCCCACAGTGAAACGCCCCAGTAGTTATCATCTCTCTCAAATACCACCTTCTGGTCATCATCATAGTAAGGATGATAAGGACCTGATGCTACGAGATCTTCCATCTTATCCTGTTTTACCTTATCAGCGTCTTCGCCGTTTCTCTCCTCTACCTTCTCCAGATAAGCCTTCTGCATAACATACAGGTCAGGAAGATATCCAAGAACCTTGAGCGGGTTAACAGCCTTGCCTGTATCGTCAAGCAGTGCCTTGAACACAACAGTTTCGTCATCTGCTGCTGTTACAGACTCGATGTAGCTGCCGTAATCATTTCCCTTAGAAGAGTTGTACTTAATATGACAATCAAATGTATATGCAACGTCCTCTGCCGTTACAGGAGTACCATCACTCCACTTGGCATCCGGATTCATCGTTACGGTAAGCTCTGTCTGGTCGTCATTCCACTTATAATCCTTGCCCAGCAGTCCATACAGCTTGCCATCAAGCATGTTGTACATAAACAATGACTCATAGATCAGGATACGGGATGCATCATTCTGTGTGATACCCATTGCATTATTAGAGTTTGCACTCATCGGATTCCAGTCATTGATGGAGCCCCACTGCTGTCCTGCAAAGTAAAGTGTCTCATTTCTTGGTGTAGAGCCTGCTTCATTAGAGGCTGTTTCCTCTGCTGCAGGTGTTGCCTCCTCAGTCGCTGCTTCCTCTTTGGCCGGTGCTGCTTCTTCACCAGCCGGTGCAGCTGCCTGCTCAGCCTTGCCGCCACAAGCCGTCAGCATAGATACCGACATCGCGCCTACAAGAATGAGTGACAGGATCTTTTTGAATCTCTTTTTCATTTCTTTTTCCCTCCATGTATAGTTGGTTTGTTTTGGCGGCTTCTTTTCATATAAAAAGAAAGCAGCCACCCTTTACATGCTCATTATAGGTGTCCGCTTTCTCTAAAAAAGTATCTTATTTTTTGTTTTTGGTGTTATTTTTGTGATTGCAGTTCGAATCTGATTTCATTCTGAGTTGCGCTGTCGCCTCCGATAAACAGTGCAAATTCTCCCGGTTCACTGACATAATCCATATGAATGTCATAGAATCTCAGCATATCCTCTGTAATCTTAAATGTCACCTGCTTTTCTTCTCCCGGTTCCAGTGTAATGCGTTCAAAGCCCTTGAGTCTTCTTGTCGGTCTGACAGTCGAGCCCTTCAGATCCCGCAGATATAGCTGTACGGTTTCCGTTCCCGTTCTCTTGCCTGTATTGGTAACAGTCACGCTGACATGAAGCTCGTCCTCCATACTCATAACCTGCTGATCCAGTTCAGGCTTGGAATAAGAAAAGCTGGTATAGGTCAGTCCATATCCAAACGGATATAACGGCTCGTTTGGAATGTCCTGATAAACCGCCTGAAACCTGTTCGTACGATTTCCATTAAATGGTCTTCCTGATGTATATCCACCATAATAAACCGGAACCTGGCCGACACTGTACGGCATAGTCATGGATAACTTCGCACTCGGTGACTGCATCCCAAACAAAAGATCTGCTATGGCACTGCCGCCTTCACTTCCGGGAAACCATGCATATAAAACAGCCTTGGAACAGTCTGCGATCTCGCGAAGATCCAGTGGTCTGCCTGCAAATACAATTGTAATGATATTCTGGTTGACCTTTGCGATCTCCCTGAGCAAATGCATCTGACATTCAGGTATCGTGATATCGGCGCGTGAGCCTCCCTCTCCCGAATGATAGGCATGCTCACCAAGTGCCATCACAACGGTGTCTGCTCCCTTGGCTGCATGAACTGCTTCCTGCAGCAGATCTTCGTTTGAACGCTCACGATACTGCTTTACCAGTCCCTTAAACCCATACAGCTTCTCATCCTCATCCAGCAAAGAGCTTCCTGCGTAGAAAACAATCTGGTCATTATCATAGCCTGCTTCCTCGATGCCTTCCTTGATGGTTACTGTATCTGCATCTGTTCCCTGCAGTGACCACGCTCCATAAAGTCTGCCTTCTTCACCATAGGGTCCGATCACGGCAATCTTTCCTGCTGTTTCCTGTATGGGCAGGATATCATTTTCATTTTTGAGAAGTACCATCGTATCTGCTGCAGCCTTTCTTGCCAGCCTTCTGTGCTCCTCACATAAACACAGTTCCGCTGCCTTGTTGTCATCTGCATCTTTATATGGATTTTCAAATAACCCCAGTTGATTCTTTAACTCCAGTATTCTCATAACAGCTTCATCAATCTGCTGTTCTTTCAATTGTCCGTTTTCTACAAGCTCCTGCAGATGATTGATATAGCATCCTGTTACCATATCCATATCTACACCTGCCTCCATGGCAAGTCTGGCAGCTTCCTTTCTATCCTCTGCAATACCATGACTGACCAGTTCTTCGATGGCTGCCCAATCTGATATCAGTACACCCTCAAAGCCCATTTCTCCCCTCAGGATATCCTGCATCAGCCACTTGTTGCCGGTCGCCGGTATATGATCCAGCGTATTAAAGGAAGTCATAACCATAGCACTACCTGCATCAATTCCTTTCTTGTAAGCCGGCAGATAGTCCTCTCTCAGTGTGCGTTCTGATAGTTCTACATTATTATACTCTCTGCCTGCCTCCGGAGCTCCATAGGCTGCAAAATGCTTGATACAGGCTGATATATGACCAAACTGATCCAGCTTTTCTCCGCTGCGATCCCCTTGATAGCCTTCTACCATAGCTTCTGACATCAGACCATTCAAATAGGTATCTTCTCCCGTAGATTCCATGACTCTGCCCCACCTTGCATCTCTCACGAGATCCACCATAGGTGAAAATGTCACATGCAGACCTGATACAGCTGCCTCTGTCGCTGACACTGACGCACACTTTTTCACCAGCTCAGGCTGAAAGCTGCAGCCCTGTGCCAACGGGATTGGAAAGATCGTCTTATATCCATTGATAATATCTGCCATAAACAGCAGCGGGATATGATGCGGCTGTTTCTTCATAGCGGTTTCCTGAATGGATTTGATCTGCTCCGCCCCAAAAACGCTCAAAACAGAGCCGGCTTCATTGATCTGCTTCTCGCCGATGCCAAGCTGCATTGCCGGTCCTGTCAGAACCGCCTCATCTTCATAAAAGCTGTTGGATAACTGGAGCAGCTGTCCGATCTTTTCCTCCAGACTCATATCCTCCAGTAAATTTTTTAACTGTTGTTGATTCATCGTGTACCTTCCTTTCTGCCTAACTGTATATTTTTTCTGTATTCACTTGGTGTCACACCATAGATACTCTTAAAGGTCTTCATAAAATGTTTTTCATTCTCATAACCGACTAATGTACTGATCTCTATCACTTTTTTATCGGTTTCATCCAGTAGCTTTTTCGCCTCTTTCAGTCGAAGTTCTTTTAGGTAATTTACAAAATTCTGTCCTGTATATTCTTTAAACGTCAGAGAGAATACGGAGTAATTCATTGAAACATCATTGGACACCATCGCCATATTGATATCCTCATGGTAGTGCCTGTTGATATACTCCAGCGCCTGTTCTATCTTCAGGCGGTTACGGTAATCATCATACTCATGATCCATCTTCTGATTGATTGCCGCCATAATGCGTCCCAATGCTTCATAATATTCGTCAATCGTTGTATAATAATACACATTGATCAGACTGTCAATATGCAAACCTTCTGTCTCAATGACACCTGCGTAGGTTGTTTTAATCTTTTCTATGATCTGCTTCATCGCATCCTTGAACTGATATGCACTGACTTCGCTTCTCTTCGTTCGCTGGATCAGATTAACGAGAAATCTGTCGGCATCATCCAGTCGTGCAGTTCCCAGGATCTGGATAAATCTGCTGATGTCACCGGCAGACACAGCACTTTCATGAGACTCTTCAAAATAGTTCTTCCTTTGCATGCAAAAGTGCCGTTCACGCAGGGCTGATGCCTCATCATAGGCCTGATACATTTCTCCCAGCCCATTGTGAACACTGCTCACACCTACAACATAATCCCCCATATATTCTTCGATCAGCTCCGTAGCATACTCCGGTCTGATGAACATCACATTATGATCTCCTATATTGGAGTAAAAGCTGGCCTTCTGACCGATTGTGCGATAGTTTGTATGATAGTTCGTACATACCATGACATATTCTGTCCTGCCGATGCAGTCTGCCACCTGTTCCTGCAGCAGCTGCAGTTCTGCCGGCTTCGCATCCTGACTCAGCAACGCATATCTTACCTTTTCATAGAGCAATTTCACATGTTCTTTATTTTGTATCTTTTCTTCCTGTATTTCATCCTCCATCTGCTTCATGATGTTCGAGATATCTTCCCGGTTGATCGGCTTCAGCAGATATTCTCTCGCCCCGCACCTGAGCAGTTCTACCGCATAAGAAAAATCATCATATCCACTGATCACAACAACACGAGGCACCTGCGGCAGTCTCTGTATCTCTTTGACCAGTGTGATTCCATCCATCTTCGGCATCCGGATATCTGTGATCATAACATCAATCCCGCCTTCTTTTATGATATCATATGCTTCCTGACCGTTTTTACATTCTATGATTTCCTCTATCGGAACTCCTGTACGTGAAACGATGGCTTTGATTCCCTGCCGTATCATTTTTTCATCTTCTGCAATCAATACTTTATTCATCGCTTCGTCTCTCCTTTACAAATGGAATTTTCACTGCAACCTGTGTATATTTTCCCGCCTCGGATGCAATCGTCAGTCCATAATCCTTGCCAAAGCTGATCCTGATGCGATCCTGTACATTCTTCAGTCCGATTCCATTACCGGCTCCTCCCGAGGCTTCTATTTCGCCATTGATCTTTTTCTGCAGCTCTTCCACCTGTACGTCAGACATACCACAGCCGGAGTCCGTGATCTTAATGCTGCAGCTGTATGTGCCGTCCGGTTCTTCCTCTATGAAACCTTTCATATAGATATTGGTATCCTCTGCGATTTCTTCGATTCCATGGTAGATGGCATTCTCTATAATCGGCTGCAGAGACATTTTCGGTATTTCCTGTTTTAAGATCTCATCCGGCAGATTCAGACTCAAAAAGATTTCATAATCAAACCGCAGATTGATCAGGGCAAGATAATTCTTGATATAGTCAACTTCCTCTTCCACCGTTACAGATTGTGAGTTCCAGCGCATACTGTATCTTAACAGCTTGCCTAACGATGTGACTGCATCTGATATTTCATACTTTTCATCTATCTCTGCCATCATTTTGATGGATTCCAGTACATTATAGATAAAATGTGCATTGATCTGATTCTGCAGGGCACGGATCTGGGAATCCTTCATCAGAATCTCTCTCTTTACATTCTCATCCATCAGTTTCCGGATCTGATCGAGCATTTCATTGAGTTCTTTTCCAAGCACACCAAACTCATCCTTACCGCAGTTTGGTATTCTGATCTCCATATCTCCATGCTGTACTTCGTGCACAACATCCGTAATGGCATAGAATTGATGCAATATCTTTTTTACAATATGATGAAACGCCCATGTCAGCGCTGCCAGTATCAAAGCCAGTAACAGCAAGAAATAATTTCGATAGCCGGACAGTTGTTTCTCTGCCGGTTCCATAGACACCAGCTTGATCAGATAGCCATCGAGCACCTTTACATATTCGTATCCAACGACCAGCTTTTCATGATTGATCGTCATCAGTCTGCAGTCTGCATCCGTGGCTTCTCCGACGATCTGTGCATAGGCACTTTTTTCATACTCCAGCCATTTTTTATCTTCCTCTGCATTATGATAAAAGATACCGTTCTGATCTACAAAACAGGTCGACTCGTTGAGGTCTGTCGTATAAATATCAGGGAACATCGTCTGCATTGTCGTTGCGACCTCAGCCACAGCGTAGGTTCCCTCTTCATAATCTGTCAGTGTGGTTACAAGTGACACGATATGATCTGTGGAATTCAGTACATACTCCGGAAACAATGTATCTGTATAGTCAAAATGCCAGACTCCTGATTCGATCTCTGCCTCTTTGGCCCAGGTCAGCTGATGCATACGATCACTGTTATATAATAACGGCATCATTTCCTTCATGGTATCCGAGTCTACATAGATCCTGATCTGATACAGATACGGATTGGAGTTTACGATCTTCTCGATACCATTGATTTCTGTATGATAAAAATTCAATAATTCCTTTACATCAAATGAATCATTCAGATAAAATCGAAGCAGATAATCATTCAATACCTGATTGCTTTCAATCACCTGTGTAGACAGACTGCACATCTCCACATTCTGTTCTATGGTTCTTCTGCTCTTTTGAAGATCATATTCTACGTTGCGGACAGCCTCTTCTTTCGCATTGTCACTGATGGTCTGGAACAACAGCATCATAAAAAAGCCCATCGGTATGATCAGTGTAATCAGTATGAGCAGGGTCAGCTTCTGATTTAGTTTCATGGCGGAAAGTCTTTCTCTCCAGTTTTTCATTTTATCTGTTCTGCTCCAAGCTTATCCTTTGCTTCCTTCATCAGTTCTGTTCTCATATCCATGACGGTTCTGACGCCCCATCTGATTCTGTCCTGACAGTACGTACTCCACAGTTTGTCAAACTCTTCTTCCGTATCTGTCAGCAACAGCTGCGGAAGCAGTCTACCCCACTCTGCATCTATCTTCGCCTGTATTTTAGCCGCATCTGTTCCTGTCGGCAAAGTGGTTTCATATACCGAAATATCTGTCACATATGGATAAGTCCACATCTCCATCTGTCCTAGAGGCTCCGGCAGTGTCTGATACCAGTCAAGTGCCATGACATTGTCCATTAACATCCAGTATGCAGCATCGGCACCATATTGCTCATCAAATCTGACTCTGTCAGTATTCAGCAGCTCCTTTACATCTGTATGCATGGTTTCCACGCCATCCTGATAATCCCACGTCTCTCCTTCTACGCCTAGCCAGATCATTTCCTGTCCATGTCGGCTCATCATATAAGAGAAAAGCTCCAGTGCACGATCGGGTCTTTCACAATTTTTTGAGATCAGCGTCACCGTCCATCCGTTAATTCCTGTTCCGGGCAGCCGGTAGTCATCTCCTGCAGAATTTTTGGGTCCGTCAACAGCGATATAGATCTGATCAGGGTGTTCATGGTACAGGATTTTCTCCTGTGTTGCCAGATCTGTCCTCTGAAACAGCATACAGAAATAGCGGCCCTTCACGATCTTTTCTTCCATTTGTGCACGTTTGTCTATAAATATATCCTCTGCCAGATACCCTTCCTCTCCCAGTTCACGGAATGCTTTCAGCCATCTGACTAACTCTGGATCTACTGAGCGGTCATAATATACTCCGTTTTTTTCATACGGGATTGCCAGAAAGTTTGGTAAGTAATCATCAAGAGAAGTATTTCCCTCTGAGGTAAACTCTGTCAGGCCAACCGGTATCATCGGCTCTCCATCAATCATCGGATACATCCCAGCCGCTTTTCTGACTGCATCCTGAAACCCCTCCGGTGTCGTCATATCCGGGCTGCCGATGGCTTCATAGATATCCTTCCTGACTAAGAACGTCTGATTGGATGCAATGTTGTCATGCTCCTCCAGATCTTTGGGAGAATAGGAGCTGTTTGGATATGCATAAATATGGCCATCCTTTTTTGTGAACCAGTCAACCGTAGACGGATCAGCAACCTGATACCAATAGGGATCATAAGTAGCTGCCAGCTCATCCAAGGCATATACCATCCCCTTATCAATCATTTCACCGACCTGTGGGTCTGACCAGTCCAGTGTAATCACATCCGGAAGTGTATCTGATGCCATTAAAGAATTTAATTTTTCACTTTCATTTCCCGCCGGTGTGATAAAATTGACATCCACTCCGGTCTCTTTTGTAATCGTATCAGATACCAGATTTCCGCCCCACGTAGTGGTAAACCATGAGAAATTAATATACCAGTCCAATGTAACCTGATCCTTTGCATGGAGCTCCCATGCAGGTGTGACATCCATGGACTGTATCTCACGCACCCTGTCTCCTGGCAGACTGCTCTGAAAGGCTACCTGTCTGACTTCCTGTCTGGCATTGTCTGTCCCCGTACAGCCTGTACAGATGGTGATCAAAAGCATGGCTAAAAAGAGTTTGACACATGGATACTTCCGCATTCGGATCCTCCGTTTTCTCGTCATTGTTCTGATTTCATTTTAATATAAAATAACCCCTGTTGCAATAGACTGAGGTGCTGCTTTGATGTCTGCCAGCATTCCGTTCAGACGCAGTCTGATCTGTTTTTCTGTCTGCTCCTGATTCAACAAAACAACAATCAAGGTTCCATCCGGATTTTGAAATGCCGTCAGTTCCATATCCGCTGTGTACTTTGTCCACCCGATTCTCCTTGCCCCTGGCTGGATGTAATGACTGAAATGTCTTATGTATGCCAGCGTATTTCTTTCAATCAGCTGATTCTGCTTTGCATCATACAGATAGGGTGCATCACACAGGTTGCCGGCATGATTGGGCCCGCCCTTCTCATCCAGCACCAGATTCCAGTCATAAAAAAGCTGCATTCCATGATTCATATTGCCGATCATATCATGGGCATATCGCTGTGCATTCCTCAGATAGTCATCCTTGTCATATTTATAATACTCTATACATGCCTCTGACATTGCCAGTATCTTATCCGGATACTTCTCTCTGATCATGGACAAGGCTTCAAAGTGATCTCCGCTGTACCAGTGAAAGGCAATCCCCTTTACCATATGATCGGTCTCGGCATCTATGATCGTTTCTGCTCTTTCAAAGGCACGCTCCTTATTGTGATCCCATATAAAGATTTCTATATCCTCCAGACTGTATTTTATAAATGCAGGATACAGAAAATCACGCAAAAACACCTTTTCTTCTTCTGCCGTATATCTGCAGGAATCCCACGGCTGTGACGCATTGGGTTCATTTTGAAGAGTCATTCTGTTTACATGTAGGCCACGTCTGCGCAAAAGTGTTATGTAGCGGCAGATATATTCTGCCCAGAAAGTATGGTATTCCGGTTTGAGCTTTCCCCCATGATCCCGTTCGCTATTCGTTTTCATAAAAGAAGGCGGTGACCAGGGTGATACCATGATTTCAATCGGTCTGCCACATATTTTTTGTGCGTCATCTAATAGTGGAAATACATACTGTTCCATATGATCGATTGAAAAGCTCTCCATCAAAACATCTTTTGGATCTGACATTGCCTCATAATGTCCACATGAGAAGTCACAGCTGTCAAGATGTATCCTGCCTAAGATATAATGCATCTCATGTTCGTCAAAGTAGTCGTGCAGCATGAGTTCCCTGCTTTCCTGATCCATGCCCGCATACACATATCCGGCAGATTCCGTAAATGCACCACCGAATCCAAGAAACTCCTGATAGCTCATCTGCGGATACAGATTGATAATATCACGTTCCTCATCCTGATCAGGGTGAAACGGCAGTGTGACCGTTTCCACTTTTTTTTGATTTTCTGTAAAGGTTGTAGTCGTCAGATTCATCTGCATAAAAATACTCCTCCTATGTCATTTGGAGGAGTATATCATATGAAAGGACAAAATGATATGTCTGTGATTTTGTAAAAAGTGTTTATTTTTTGCAGACTCTGATGATGCTGAACAAAGCAAACAGCACTATATTGACTGCAACAATGCTGGCACCCGTCGGAGTCGCAAATAAATAGGAAATCAGAAGCCCTGCCATAAAGCACACCACCGACACCACTGCCGCACAGATCACAACTGAACGAAATTTCTTAAAGACACGCATAGCGGTCAGTGCCGGAAAGATAATCAGACTGGAGATCAGTAGTGTTCCCATCATTCTCATGCCAAGCACGATCGTGATTGCCGTCAAAAAAGCAATCATCAGATTATATACCTTTGTTCTCATACCTGTGGCTGCAGCAAAGGTCTCATCAAATGTAATGGCAAAAATCCTGTGATAAAACATGATAAACAAAATCAATACCAGTACAGATAAAATCACACTCAGGATCACATCGCTTTCCGTCATGGATAAAATAGAGCCAAACATGTAATTCACCAGATCCGCATTCATGCCCGGAACTAAAGATACGACCAACACTCCGACTGCCAGTGCACCTGTAGAAATAATTGCAATGGCGGCATCACCCTTGATATGACTGCTCTCACTGATTCTGAGCAGCAGAAAGGCAGCCAGTACGACTACCGGAATAGAGACTGCAAGAGGTGCCAGCCCCAATGCCGCAGCAATCGCCAGTGCGCCGAAGCCCACATGTGACAGGCCGTCCCCGATCATGGAATAACGCTTTAATACAAGCGAAACGCCAAGCAAAGCAGCACATAAGGATACCAGTATGCCTACAATCAATGCTCTTCGCATGAAATCAAATGCAAACATCTCTTCTATATATGAGATCATTTTATTGCAATGCCTCCTTCAGATTTTTAAGGTTGCCCTGCATAATACTCAGATAGCTGACACCGGCATCCATATCCGCCTGATCTACATTGTGACAGGAATGAAACAGCAGCTTCTTGGCTCCTGTACTCTCACAGATCGCATCTGCTACCTTCTCATTGGAAAACTCAATATGAAATACCACCGGGATCTGCTCCGTCTTCACCTGATTGATCAAAAAGGAAATCGTAGCAGCACTCGGTTCCGTCTCTGCAGAGCAGCCCGGAAAAGCAGCATAATACTCCAGTCCGTATTCCTCCGTAAAATAACGGAACGGAAACCGGTCTCCGAAAACCAGAACTTTATGAGCGGCTCCACTGACCAGATCACGAAATTCCTGATCCAGTGTATCCAGCTTCGCAATATAGGAATCACAGTTTTTTTGATAAAACTCCGCATTCTTTGTATCCGCTGCCTGAAGTGCCTCTGTGATCTTCTCTGTGATCAGGATGGCATTGACCGGTGATGTCCACACATGCTCATCATACTCCGTCTCTTCTGCATGCGCTTCATCCTCATGATGTTCCTCAGACTGCATTCCCTCAACGACCTCTTCTTCCACAGCATCCACGCAGTCCATCAGGGAAATCAGCTGCATATGGCTTGTGTCCATAGAAGCCAGGATATCATCTATCCATGCATCCGATTCGCCACCTACATAAATAAATACATCACTGTTCTGTATCGCGATAATATCCTGCGGGGTCGGTTCGTATGAATGGCTCTCTCCGCCTGGTGGCAGCAGCAGCCTGAGATCTACTTGATCTCCTGCTATCTCACGGGTAAAATCATATTGCGGAAAGATTGTCGCTGTCACATTGATCTTATCCGGATCATCCTGTATGGTATTTTGTTTCTGACAGCCTGCAGCTACAATACATAAAAGCAGGACAGTCATCAGTAACCTGACTTTTCTCATATTCATCTCCCATTTCATCTACCATCATTTACAGACAAACAATATCTATTATAATATCCATAGGAAGGATTGTCCATATAACAAATTGTAACCGCTGTTGTTTTGCCGGCATATATTGAATCAAACCCTAATCAGGTAATTCATTATGGCTAAAATAATCCTTGATGCCGGTCATGGCGGTTCTGATCCTGGTGCCGTCTATGACGGAAGGCAGGAAAAAGATGATACTCTTGCGCTGGTTCTGGCCATCGGCGAAATACTGGCTGAAAACGGACTTGAAGTCTTCTATACACGAACGGTAGATAAATATGAAAACCCATATGAAAAGGCTGCAGAGGCCAATGCGTCCGGCGGAGACTATTTTGTATCCATTCACAGGAATTCTTCGCCCTATCCCAATACCTACTCCGGCGTAGAAACACTGCTGTACTCAGCATATGGCGCAGCCTACGAAATGGCAGTCAATATCAATGAACAGCTCGAACGTGTCGGTTTTCAAAATCTCGGTGTCAATGAACGACCCAATCTTGTCGTACTGCGTGACACAGATATGCCTGCCGTTCTCGTTGAAGTCGGATTCATCAATACTGTAAATGATAACTGGCTGTTAGACTCCAATTTTCAGGAAACAGCTATGGCAATCGCTGATGGAATTATGATGACCGTGTGGAGCTACTGAACCACACGGTCATCATGATCTGTCCATAATATCATTTGTTTATCTTTTCTTTCCCAGTATCTTGACTCTGATATAGCGATATGTTTCTTTTTCGCCCTTGTCTCTCAGCATCGTCAGGAGTTTTTCAAGCAATGCCTTAGACTCCTTTTCCATAATGATATGCTCTTTCCCCTTCATATAATAGTTAAGCGGATCCGCATCTGTATACTTTTTGCCATTATAATTCTTACATGCCGCCACTCTGTCCATGAACATCTCTATGATGTATTTCGTCGGCATCTTAGCAGGTACAAAACCCTTTAATTCTGTCGCACTGTAATCCATCCAATATTCAAAATGATGTTTATTGCGCCCTTTATGATGCAGCCAGGCACCTGAATAGCCCAGTTCTTCCCTCTCTGCATTATTGGGTGAACGATAGCCCTGATAATACTTGGCTCCTGTCCAGAACTCTGCCGGTGAATATTTACTCAGATCATGTACCAGCCCCCGCCAGTACAGACCAACCTGAAAGCATCCCTTTCTGACCAGATACCGGTGTTTCGTGATTGTCATAAAATGTTTGTATGCCTGCATGCTTTCACTCCTAAATGGAATTATAAGCAAGTCTGTAAGCCGGGTTATGTGCCGCTGTCACAAGGACAGCCGGTGATGATCATCTATCTCGTACTGCTGTTGCCAACAGTCTCAAGCGACCCACCTGAAAGCACGACGGGCCGCCGTATCGCTTTCTATTCGGTCTTGCTTCGAATGGGGTTTACATATGCCCTGTACGTTACCGCACAGGCGGTAGTCTCTTACACTGCCCTTCCACCCTTACCTCGCACAGCAAGCTATGCGGCTGGCGGTATATTTCTGTTGCACTATCCTTGGAGTCACCTCCACCGGACGTTATCCGGCATCCTGCCCTGTGAAGCCCGGACTTTCCTCACCCCGGACCTTTCGGTACTAAGGGGCGCGATCATCTGACTTACTTATAAACCATTCATTATTCTACATGAGACCTATGATTTTTGCAAGCGGCTTATTTTCTCTGAATCAGCTCGCTGATGGTCATGAAGAGTTTATCATTATCAATCGGCTTTGTCAGATAGCAGTCCATTCCGACATTCTTGGCCTTTTCGATGTCCTCCGGGAAGCCATTTGCGGATACACCAAGAATCGGTATTGTATGTGCATCGACTCTTCCAGATTCACGAATTTGTTCTGTTGCCATGATACCATCTACCTGCGGCATTCTGATATCCATCAGAATACAATCAAAAGCTTTTTCCGGTGCCTCCATATAGGTTGCTACTGCCTCTGCTCCGCCTTCTGCCTCTACATAGGTCATTCCTTCATATGCAAGCAGAGAACCAAGAATCTTTCGATTCATTTCGTTGTCATCCACGATCAATGCATGACACCCTGACAGCTGATAATCCTGCAGTTCCTCTATTGTATTCATCTTGACAGGATTCCCGTCCTGATCTGTATACTGTTCCAGCAGTACATGGATCGTAAATGTGGAGCCTTTTCCGACCTTGCTCTCGACCTTGACATCACCGTTCATCAAATTGATCAAGTTGTATGCAATAGAAAGTCCCAGTCCCATGCTGCTAGATTCATTGGCATCATTCCTTTTTTCTCTGGCAAACGGTTTAAACAGATTCGGAATAAAGCTCTCACTGATTCCGATTCCCGTATCAGATATTACAAAGCAGATGGATGTCTTGTGATTCACTGTTGCTTCCTCTGCCACCTTCAATCCGATCTGTCCGCCTCTCGGTGTATATTTTACAGCATTGGAAAGGAAATTCAGCAATATCTGCTGCAGTCTTGATTTACTGCCTACATAAAAGGAATCAAACCGATCCGGCACAGATAAATTAAAATGCAGCCCTGCTTTTTCAATTTCAGGATTGATAATGGAAACCACCTTATCGATCACATCCGGCATAGAAAATGGCTCAACAGGCGTCTCTGCATCAAACTGATCTGCTTTGGTCATTGCCAGTATATCTGCTACGATGGAATTCATATATTGAATCGTATCAGACATCTTGCTCAGACTGCTTCCGAGTGCCTCCCTGTCTTCGACCTGAGCACGAGCCTTTTCTGCAACACCCTTCAGCTCTAACATCGGTGTTCTGATTTCATGTGCAATCTTAGACAGATAATCGCTCTTGGCATCGCTTGCCTGCTGGGCGATATTCAGCTTCTGCTCTGCATTTTCCAGTTTTGCCTGACCCTGTTTCTGAGTCGTGACATCTACTAAGGTAATGACACATCCCAGTATTTTATTCTCTGTTGTCCTGTAGGGTGCCACACGCATGAAGAATATTTTCTTCTTTCCAGTCATAACCTCACGTTCATCAGGAACAAGCGTCTTCAATACATTATCACAGATTTCGATAATATCTACTGTCGGGAAGTGATAGGATATAAACTTTAACGATCTTCCGATATCGTGATCCATGACACTGAATTCTGATGCCACATAATCTGTGTAGCGTCGAATACTGAGCTTGTTGTCTACAAAGATCATACCGATCAGCGTTGATGACAGGAAGTTGGCAATATCATCATTCATATCTGCCAGCTCAGTCAGCTTCAGCTGATACTCTGTATTTACCGTGTACAACTCCTCATTCACAGACTGCAACTCTTCATTGGAACTCTGCAGCTCGTCATTGGCAGTCAGCAGCTCCTCATTGGCCGCCTGCAGCTCCTCATTGACACATTCCTGCTCCGTCACACTTCTGTTCAGTTTGTCCTGTACCCCTGACAGATCCTGTTCCAGATCTGTGATACGCTGGGATGCCACTCTGTCAATCTCATAGGGAATCGCTTCTGCCAGTTCCCCACGTTGTTTTGTATCTGTAAAGATCAGACCGTAATAATTCTCACGTGTCAGCTCTTTTTTACCAATCGGCGTAGCGGTCAGATTAATGATCGCCTCTTCGCGTTCTCCATTAAAGCAGATGTCCTTATACTGTACCATCTGCTGTTTTTCACGAGCTTCCTTCAGCAAGGTGGAGACGGGTATCTTCAAAGCCTCCGTCAGGACATCATAAAGACCGTTGCTGACCTTACCGATGGAAAAATGTACATAATTGCTGTTTTCTCCATAAGTATGTACCAGTTCATTTTTATCATTCACGATCAGACACGCCGGCATAAAACGCTCTAATAATGTCGTGTCGATGGAATCGCGTTCTGTCATGTCGATCTCACCCATATTAACCTTCCGGTCTCTATGTGAATCTGGATCTTCCAGAAAGTCCTCATCCATCAATCCGTTTTGCAGGAACGGGATTGCTTTGGCACCTGCAATCTTGATATCAGCCCGGTGTGAAAATATCTTTGCCGCCGCATCCACTACAGGATAGGCTTCCGTATAAGCACCAATTGCCTCTGATTTACCAAGGAACAGATAGCCTCCGTCTCTCAGAGAATTATGAAAAATCGCAAACAGATCATTCTGCAGTACCGGCTGGAAATAAATCAGCATATTACGGCATGAAATCAGATCCAGTTTGCCAAAAGGCGGATCCTGGAATACATTGTGCGGTGAAAATACGATCATTTTCCGTATATCACGATTAACAGCGTATGTATTGTTCTGTCTGGTAAAGTAATGACTCAGCCGTGCGGTTGAAACAGAATCTATAATATTCTCACTATAGGTTCCCTTACCGGCAAATGTCACAGCCTCTACATCCAGATCTGTTGCAAATATCTTGATGGTTCGCTTGATCTTTAATGTCTCCATCACTTCGCAAAATAATATCGCAATGGAATATGCCTCTTCACCGGTAGAGCATCCTGCAACCCATGCACGAATGGGTTCCTCTGCCGTACTGTGAATCAGAATATTCTGGATTGCCTTCTCCTTCAGGCTTTGGAAAAACTCCGGATCACGAAAGAAATTTGTCACACCGATCAATATTTCTTTTGAGAGTGTCTTTACTTCATCTGATGATTCATATAAAAAGTCCACATAATCCTGCAGTGTCTCTTTGTGCGTCAGCATCATACGTCTTTCAATCCTGCGCAGGATTGTGTTCTGTTTATAGTGTGTGAAATTAACATTGCTGATCTTCTTCAGGATTGCATAGATCCGTTTCATCAGCTCCTCATCTATCTGCCGTTCTGTCTTGAGAGGCTGTGTTCCACTGTGGGTGGTATTGGATATATGCTGCAGTTCCAGTGCGATCTCCTCCGGTGTCAGCTGGGCGTCTACCAGTCCTGTTCTCAGGGCACTTCTCGGCATACCGTCAAACTTTGCATTATCCGGCTCCTGTACGATGATCATTCCATCGTTCTCTTTGATTGTCTTGATACCATTGGTTCCGTCAGATCCTGTTCCTGATAATACGATGGCTATCGCATGTGCACCTGCCTCCTCTGCCAGTGAGCGAAAGAACATGTCAATTGGCAGATTCAGCTCCTTCTCCTTCTGGGAACTTAGCATTAACTTCCCGTTAGAAACACGCATATTTTTTCCGGGCTGGATCACGTAGACATAGTCAGGCTTGATTTCCATGCCATCCTCTACCTGAAGAACCGGCATTTCCGTATATTTTGACAGAATCTCTCCCATCAGGCTCTTATAGTCAGGCGAAAGGTGCTGGATGACAATATAGGGAAACCCTGTATTGGCAGGAAGTGCTGTCAGCAGCTTCTGCAAAGCCTCCAGTCCGCCTGCAGATGCCCCTATTCCGACAATATACGGCTCTTTATTGTCACGGTTTTCTTTATTCTTAATCTCTTTTGCTTCCTTTACTGTCGTATCCTCTGACATATAATATGTCTCCTTTCACCCTCATCATCTGATTAATTCAAACGGTTGCGAATTGCCTTTACAATCTCATCATAGCAAATTTCTGTCTGCTCATATAACTGATCAACTGCCCCGTATTTTCCGGCTCGAAGCATTACGACCAGTTCCCCCAGAGCATGATACAATGGAATAAAGCCCAGATTGCCCGCGAGTCCCTTGAGTGCATGCGCTGTTACAAATGCTTCCTCCCACTGATGGTCCTCGATAGACTGCCTCAACAGCTTCATAGTTGGTTCATCCGGAAAGGTTTTCAGATAAGAAATATAAATATCCTCATTTCCGTAAAACCTTTGGATTGATCCCTGAATATCTGTTTCACATTCCAGTAAAGCATCCTGCAATTCCTTTTTCATATTGAATCCCCCATTGATCCCCTCTATTTATAGCTGCTCGAATATGCCTTGATACGTCCTGTTTCTATTCCGTTCAGATATCCCACGATATAGGTTGTATTCTTTTTCTTGCTGCCGGCCACCTCTGCCTGATACGTTACGCCATTTAATGCTTTGGTGCTTGAGTAAAGAGCGACCTTCAAAATGCCATTGTCAGTTGTTGCTTCAATGTAAATAGGATACATCAGTGTATTGACAAATTGATAATCCATTTTCCCGGAAGAAATGGTGGCATCCAGTCCGCTTGCCAGATAGCTGACATTCTGTGAATGATTGTGACGTTCTGTCGGTATGATGCCCGCTCTCAGTACGGCTGTATTCAATGTGGATGACAGCTGACAGATGCCTCCCCCTACTACCTTGATAAAGTCATCACCCATGATCGCATTTCCCATGCCGTAACCATTTGCTGTCGTTCGAGGAAGAATGACTGTGTCCACTGAGATTCCGGTACCCGGCTGTAAAATCAAGCCATTCAGCCTGCTTGCCGCTACTATGATATTCTTTGACCGATCCTGTCCCACTACATACTTCGTGGTACACTCAGATATTTTTGTATCGATTCCAATCTTATTCAGATTGGCTGCAATGGCTGCGTTCATACCCACATTAGAACCTGCTGAGGCAGGATCTGCTGTCTCGTTTACGACAGGTGTGACTGTAGCGTTATTTATAACAGGCTTTTCGCTTCCCTTGATATAGTTTTTCAGATCAAGGGATACCGATTTGCTGCCGCTTTTGATCATACTGAAAACATCCTGCTGTACCACTCCATCGTTGATCTGAATGGTATTAAAGGAGGAGGAATACACATGATTGCATATTTCCTTGATCCAGGTTGATGTGGATACAGAAACTCCGGAATTAATGTTTGAGATTTCCGGTCCGTATACGGTAGTCGAATAGTTTGCGTCCCCATATTTCAATACGATACTGACATTTTCATCTGCCCATGTCTTCTGGGTCATAACCATACACGTGAAAACACATGTCATGATTAACACCTTGAGCCATTTTACTGCCTGTTTATGATTCTTTTTCATAAAAACTGCTATTCTCCCCACACATGTTTTTCAAATTCTGCCTTCGGCATCGGCTTTGCATAATAATACCCCTGTACATACTCGCAGCCCAGAGTCTTCAGAGTCTGCAGCTGTTCTTTTGTCTCTACACCCTCTGCGACAATCGGAAGCTTCAGCCACTTTGCCAGACCGACAACAAAGTTCAGTATTCCTTTTGACTTTTCATTTGTCATCTCATTCTGGATAAACCCTCTGTCCAGTTTGAGAATATCAATTGAGATTTCCGCCAGCATATTCAGAGAGGAATAGCCGGATCCAAAATCATCCATTTCTATAATAAAGCCCAAAGCTTTCAACTGATTGACTATATTAATCAGCTGTGCTGAGCTTTCTGTATAGGCAGTCTCTGTAATCTCAAGGTGCAGATACTCCGGCTTCAGGTTGTATTTCTTGATCAGATCAAGGAGTATCACTGTCAGATTCGGATTGTAAATATCTGCACGTGACACATTGACAGATATAGGGATCGGCTGGTGTCCTGCTTTGATCCAGTCGCTCATATCTCGGCATGCCGTATCCCATACATAAATGTCCAGATCTGTAATAAAGCCATTTCGTTCAAACAGGGGAATGAAATCATTCGGTGGCATAAATCCCAGCTCCGGATGAATCCATCTGACCAGTGCTTCTGCTCCGGCAGGCTTTTCAATCGACAGGTCATACTTTGGCTGATAATATACAAGGAACTGTCGGTCAGTCAGTGCTGATTTCATGTTGTCTATGATCACCTGCTCTGCTCTGAGGTTCTCCATAAACTTATTATCATAAAATGCATAGTTAATATCATAGATACCCTTCACTGAATTGCACGCCATCAGAGCTCTGTCACACATAATGCTGACAGGCAGGGTCTTGTCATCAATCTGATAGATACCATAGCTGACATTGATCGTGATTGTAATCGGTAATTTGTCGATCGAGTCTGTGATAAAAGAAAAGGTATCGCTGGAATACTCGCTGCGTCTCTTAATCAGACATGCAAACAGGTCTGACCCGATCCTTCCGCAGATTCCATGTTCGCCCATCTGGGTCTTCAGTGCCTGTGCTACGTTTTGCAGCAGCTGGTTTCCCATTTTGACGCCAAATAATTCATTTACGAGTTTAAAACGCTCTATATCACCGCATACGATGTCATAATCCTGATCCTCATGATCACGGATAATGGATTCAGCCTTTCTGTAAAAGAACTCCTTGCTGTAGAGACCGGTCAGCTCATCCCGTTCCACTGCATTGACAAAAGCAGCTGTTTCACGGAAATTAATCGTATTTCTGAGACGCTGCTTGATGATTGCGGGTTTATACGGTTTGACAATAAAGTCATGTGCTCCGAGTGTCAATGCCTGCATTTCTGCATCCTCTGCATCATCTCCGGTTGCTACGATCACAGGAATCTTTGACAGAAACGCATCCGCATGCATATGTTCCAATACCTTATAGCCATTCATGACCGGCATGACGAGATCCAGCAGCACAGCAGAAATATTTTCATGCTGCTTGTTCATAATATCAAGTGCTTCCTGTCCGTCAGCAGCTTCAAAAATCTCATATTCATCATTGAGAATCTGACACAGTATCTCCCGATTAATATCATTATCGTCTACTACAAGAATTTTTCTCATATAAACACTCCTCAAATTTGTATGTATATACAATTATACAAATATAATTATATTCTAATTTCTAACATTTTTCAATCAAATATTGAAATAAATTCGAATTGTTTTTCTTTTTTACAATCATTTGAGCAAAATCTTAACAAAAGAAAACACTTAATGACATAATCCTCGCCATTAAGTGTTTTCTTGAGCTTTTTTTGTTTTTACCTGCGGATGGCGGGACTTGAACCCGCACATAGTCACCTACGTCAGATTTTGAGTCTGATGCGTCTGCCATTCCGCCACATCCGCTAATACCGATCTGCGCCGCTTTTTGCGACGAATGTAATTTTATCATATGTATATGCAAAAAACAAGACCCATTTTATCAATTTACAGTTGATAAAAATTTCAAAAGTAAATTCCACCGCCCGCTTATGCGGGGGAATTTACTCCT
>JAUNSO010000017.1 GCA_030539165.1 bacterium
TTTTACACTTCACGGTAAGCTCTTTTTAACATTGCCCGGTAATGAGTTTTTAACACTACCTGGTAAGCACTTTTTTACATCATACGGTAAACACTTTTTAACATCTGCATGTGGTGAGTAAATCGAAAGGAGATGTCAGCATTTGGATTCCGGAGTATACTTTTTTCATTAAGTATACGAAGGGAGAACCACCAATGCTGGACAAACCACAAATGCAGGAAATACAGGATCTAAAACTCAGAGGCTATACCAAAACTGAAATCTACCATTACTATGAAGAGCAGGGTGTCAAGCCCCCCAACCAGACAAACCATTGCAAAGTACTACGACATGGATGTCATCCCGGATGATCCAGGAGAAAAGCTTTCCAAGGATAAGGCTTTTGATGTATCGCCCTTCAGGGAAGCAATTATTACAATACTGGAAGCCAACAGCAGAAATGAATTCTGTATGTCTTCCGTTTATGACCTGCTTGAGGAGAAGTTCATAGAGAATGGCTCCTATGAAGAGCTTCCCGGGAATGAGCAGACCTTACGTAATTACATCCATTATCTTGAAGAATCCGGTCAGGTCAATCTTGATGAAGAACACCGCCGCGTGTATGATCATGTGTTTGATACGCCGCCCGGTGAACAGATGCTGATAGACTTTGGTGAGTATGCACTCACTAAGAAAGCTTCTGTCTTCTTCATCTGCCTCCTGCTGAGGTACAGCAGACTCTTATGTGTATATGCGCAGGATCATAAATACAATGCCATTGAAGCCTGTCAGGCGATCTACAGATGTTTCTGCCGTATAGGTGGCAGACCCTCCGTACTGGTAATCGATCAGGATGCTGTGTTCGTAACAAGTGAGACCTATGGTGAAGTCATCAAGACGAGAGTCTTCGAAGACTTCTGTACGGAACAGGATCTGAGGCTCTGGGTTTGTAACAAAGCAGATCCGGAAAGCAAAGGACCGATTGAGAATGCAGTCGGCTTTGTAAAGAAGAACTTCTTCAGTGCAAGGAACATTACCTGTATTGATGATGTATGGCGTTCCCTGCCGGGCTGGCTCGGACGTAAGAACAAACGTCTTCACCGTGCAACACTCAGGATACCGCTTGTTATGTACCGTGATGTGGAAAAAGAAGCGCTCAGTCCTATGCTTCCATCCGTATATGAAACATCACCCAACAGTTTTAATACAACAGAGCTTACCGGTACTTCCTATGTCCTGTATCATTCCTGTCGTTATTCCGTACCGAGACAGTATGCATACAGCAGGTTAAAATATAAGATCGTTTCCGGAAGGATCCATATCTATGACGAAGATCTGAACTACATCTGTTCCCATCTGATCAGTGAACGCAGGGGAAGCTATAACCAGCTCCCCGAACATCGGAGACAGGAAGGCGGAGACTGGATTGAGATCATGGAGCGCCTTCGCGATAAATGGAACTGCTACGATTTCCAGCATTTCATCAATGGCGTTAAGAAAGAGAACCCAAGGCATATCAGCAAACAGCTTGGAGCCATTGAACAGTTTTTGAATGCTGAAAAGCCGGAACGTGAGCTTGTTGCACAGGTGCTAAAAATCTGCTGCGAGAATTACAGGTATCAGTTTTCACAGTTCAAGGTTGTCTATTCTTATACAAAAGCAGGAAGAAGTCTTAGTGAGACTGAAGGTTTCAAGGTTGTCATGAAGTCGGACTCCGTCGAATACAAAGGACTTGATATCTACACAAGGGCCTTTCAGGAACGCCTTGTATGTTCCGGTGAGGAGGCTGCCTTATGAACCGTGAGATTATGAGAAATACAGGTACAGCCCGTATTCCCACTGAACGTCTTGTATCACTGTTGCAGACCTTTACGCTTAAGCATGCGGCTAAAATACTTCCGGATCTGTTGGAGACAGCAGATCTGGAGAATGCTTCCCATAAAGAATTCCTCCTTTCTATCCTTGAGACTGAAGTCATCGGAAGGAATGAACGCCGCCGGAAAAGGAACTATTCCGCAGCCCACTTTCCGCCCTGCTTAAAGCCTCTGGAAGAATTCAGCCCTGACGAGCTTGATTCAGGAATCACACAGGCACAGCTTGATAAGCTGAAGGAACTGACATGGCTGGATAACGGCGGAAATCTTGTGTTTGCCGGTCCACCGGGACTGGGGAAGACACATGTTGCAGTCGGACTTGGACTTCATGCCATCAATAGCGGATATACCGTCTGCTTTGAGAAGATGGTGAATCTGGTAAGGATCCTTGATACTGCAGAAACGGAACGGTCTGCAGGTTTCCGCTTAAAGAATCTGAAGAAGGCACAGCTCATCATCATTGATGAAATCGGTTATACACCTATCACAAGGAGTCAGGCAAACCGGTTCTTTACCTTCATCAGTGATACTTATGAGTCCTCATCCATTATCTTTACAACGAACAAGGAGAGCATGGACTGGGCAGAAATGATGGGCGATCCGGTTCTCACAACAGCCTTACTTGACAGAATACTTCAAAGTGCTTACCATACGATGTTAAATTTTGCTTGACATTTGCAGTCAGTACCGTGTTAATTAGTTACATCCATGAGATAATCATTCCATATCGTTAAGGAGGATTATCTAATGGACAAGATTACTCATAAAATGAGAAGAGCCAATTGGACTCAGCTCATTCAAGACTGCCTTTCAAGTGGTTTATCTAAAGAGATGGTGTCGAATATTCGATTAGAATGAAAGCAAAATGCCATGAGAACAATCCACATGTTCATGTGAATTATTCTGGGGGATTCTATATGGACATGCTTAGAAATAAAAGAAAATAAAGAGAAAACTGAAAAGCAGACAGAAGCAAGAAAAATCACAGATTGGATAAAGGATCATAAGGATTATTTATTAAATCAGCGGGGTAATTTACAAGATGGAAAAGCAATTATTCTTTTAGAAAAATGGGAGGAAGATGATAAGTAAATGGACTTATTTGGAGATTGCTAAAATGAATTTTGAAGGTAGGCATTGAATAACAGGGTGAGAATATAGAGGCGTAAATACTCGTATTTACAGACTTTTCTTCACACTCTTTTATTAAATGTATCATTTAATTTTGATATATTTAGCGCAATATACTTTTTTAATAAATTAGTATCATTAGTACATGCCTTTAACAAGGTCTTTTCCTGTGGATGTTTATTCCAAATACAGCACTTTAAATTAAGCAAAGATTCAATAATTAAATCTAAATCATCTAGCGTCTTTTGGTACATAAGTAATGTTTCCATTAATGAAAGAAAACCTACGCAATTTAGAAAATCAATATAATTTGATCTATCTCCCAACTCAACAATTTTCTTTTCAATCATCTCATCTTTAGCCAATGTGAGATAAAAAATGGCTTGTGCTATATATAGACAGCATTCCAGTCTCAACGCATAAATCTCCTTATCAAAAAAATCCATTTCATTTACGGATGTGTGGTCTTCTGCTTCCTTTTTAACTTTAGAATTCATCTCATCAAAATTTCCTTTTGCTTTTTTTATAAAACTTACTCCCGTGATAATATTATTTAAAATTACTTTATGAAAATATTCGGCTGTACCTTCTCGGATTATGTTATTCTTCTTATTATCAGCATTCCTTCTGCTCCAATTTAATAATTTTATAAGAATAAATGATAATAATGCAAAAATGAAAAGTGCAATAATTATTTCCAATAGGTATAAAGCTATATCTGAAATATTAATACTAAAATAAAGAAGAAAAGATTTAATTAAGGATGAAAGGAATTCGTTTTGACACACTAAACTTGTTCCAATCCCACTAAATATTACAGCTATTATTTTATAAATTAGTGATACAACACTAGTTTCTGCATCTTTACGTAGTCTCCTGATCTCTTCTTCAATAGGAAATAAGGATGTTTCTGAGTTCTTTCTTAATTTATATGATTGCATACCTAATCCTTTCTATCTATATAAACCTTAATTAATAAACGATATTATTGGATTTACATATTTGAATGATTTCAAGTATATTGCTTGAATTTTCGATATTCATTAAAATGTTTTTAATATTATTTGCACTTCTAAGACTACCGGTACTGCGATGATGTAGAAACATATATTGAAATCCTAATAAATGCTTTGAACAGAGTGCTTTCGATATGTTTAAATTCATTACATGCAAACACTCGTAGCAATTAACACTCATTATTTTTTTGACGTTCTTCTCTAATGCATCTATTTTGTTACATTCATTAAGTATATATTCGAAATACAGATATATCCAATCATAAGACACAATAGGTTTGTTTTTATTCGTAATAAGCAGTTTTCTCATCTTATTTCCACTTATTCCGCGAATATAGCTAAGGTGAGCTTTTGCGTCAGCGTTTGCACAATTAATAAAGCTTTTGCTCATATATTGATTGCGAACCTCAAAAAAAACGTCAAAGGAATCTCTGCATCCTGTCCTAATATATAAAAGGTACGCGCCATAAAGCTTCACAATCTCATACAGATTGTTCTGTTCATGAGCGTTGGTCATATCTCGCTCTCCTCTATTACTTTTATATTTGGCCATAAATATCCCCCATTCTCTTACGTTATATAATGTATATTTAAAAATATTAGTTCGATAAAAAATACACTTAATCAATGATATTTCAAGAAATGCTTATTGAAGCAGTTTCAACTAGATAATTAATTTGCTGTTTTAGTTCCTCAAGTTCTTTTTGTAGATTATTCAATTCATTTAATGTTCCCCTAAAAATATAATTACCGGATGTAAGTATTACCTCTAACTGATATAATACACTCTCGATATAGCTATTCGTATATTCGTCTATACCAACTCCCTCTTCATTGTATGAGTATACAGAAAAACAAGCGCCTAAATATAAATTCATCCCATACTTCTTAACTGATTCCGTGAATAATTTTTCTTTATCGAATCGCGTTTTTGCTCCATTTCTCAACTGTTTCAGTCTGATTTGTCTGAAAATACATTTTATATAATTCTATTAAATCAAGTTAGTATTTACAACCACCTATGTTAAATTGACACGATTCTTGTCACATTTAGCACTGAATCACGTCTGAAAAAGTCAATACTGAATCTTGAGATATTAGATCAATAAGTTTAATACTACATTTCAACACAGATTTTATATACTTTGCATATTATTTTAAAAGCTATTCATGATTGGGGATATCGAAATATCAAGGCTATAATAAACCATCAGAAACTGCTAATGAGCTGATGATTTTACAAGGGAGCGGTACTTGCTTCTGATGCGGTGATTTAATTCGGTCAGATTTGATGATTACCATTACAAAACGAGTCATGATAGACTGGTATTCAATATAGAAAGTTGAACTATTTAATTGTCGAGTATTACAATTAATATTTGTATGATGACTTTTCACTTTACAATTTTATTGTAAAACCCAATAACTTAAGACTTTTGTCCTAAAATGTGATATTGTAATTCTGTAAAAATATGCTGTGGAGGCGCAGTATGTACAGGATTGCGGTATGTGATGATGAACTGGAGTATGCGCAGTATTTGGAGAGGCTGATCAGAGAAAGAGTCAGGGATAGTTATGAGATTTCCGTGGAACTGTTTCAGTCGGGAAATGAGCTGATTCAGGCGATGGAGACGCATAACAATATTGAATTGGTCATTTTGGATATGATGATGGGCGGGCTGGATGGCTATGATACGGCGCTGCGTCTTAGGAAGATTAATGATAGATTTGTTCTTGCATTTTGTACGGGCATTACGCCGCCGGAGGCGCGTTTTTATGATTTGAAAGTATTACGTTATATCATGAAGAATGAGGCGGAGACGGAGATTGCCGGAAAGATAGATGCTTTGCTGAAGGCAATGCGGGAAAATAGAGCTAAACGGTGTCTGACGCTGCACGGAGCGGGAAAAGGCAGCTTGCAGAATTTTGATGTGGATGATATTGTATATATTGAATACTATCGAAGAAAAACATGGGTATATGTGACGGAAAGCTCAGCAGCTAAATATGGAGGTAGTCCGGTTGAGGTGAGAGATGCGCTGGAGGATATCTGTATATTGACGCAGAAATATGAGTTTGGTCAGCCTCAGAGGAGTTATTTAATTAATTTTACCAACATGCTGAGAGTCTGGAGAAAGAGAGTATATCTGCTGTTGAACAAGGATTTTGCGATTTGCTAAGAAGTATAAGCAGCAGTTTGATCAGGACATGAAAGAATACTATATGGGAAGATGATGTGATGGAGTACATCGAAATCGTATCGAATTTATTGGTCTGCCTGTTTGAAGCATACATATATTTCAGCTTCTTTCTTGGTATTTTCCAATTCAGAAGTGCTAAGAGGAGTCAGCATGTGATAGCTATGCTGATTTTTGTGTTGTCAGTTTGTACGGTCAACTGTATGAACAATACTTTATTGAATATCTGCATTGTGCCGTTGCTGTACTTTGGTGTCAACTGTCTGTTGTTTAAAGGGGAAACCAGAAAGCGTGTATTATATGTCTTTTTGTTCTATTTAATTCTGATCGGAATTGAACTGGTCTTTGAGATTATTGTCAGCGTTGTCTGCGTGGATCAGCACCTTGCTATTGCGGAAAATCCGTATAACTGGATATTTATCATTATGATAGAAAAGACGGTTACATTGATTGTATTCCGGCTAATCAAGCAGTCCCTGGACGGGGCGGATCATTACATAGACCGGAGACTGTATAAATGGATCTATGTACTGCCGGTGGCAAGTATAACGCTGTTTATCGGGTTTGTGTATTCTGATATTGATATGGGCGTTCTGAGTGTTCAGAAGATTGTGTTGTCACTGGGCTGTTTTTTGCTGCTGTTTTCTAATGCGTTGGTCTTTTATTTGTTTGAGCGAATGTCCAAATTTATGTATCAGGCATCGCGGGCGGAGATAAATGAGACTGAAAGCAAGCATTATGAGAGGCTGGAGGAGGTTAACCGGGAGCATAGGCACCTGATCCACGATCTGCAGCATTACTTCCGGGCGATCAGCAGTCTGTCATTACAGGGTAAGAATAGTGAAATCAATGATGTACTGAAGGAAATTCAATGTACTGTTACGGATATTCAATCCAAGGTATACAGTCATTATCCGGTGCTGAATGCAATATTATGTGAGAAGGAAAGTCAGGCACGGGAACTGAAGATCAGGTATACGGCCAAGGTAGAGCCGGTGGTGGATATGTCATTTCTGTCAAAAACGGATCTGATCACAATATTAAGCAATTTGCTGGGAAATGCAATCGAGGCGGCAGCGGAGTGTGACGGAAACGGATACGTGGACACGAGGATAGAGTCCTCCAGAGAGCAGTTTTGCAATATCGTCATATCAAACAGTGTCAAGGCAATGCCGGTAAAACGGGAAGGAAGGTTTGTGACAAAAAAGGCTGATAAATCAAAGCATGGAATAGGGCTTCGGAATGTGGAGGAAATCGTCCTGAAGAATAATGGAGTGATGGATATTCGTGCTGACAACAGAATATTTGAGGTGGCGATAGCATTTAAGGTTCGGTAAGTGGTGATGGTGCAAATATATGTTGATTCGAAATATAGTCACGGGGCTTTTGGCTCCGTGATTTTATTATGCCTGCTTTTGAGCAGAGGAGGTGCAAAAAGTGACAAGAATCGAGTCATTTTGTATATCGTGTTGAAAATGAGATTTTAAATATAATAGACTATACCTATTCACAACTAATCAATTTATATTTCACAGGAGAGAGGAAGGTACTTGTCATGAGCTTTGAAAGAATCAGAAATTTTTGTAGGAAAAATGTTGGTGTTGTAATGCTGAATGCTGTAGCAATAGCAGTTGCTGTTCAGACGGTGAACAGTGCTTGCGGCTGGCTTCACCATCAGCCTCAAGTGCCGGATGAAATGAAGAAATTCAGAAAGTTCTGAAACTATGCAATATGATTAAGAAACTCTCAATTAAGACAGTAGAATGGCAGATTCGAAAAGGATATTTGAAGGATGAGGACAGAGCGGCGTATCAATATGCGTATGAGTTATTGATTGCTCGGGTGATCAATCTGGTGTTAGCCATATTGATTGCATATGTATTTCATGCTTTTATTATTGTTCTTACATTTATGCTTGCCTATATTCCATTGAGAACCTATGCGGGGGGATATCATGCCAGGACAAATGAGCGGTGTATGGTCGTTTCTGCAATGATCATATGTGCAGCCTGTCTGTTCGTGCAGTGGTATCCTCCTGCATACATATTGCCCTTTAACGTAATCGGCTGCTGCATTGCGACCCTTATCCTATGGCTGTTAGCTCCGGTGGAAGATGCCAATAAACCGCTAGACGCAGTAGAGTTCCGAAGATACAGAATCCTGGCACGGGTGGTGTGGTGTGCCGAGATGGCAGTGTGCTCGAGCGCGTATTTGATTGGTTGGGAGAGCGTGAGTCTGACTGTGGTCTTGAGTGGAGTGGTTGCTGTGGGGATGTTGGGAGTTGGGAAGATTATGAAGATATATCAATGACATGGATGGAAAGAGGAAAACTCAAATGATAGAAAAGACAGAAGCACTAACGGATATCCAGTATAATAGGGCAATTCAAGCATACCATCAAATTGAGTACAGAAAGTGTGAAATTAAAAAAATAAAAGAACAAGTAAGCAATAGAGATGACATAGAAGATGTAATAAATTGTGCAAATTTGGAAATAGAATTAGGCGGATTATCTCATGTTCAATTTGACATTCAAATGCTTTCTTCAGGAATGATCAAAACCGAAGAATGTGCAAAAAAGGTCAGAATAAAGTACGGAAGTGAATGGTATACATGTTGGAGGTCTTTACATAATGATTATATAGATGATCAACTGCTTTTAGAAAGGGCATTTGCCTATGAATTGATATATGGAGATGCGTCCATAATCGACATATAATCAGTGGAACATTTTGGGCATATTTACTATTGAGCAATTTAGGAGGATTTTAAATGACAAAAGAAGAATATAATGAAAAACTTAAGAAGGTACAAATAGCTTCCATGGATGAGTTTCTATCAGATTTGATTTCAGAGTATATTCAAATAAAGAAAGAATATCCGGAAAGTAGTTGTATTGAAAATGGCAATAAAGGGATATTTTGTTTAATGATTAAGCGATTGTATTTATTTCAGAAGCAACATTATAATAATGGGATATGTGATATGAATTTTGCTTATGAAGATTTCTCTAAAGCTGATTTTTCTATGCCCGGAGGTAGTGATAATTCTGGAATGATTTTTATAAGGTGTAATTTATTTAGGGCAGATTTTGAAGCGGCCAATCTTGATGCTATTGAATTCTATGACTGCAACTTAAGTGAATGTAATTTTACAAAGGCTTTTTTAGAATGTTCAGGATTTTGGGACTGCAATATGCATAAAGTTAACATGCGAAGTACTCATATGCTTGCATCATATATAGATAATTGTGATTGGTCAGAGTGTTATGTGGAGGGAGCCAATCTGTTAGAGATGACGGGTAAGAATGTAGACATCAAAGGAATGAATATTGATAATTGTACTTCAATTAATGACGGCGATTTTGAGGGGTTTGATTGGCATGAAGTAAATGTTGCAGGTTTGAGTATTTCTATTGATCAAATTGCCTATTTCAATGATTGTGTTACAGGTGGTGAAAAAATAGCGGTATATGATGATTATAAGAGAACAACAGATGTGGAAGACGAAATACTTATATCATTACTTGACGATAAGAATGATAATTCCGTCAATGTAGATGAGAGTGAATCATATGATGTATTTATCTCCTTCTCAAGGAGGTCAGATGGAGAACTGGTGGAAGAAATAAAACAACAATATGTAAAGGATAAGCGTGTATGGATCTGTGATGAGGCATTGGATAGAAATCAAAAATTGAAAAAACAAATTGATCAGGTTATACATACATGTAAAGAAGCTGTCATTATTCTTTCAGATCAGTATAGAAAACTGGCATGGACAAGGTATGAGGCTATAAAATTATACCAAGAATATCAAAAGAGAAATATTCAAATTATCATTTTTGTGGTTCATGGAAAAGAAACTTTTATGTTAGATAATATATTAAATTGTTCGGATCATATTATAGATTTTAGAAGAGCTATAGTTGTAAATCTACCATTTGTAAAGGAAGAATTATGATTAAACGACTTGAAATTAACCAAAAAATAATAATCAAAACATATTTTAGGACGACGACTTCGACTCTATCATTATTGGGTCTTGTTGCAACATTTTTTAACATAGAACTTTATAATAATCGAGTAGCAACAAATATACTGATATTGTTGTTATTATTTATAACGATTTATATTTTTGCTATCATTTATGTGATAGGAAATAGTAAAAAAAATATATTTAGAAGTGTAACGAATAAAGATTTGAATATTAAGTATGCGGATTTATTTAAGGGAAAATCAAAAATAAGGGTTATAGCTGTTAATAGGTGTTTTGACACAGTAGTTGATGATAAAATTATATCCAGTAAATCAGTACACGGATTGTTTATCAAAAATGAGATAAGCAATATGTCAATAAGGGAATTGGATATGGCGATAGATGAATCATTACTTCAGCAAGGCATTGAGGGAACTTCTTGCGAAGAAAAAAAAGATGGAAAGACGGTGAGATATCCGACAGGAACAGTCGCGGAAGTAAAGTATGGCGATCATATATATTATTTACTGGGCTTAACAAAGTTTGACTCAAATAATAACGCTTCGTGCACAATTGAAGAATATAGTCATTCTCTCATTAAGCTGATGGAATATTATGACAATCACGGACAGGGACATGATATGGATATACCATTGATTGGAAGTGGAATTGCAAGAATGCATATTAAGTCTTCTGATTTGCTGAAGTATATGATATCATTAATAAAAGTTAATCAAGATAAAATGTTAGGTAATATTAATATCATCATACATACTTCACAGAGGGATGGAATTTCTATACAAGAATTGTGAAATGGCAAAAGCAGAATGGTAGATTATTACAAACCTGTATCATGGACAAACAAATGAAAAATACTTACTTACCAATTAGAATCACAGACAAAAATAATGCAGAAGCTTTGATGAAGGGGTGTGTCATGATGCCTTCTTTATCAGAGCTTTATTTAAATTTGAATATTGAAGATGGAGCGCTTACCAAAGAAGATAAATCTATCAGGGTTTTCATGATGAATCAGCTTTATTATGACATAGAACAAGATTTGTTTTCATTTTCTGAGATGGAGGACAAATTGGATGGAGATATGGCGGTTATTATACTTCACCCGGCTGAATTTCTCAGTAGAGTCAAACAGAACGTTGGAATGATTTTTGGAAATCATATTACAGTAGGAGCAGATGAAGATGGTTTATATACGGGATTTGCAAATGGCATTATGATGACACCCGAGTATAAGGATGATTATCAGGCATGGAAAATTGAGATAGGAGATATATCGGATATTGCGATGATGCTATCTATGGAGGCATTGCGGGAGAAAAAACTACCAGAAAGCGTTTATTCAGAAAAAATAATTACAAGGTTGAAAGTGACAAAACAACCCAAGCCGGGTATTGTGAGTCAGACGTTTGTAATATTTTCGGATTTTTCTAAAATAGAACCGACAGAAGAGTGGATCAAAAGATTGCAGGATATTCTAAATGATGAAAAATGGATTCCGATTACATTATGCGAACCATTATCTGATGGGTCGATAACGCCGATTTTATCCTTTCAGCATATTGATAAAGTGCAAAGGATTATTTTTTATAAAGAGAAGATGGAAATCATACAAGAAAGAAAGGAAGATGAGGAGCTCTTTTTAAAACTGATGCAGTATATTTTGACACAAATAACCTCGATGATTCTGCGTTTTGCTTGTGTATATCGAGTTCGCTTGAGCAAGATAACAGATGATCAGGCAGCATATAACAGAAGAAATGTATTTGAGCATAATGTTACAATAAATGAAACACAGTATCATGAGTATAGTGTTTTGGAAATAGCGAGGAATTACAAAATGACTATTTATGAAACTGCTGTACCGGAACGCTTTTGGTACTGGACAGAGGATATCAGCACCTTGCCCAATATGAACTGCAATTATACTTCAGTAGAACAGATGAGAGATTTTTATAGAATTAGCTTTAAGCACACAGAAGATATGCTGACGAATATGATCGAGGGGGAAAATCCGTATGTCTATTTTTGCTCATTATAATAATATTTTTGAAGCAATAAGAGCTTTTGAACCATCGCATGCTGTTTTGCAGTGCATGGAGCATGGAGGATTGATGATACGAAGTCAACGTTTTGATTTGATTGATATGGGAGATGGTAAAATAGCGGCTTTGTCGTTTGGTCCTAATATGGGGACTTTCTATCGAGGGGAGAAAAGTCAGTTTCTAACCTGTAAACCAAACTTATATCGTTATCAAGATCGAAACAACAGGATTGTGTCAGGAGTGAAAACCTGCGATTTTATTTTGTATCTCAAGGAAGATCCGACGATGCAGGAATGGGAAAAGAATGACCAGATAGTCGATTATCGGGCCCTTGCTCAGCATTACGATTTCCCAACGGATATGCTCGATATTACAAGTGATATTATGGTGGCTGCTTTTTTTGCAACTCATTCTTATAATTCTATTATTGGAAGATTTGTGCCGGTTAAAGATGGTATTGGGAGGTTGAGGAGGTATAATGGTTTTCTTGGAATGCCGGAAAATCGAATTAGAACTTTTGGGATGCAGCCGTATGGAAGACCAGGTTTTCAGAATGGTTATGGATTGGTGATGGAAGAAAAGGAAGACTTTTCAAATATGAGTTTAACGGTGGAGTTTGAACAAGATCCGGAGATGAATGAACGTTTTTCTAATTCTGTTCCTGGACAAGATATGTTCTTTCCACCAGAGCCCGTTATACAACAAGTTGCCTTTTTGATTAAGAATACGAATGTCTCTACAAACAAGGCAATATCATTATATTGTCGGGAAACAGGGGAGGAGCAAGATCGTGTGGTTTGTATGCTGAAAGAAAGAGGGATTTCTGTCGTTGACGCACCGCTGGCACATCCTTTGTTAAAGCCAATCATATACCCTGTTAATCTGAAAAGAAAGCATTGTCGGCATAGAGGACAAGTCAGTGTTAAGTGACAGACAGCGGAAGATGTTAGCCGCGAATTGCAATGATTTATATTTTTACTTTATGATTTCTTAATAGACAAGTATCACAGATAATAGTACACTAAAATTTGAAGCAAACATTTGCGAGATAGAATACAACAGGAGAACATAAGATGATGACACTGGCGCAGGTTTTAAACACGTATAAGAAGGATGAACTGCAATGCTATGCGAGGGAGCTTGGGGTTCAGGGGTATTCGGGACTGAATAAGTACGATCTTGCTGTGCTGATTGCATCGTTTTTACTGGAGCCAGAGGTCATGAGTGCACGTTTTTCTACATTTTCTGATACAGCAATCAGTGTATTCGAGAGGGCGTTGACTGAGACGGTTTATATTGATGACCTCAATGACCTGGAATTTGACGAGTTCTGCTTTATGAATGAGCATGACTATGTATATCATGACAGAGCTGATGGGATGGAGATTGCAGATGATGTCAAGATGGCATATAAAAGGATTAATACACCGGACTTTCATGTACGAAGACAGAAGACGGTGTGGATGCTGGAATGCTTGAATTTGTGTGAAACTATTTATGGAATCACACCCTTAGATGTCCTGCTGCAGATTTATAACAGCCGTCCGGGCTTTGAGACGACGAAAACAATGCTGAAGAGCTTGATTGTGATGACTCCATGGGATATGATTAGCAGTCATTTTGATGGGGATTTTCTGGTCTATGATGAACTCAGAGAGGGTAACGCCTTTCAGCACCTTTCCCGCGTACAGAATGGCAAGGAGTTTTATATTCCGACTTATCAGGAGGTGCTTGAGTACGAAGAGAGGTTTTATCTTGCCTCTGAGCCTTCTTACAAGAAGTTGTGTGACTTTATGTTGAAGCGGATGCATCTGACGGAGGAAGATGCAGAAGATGAAACATGTGGGCTATGGAATGAGATTGCAGGCGACTGCGATGTGAATGAGGAGCTGCAGAACATGCTTGGCAGAATCGGAGATCATTTGCGAAAAGAAGATTTACAGAAGCTGCTGGATCTGGTGATGGAATGTCATAATCACACGAGGATGCAGGTGCACCGGGGACATACTCCTGTAGAAATGGCGGGAACATCAGGAGAGATGAGACGATTTGCGAAGAATCCGGTGGTGGTACCGGGAAGTACACTGGCTGCTGAGATGCTGAAACAGTCACAGGATGAGCTGACTCGGATGGGGATTAAGGTTGATTATGACAGCAATGCAGGGACGATTCCGGTACTGGGATTTCCGTCAGGTTTAGATGGAGCTGCAATTTCAGCAACAAGGAAGGTTTACCCGAATGATCCATGCCCCTGCGGTTCGGGGAAGAAGTATAAGAAGTGCTGTGGACAATGAATAAGAATCCTCTTAAACGTTTTCGTTGACGAATGCAAGAAAAAGTTTTATGCTGAAATTTGTATAGGTTTGCTTGATCCGCTTCGAGGGACTGAGAGCATCCTAAAGTAGGACATGCGAAAGAGGAGACGATTGGTTTGAATTTAATGGATTTGTTTTTTGTGGGATTTTTTATCATTGTTTTTTGGGGCGTGAAGCTGGCTCCGAAGGGGGAATTTGCTGAGGATGTGCTGTCAAAGGAACGCGGAAATGTGCTGAGAGGCGTATTTATCCTGGGAATCATGCTGCACCATTTATCTCAGCGAACGGATAATGGAAAATTGTTTTGGATTTTTCTGTATGTGGGAAGTCTGGCAGTCGGTATTTATCTGTTCCTTTCCGGCTATGGACTGATGAAGCAGTACCAGCTGAGAGGCGAGGCTTATTTATCTTCATTTTTAGTGAAGAGAATGTCGAAAATCCTGATTCCTTATTTAATTGCAAATATTGTGTACATCATCGGCTACACGCTGTTGGGCAAGAAAATTAAGCTGATGGAGGTATTGAAATCCTTCACAACCGGGGATCCGTACGTGTTGTTTTCATGGTATATGATTTCGATTTTCTTCTTTTATCTGGAGTTTTATCTGGTGCACCGGTTTTGCAAGAAGAAGCTGCTGATTGTGATCCTGGATATGATTTTCCTGGCGGGATATGTCGCAGTGTGCGCAAAGATCAATACAGGCGCATGGTGGTATAATACTTCAATTGTATTTTTCATGGGTAAGCTCTGGGCAGAGAATGAAGAGGCAATTATGAAATTCCTGAAGAAGGGATATCTGGTGAAGCTGATTTTATCGTTTGTTTTGTCGATCGGACTCTATATATTGTCACTGGAATATGAGTATGGTTCGGCTGCAAATATCGCATGGATGTGGATTGATACGGGTATTTTTATTGTATTTGTGATTATGCTGAATATGAAACTGATCTTTTCTAATAAGCTGCTGGTGTTCTGGGGGCATATTTCGTTTGAGGTATTTCTGTATCATGGTTTTATGGTGACCCTGTTCAAGACGCGTGGCTTTAGAGTAACAAATGATGTGCTGATGTCACTGGGAGTCATTATCGGCGGTACCCTTCTTGGATTTCTCTTTTCCAAGGGAGATCAGCTGATCTTGAAGAAGCTGATCAAGGCGTGAACGACTGCTGCTGTTCTGACGGGCGGACAACGCTCATCAGCATGCAATAAAAACCAAGCACTGCAATACAGAGTGTTTTGTGCGTAAACCAGGTATGAACAGCGGCATGATTGGCGGTGACTACATACCAGGCAAACGGCATACATAATATCATCAGGAAAGGGATACAATTGATTAGATGTATCTCTTTTTTGTTGCGATAGCCGATGATGGCTGTATAGAGAAGCATGATGAATGGCAGGATTTTATAGATTGGCTTCTTAAACATTTCGATATTAGAGATCAGCGTATCCATGACGGAAGTGCCTGCTGTGACAGCGCCGTTTAGGGAACGTTCCTGCAGGGAGGCAGTCACGGCTGCAAAGCTGGAAAAGCCAAGGAACAGGATGGATAACAGCCATTTACCACTCCACATGCCGACATAACCGATTCCCCAGCAAAATGAATAGCCGATGACGGAGAGAATCGTATCCTTGACGGTGCACCTTCTGCGCTGCTGCAAGATAATGGCGAATACAAGCGGGAAACCAAGAGTGATCAGCGGATAGGTAAGCAGATCAAAGTAGCTGGTCAGGATGCCTGCAATCAGAAATAGTTCAGGAATCAGCTGCTTTTCACTGAGCCTGTCCTCAAATAACAGGAGTACTGTAGTGGTCAACAGAGCAATATAATAGACAGAAGAATATTGCAAAGACATTGCCAAAACGGACGGAACAAGGTAAAATGTTGTAAGTACGACTGGTAAAATGTACTGGGACAGCTGTTTCTTAGCAAGCGTCCAAAGTAAGAGCACAAGCAGGATTGACTGCATCAGTCCATTGATCATGCGGATGTCTGAATAGGAAAAGAACAGGAGCAGTGGCTTTAGGACAATGAGAAAGCCATGCCAGTATCTGGGGTAGTCAATGGTGTGAGTCCCTTCTTTCTGCCAGATATAGGACATGAAGGATTCCATGGGATTTTGATCATCATATTTGTACTGGCAGTTTTTGATGGCGGCAATGAATGGGGATTCTCCTGTAGAACAGAGAGCAGCATTCAGCATGGCACCATCGGTATAGTTATCAAGCTGTGTGTTAATATAGCCATCGGAGACAATCGGGTAGGCTCCTTCTTTTTCAAAGGTACAGACGGAATTTGCACAGCCCAGAATCAGACGGCTCTGTGGGATTGCGTAAGCAATGACCATGAGGAGATAGCCAAGGACGATGGAACCGAGTAACAGGATGATGAAGTGAAGAGCTTTTGTTTTGAGGTAGGTTTTTATAGGCTGCATGGTTGAAGAATCTCCTTACTCTATTTGAGATGATGTATTTGTTTCGCTATCATTTTCATTTTTCCATTTTGAGAAAGTAATCAGGTGAATTCAATAGATGAATTCTGCATCGTCATAATAACATAATTGTGGATAATGGTCAAAATGCATGCGAACCAATCAAGAGAGATGCTTTTCAATATCATTATTTACGCATGAATGAGAGAAAATATGTACCGGAGGACAGGGTAATATGACAAGAAATACATTAATATGGAGAGAACGCCTGAATGATAAAAATGTACTGCATTATCATGGTGAGAAGTGTGACAAAGTCATGAATGCTGGGGACAAGGTATCGGGTCTGCAGGCGTGCTATATTGGTATTCATGTGATTTTGGAGGAAGCTTTGCTGGATGAGGTCTATGATCAGCTGCCGGATGGTGCAGATGTCTTTATCGTGCGGATCGGGAACCGGATTGATTTTCAAAAGGAAGGCCTGTTGTTGATCAGACATGGCTTTGAGCATATTGTGCAGATGAAGCATCGTGAATTTAAGCGCAGTTACGTGATCCATTGCCAGAAGGGAAGGAAGGACAGCCCTTTGCTTTCGATCATTGTGCCGTTATATAATGAAGAAAGTACAGCAGGTGAGCTGTTGGACAAGCTGATCAACCGTAAATGGGTGATGGATTGTGAGTTTGTGATCGTGGAGAGTAATTCAAAGGATCGGACGCGTGAGATCGCGCAGTCGTTTGCAGATCATCCGAATGTGAAGCTGGTACTGGAAGATAAGCCGTCAGGTAAGGGAAATGGCGTGCTCCGGGGCATCAAGGAAGCCTCCGGGCAGTTTATCGCGATTCAGGATGGGGATCTGGAGTATGATGTGGAGGACTATGACAAGCTGTTGCCTCCGGTTCGTGACTATAAGACATTATTTATGCTGGGCAGCCGTTATAAGAAGGATGACTGGCGTATGCGGAAATTTTCTGATGGGGGCAAGTGGATTGCGGATTATCTGAATCTGGGTCAGAAGCTGTTGACCTGGACCTTGAATACGGCCTGCGGATGCAAGCTGACCGATCCGTTTACGATGTATAAGATCTTTCATAGGGACTGTATGTACGGCATCAATTTTGTGGGCGGCAACTTCGGTCTGGACTGGGAGCTGGTGATCCGTTTCATCCGCAAGGGTTATGTTCCGATGGAAATTCCTATTTATTATAAAGCCAGATCTTATGCGGAAGGAAAGCATATTGATCTCTTTAAGACACCAATTGAGGGCTTGAAGGCCCTATGGCACTGCAGAGTAGCATCCGGGAAGTATGATTATGGGGATGAGTAAATCTATTTGAGACTGTGAACACTCTGAGGCTCTATGAATATAGTATAGGAGAATCTATATTTTGGAGTTTGAATATGAAGGAGTTTCATCCACAGAAGGTATTTGTGCAATATAGGGATTGCATGCAGCCGACTGGACCGGTCGAGGGCAGGAAGTATACAATTACACACTCGGATGCGACAGCGGATTTATTTGTGACAATAGCAGACTGCTATGCAGAGGACAGGGTGTCGAGGATGCGAGATGAGGTGAGGCTTGCATGGGAGTTCCATAATGGGAAGCCGGTATTGATGGGATCTGTCTTGATTGACGAGAGGGGCATGACAGAGAATTCCTGTATGAGAAGCCAGATCTTCTATCGGGAGATGCCAATGGCACTGAAGGCGCTGCGATGGGCAGATCGATTTTTATTCTGTGAGGATCCGTGTCTTGATAGTGCTCAGGTATGGATTCATTTTATCTCCTGCAATCCGGCACTGGATAAGAGCTATGATTTTGGAACGATTGGAAGTTATATGTGCTGAATATTAAAGAGAGAAGAGAACAATGGCAATTATGACTGACATTGTTCTTTTTTTATGGGTTTTGTATGCTTTATAAGGAACAATAAATTTGTATGAAATATATCAAAGTACAATTTTGTTGTATCATAAAATAAGAATAGATTTATTTTACAATATGTGGTATTGTAAAAATATAGAATTGCAGGAGAAAAGTGTAGTCACACAAAAGACAAAATCGTTTATAGGAGGTACTATATGAGAAAAACAGGTAAATATGTAGTGATGATTCTTACAGCATGGACAATACTTTTTGGATTGGAAACTATTTGTAATGTACCGATAACTCAATTGTATATAGAAGCACATTCAGGTAGAACAGACTCCAGTGGTGGGCATAAAGATAATAGAAATAAAAGTGGTTTGGGTTCATATCATTATCATTGCGGAGGAAACCCTGCTCATTTACATTCAGATGGGGCATGCCCATATGCAGCAGGTACAGAAAGCAAAGCAACAAGTACTGCAGCTGCAACTTCAGATGCAAGTGGAACAACTAAGAATAAGGTGAGCAAAAGTGACATTAAGAAGGTGCAGGAAGCATTAAACTTCTTAGGTTATGACTGTGGGACACCCGATGGAACCTGTGGAAAGACAACAAAAAAGAGAATTAAGGAATATCAGGAGGATATGGGAGTCACTGTCGATGGAGTAATTGATGCAGAGCTATTAGAAGCACTTGGGGTATAAAAAATCAGATACTGATCATGATGGATGTGATTGTAGAGCAGGGGTGCTGTTTGGGTGTGAAGGTTAGGAGCTGGACGATGGAGATTTGAGGAAGCCAGAGTGCATTGCAGAATTGATGCTGTTTGAGCGTGAAGGTTAGGAATTTGGATAACGAGGATTTGAGGAAGCCAGAGTGTGTTGCAGAACTGCTGCTGTTTGAGCGCGAAGGTTAGGAATTTGGATAATGAGGGCTTGGAAGAGCCAGAGGGTGTTCCAAAAGTGGTGCTGTTTGGGCGTAAAGGTTAAACGTTTGGACAAGAGAGAGGGAAGAAATGCGAGTAGAATTCCAAAGTTAGTGAGTAACAAGCTGTTTGTGGAATGGGATATGCTTTTTGAGAAGATTTGTTGTCCAAAAAGAAGCAGTTAGGTGAAGTGAAGAGGGGAATTTGGAATTGAAAGGCGATTTGCCAAGTTTATTGTCCAAAATGAAGCTAAAGTGTGTTCTGGAGCCGATGCTGCTTACATGAGGAGCAAGAAGGGGACGGAACCTTTTTGCGGCTTCCTACATTTCTATTATGCTATGAATATAGGAAGGGGCAGAAATTAGGCTTAATAAAGGCTTTATGGCAGCATTTCAAACAGGCAGCATTTTCAGGTAGCCGATACAGAGCGAGATCATGCACAGGAAATAGAGGACAGCTTCATTAAGCCGTCGGTAGTAGGCAGAATAGACTGTGTTGATGGAGCCTGTGAGGAAAATGGCTGCCATCATGATCGGACCGGTGAACATGCCGCATATGAAATAGAATTCAAATAATGTTGTTAACGCTATAATGATGAATAGGGTACTTAAAATCTGTCGCATGGGAAATCTCCTTTGCGACAGTATTTGCGTCTGGGAGGCAATTTATACATTGTAGAACTGCTAAAAAAGTGTTAGAATAAACAGCAAGTGAAATTATGTAAGAATACAGAGGAGTGGAGTACAGATGAAAAACAGGGGAATGAAGGCATTGATGACCATGGTACTGACGGTATCAATGGTATTGACCAGTGCGGTCGGGGTATTTGCGACAACGGCTGATTATTATGATCCGGGCTGGAACAGAGTCGGAGGAGTGTTCGTGAATAAGTCAGGAGCACCGATTGCAGGGGCTTTGAAGCGGGGAATTGATGTGTCTTATCATCAGGGAGCGATTGACTGGAATGCAGTGGCAGGTAGTGATATCCAGTTTGCGTTTATCCGTGCGGGCAGCTTTAAGAGTGGTCTGGATTCATGCTTTCGTGCCAATATGTCAGGTGCAATCGCAGCGGGTATCCCCGTAGGTATCTATGTATATTCCTATGCAACAACACCGGAAATGGCAGCACAGGAGGGTATGTTTGCAATTTCCTGTGCAAAGGATTATCCGATTTCCTATCCGATTGCGTATGATATAGAGGATGCATACCATAAGGGAATGACACCGGATCAGCTGAAAACGTTAATCAATTCATTCTGCAATACTGTACAGAGTGCAGGATATTATCCCATTGTATATTCAAGTAAAAACTGGTTTACAAATCGGATTGGGTCAGTCACACAGGATACATGGGTGGCTCAGTATGCAGATGCGTGTGCATATCCCGGATACTCGTTCTGGCAGCCGACAAGCCACGGCTATGTAAACGGAGTGGCAGGCAGAGTCGATCTGGACTTTCAGTTTAAGGACTATTCAGGAACGATCATAGCGAATGGATTCAAAACAGTCAATGGCAAGACCTTTTTCATGGAAAACTATATGATGCACAGAGGCTGGCTGGACTACAATGGTAAACGGTACTATATGGAGCCGTTGCTTGGAGTGATGCAGACCGGATTGGTTTCGGACGGAACAGGCATTTACTTTATGGGTGAGGATGGAACAATGCAGACCGGACTGGTCAGCATCGGCGCAAATCAGTACTATTTCGATCCGACCACAGGCGTTATGGCTACCAATACAACTGTTAAAATAGGCAAGAAGAACTATCTGATCGATATGGTCGGAATCGTTCATCAGGCACCGTAAGGAGACTGTATGCTGAAACGGTATTTATTACAAATGGGTTCGTGGATTTACAGACACACAGCGTTTCCTCTGAAGAAAATCAATGTTCAGAGGAAGACGAACAGTGTGTTTGTTCAGAATACTTATTTCAGAAATACTGTTTTTGAAGGCAGGAATTTTCTGGACAAGGGCGCCTATGTGGCAAATTCTTATATTGGATACGGAACGAATATCAATCGGTATTCCAATATTTCCGAAGCAAAAATTGGACGATACTGTAGTATTGCACCAAATGTGGAAATTGTCATCGGACAGCATCCGGTGAAGGAGAAATTCGTGTCAACGCACGCGGCATTTTATTCTGCAAGGGAAACACTGGGCTACACGTATCGAAATGAGACTGTGTTTGAGGAACAAAAATATCTGGTGGATTCGTATCAGGTCATGATCGGAAATGATGTCTGGATTGCAAGTGATGTGCGCATCCTGGCGGGCGTTACAATCGGTGATGGTGCAATTATTGGAGCATGTTCATTGGTTACCAGAGATGTAGAACCATATGGAATATATGTAGGAATTCCGGCTAAGAAGATTGGATATCGCTTTGATGAGGACACAGTAGAGAAGCTGAAGAAAATCAAATGGTGGGAGCATGATGAGGCATGGATGCGTAAACATGTGACAGAATTTGATGATGTGGATTCATTTGTGACAAACTATCAAAATCTGACCTAGGGAGGACTAATTTGAAGCAAAATACAATACAGAATGAAATGATTACAAAATCACAAACAAAATCACAGAAGGTGAAGCTCTATATCGTGCTTCATCTTCTTCTTATGATGTTCTCGGTGATGGGAATCTGCAGTAAGACGGCAGCCAATCAGGAATTTATGAGTTTTCCGTTCATATTTTACTATGGGCTGATGCTGGCAATTCTGGCGGTCTATGCGGTTGCCTGGCAGCAGATTATCAAGAGACTGCCGCTGACAACAGCATTTGCCAATAAGGCTGTGACGGTGGTATGGGGTATGGTATGGGGCGTCGTGGCATTTCGTGAACAAATCTCTCTGAATAAGGTGATCGGCAGTGTGATCATCATACTGGGAATCGTGCTGTATTCCAAGGCGGGAGAATCGGAGAGCCCGCAGGCAGAGGAAGCAGAAACACAGCTTGAGGATACCACGGCAGACGTCAGAAGTATGCAGACAGGTGAGTCTGAAAAGGAGGCGAGATAATGGCTCCTTATGTGATTTTATATTTATCAAGTGTATTTATTGCAGCAATATCGCAGGTACTGCTGAAAAAGGAGGCAATGAAGCCGCATAAAAGTGTCATACAGGAATACTTGAATCCACTGGTGGTGATCGCATATACATTTTTTCTGGGAACAACGATTCTCAGCATGCTGGCATATAAGGGGATTCCGCTGAACCTCGGTCCAATACTGGAGACAACAAGTTATCTCTATATTACAGTGTTTGGGGTTACGATTTTCAAGGAAAAGCTGACAAAGCAGAAGACGTTTGCATTGTTGATGATCATTACCGGCATAGCGGTCTATACGGTGGGAGATATGATACCGGGACTGAACATGGTTTTGATCTGACAAAAGCGATTATAAACAGAGTATAAAATAAAGCTCAATAAGTCTATTTTTTTGATGTCGAAAAATGCGAATTATCACATAAAAATTTTCTTGCATTTTGCAGAAATGTTTGTTATTGTAATAAAGGACTTAACGAGTTACGAATTACTTAATGAATTAAGTGCCTGCTTACAGGAAAACCGTTGGCATGGTTATTACGACTGTACCATTCACGTTGTCACCAAAGATATGCATAGCGTATATCGGCGGACAACAGCAAAATGACATCCGTCATTAGCATTCACACACAGCTCCACAGTCAAGTGACGGTCAACGGTTTTCCTGCGTGCAGGCTCTTATGTTGTCTCAAGAGACTTTCAAAGTCTCTTTTTTGTTTTCATCTAAACCTTGGAGTATCATCAATCCCTGGAAATTAAAAATCGCAGGAATTCAATTGCATGTTCCGGATGCGGGGCATTGGCAGAGATGGTGAAGATCGGGTGAACACCATCCTGATAGGTGTCATCATCCTTGAGACGGACACAACTGTCCATGTAGAGCCCGACAGGAACCGTACTGCCGTTTTCATATGTGGCAGTATAATAGGTATATCCCTTTTGCTCAAGCTCAGCGGCAAGGTCAGCAGGGAGCAGCTCAGTCAGATTACAAAAAGCCTCAGCACTGGCATAGGCATCGATGATGTTTTGGTCACCAACCATGACGTCTATTTCTTTTGCAGCAAAGAGAGCCATAACCTTTTGCTGGTATGCCAGACTCATCTGGTCAGCAGCGTCCAGATCTATGTGCATGGAGAAATCAATATTTAACTGCATCGCCTCTGTGTCAACACCGGAGTAGTTCACATATTCATTGACCAGTGTGGTATCAGTTTCATAGGTGTAGTTGGAATTCAGTATGCATGCGGAGAGATAGGTTTCACGGTTATTACTGATGATGTCTTTGACCAGGGTAAAGATAAAGACTACAGCTACAATGCCTATGATAATCGGTATTTTGTAATAATCCCAGATATATCGCAGCTTCTCTTTCACAGTCATATTTTTAAACTTGCTTTTTTCAGCACGGATGTCATCATTGACGGGCATGTCATTCACCTCTTCGGTCATTCTATACAGATACCTAACAATCATACATTTTGTGCGGGCTGATGTCAATTGAGCCTGACTGAAAACTTTGTGAAATCTTTGTTAAATAACTGCCAGTCAAGACAGAAAGAGGTTGTGGGAAAGACTGAAATTTGGTACAATGTCATTCAAAGACTAAAATGAAGTGCGGCTGAGCGGGAGAACGATTTCTGCCTGCAGAATTGAATGGAAATGACGCACAAGGAGGAATGTTACATGAATGATACATATGTAGAGTGCCTGATTAAGAAAAAACCGAATCCGCTGAATGTCCTGATCAAGGCTGTCATCTATGCGGCTACAGCAACATGTGCAATCCTGGCGCTGTCCGGATTGCTGATTATGTTTGTCCCGACCATCGGGCTTGGCCTGCTCATCTATTTCTGGATGCCCAATCTGGATCTGGAGTATGAGTATCTCTATTTAGATAAGGAGATCAGCATTGATAAGGTCATGAATAAGCAGAAAAGAAAGCGTGTAGCAACACTGGATCTGAATAAAATGGAGCTGATGGCACCGGAGAACTCTCATGAGCTGGATTCCTACAAAAACCGGAATCCAAAAATCAAGGATTATTCATCCAGAGAGCCTGAGGCAAAGCGTTATATACTTGTATACAACGGCAATGCGGGTATTGAACTGCACTGTATAGAGCCAAATGCAGAGATGCTGAAGTGCATAAAATCTGTCTTTCCGAGAAAAATGCGTGAGTATTAATAAAAAAGAGTTTTGTGCGATTGACACACTGTGTCAGATTTGGTAGAATTGAAAACATTAAAATTAAAGGAGGAATTGAAAAATGGGTCAAATAGTTGGCGATGGAATTACATTTGATGATGTGCTCCTGATACCGTCTTATTCACAGGTAATCGGGAATCAGGTTGATATTTCAACGTATCTGACAAAAAACATCAAGTTGAATATTCCCATGATGAGCGCCGGAATGGATACTGTTACAGAACATCGTATGGCAATTGCCATGGCAAGACAGGGCGGCATCGGTATTATTCATAAGAATATGACAGCCGAGGCACAGGCCGAAGAAGTAGATAAAGTAAAACGTTCTGAAAACGGTGTTATCACTGATCCTTTTTCATTATCACCTGAACATACACTTGCAGATGCCGATAATCTGATGGCAAAGTTCCGTATATCGGGAGTTCCGATCACGGAAGGCAAGAAACTGGTTGGTATCATCACAAATCGTGACCTTAAATTCGAAACAGATTTTACAAAGAAAATAAGCGAGTCAATGACATCTGAAGGGCTGATCACGGCACAGGAGGGTATTACACTCGAAGAGGCAAAGCAGATCCTGGCAAAGGCAAGAAAAGAAAAGCTTCCTATTGTTGATCAGGACTTCAATCTGAAGGGTCTGATCACAATTAAGGATATTGAAAAGCAGATTAAATATCCGAATTCGGCTAAGGACGAGCAGGGCAGACTGTTATGCGGTGCAGCAGTGGGTATTACGGCTAATGTGCTGGAGCGTGTCGAGGCCCTGGTCAATGCAAAGGTCGATGTAGTGGTTCTGGATTCGGCTCACGGACATTCCGAGAATGTACTGCACTGTGTCAGACTGATTAAGGATGCTTATCCGTCTTTGCAGCTGATTGGCGGTAATGTGGCTACAGGAGAGGGCGCAAAGGCTCTGATCGAAGCAGGTGTGGATGCCGTGAAGGTGGGTATCGGCCCCGGTTCCATCTGTACGACCCGTATCGTAGCCGGTATCGGTGTACCACAGATTTCTGCAATCATGAATGCTTATGAGGTGGCTAAGGATTACGATATCCCGATTATTGCAGATGGAGGTATCAAATATTCAGGAGATATGACCAAAGCAATTGCAGCCGGCGGTAATGTCTGCATGCTTGGTTCTATATTTGCAGGATGTGACGAGAGCCCGGGAACATTTGAGCTGTATCAGGGCAGAAAATATAAGGTATACAGAGGCATGGGCTCTATTTCAGCCATGGAGAACGGCAGCAAGGACAGATACTTCCAGACAGATGCCAAGAAGCTGGTACCGGAAGGCGTTGAAGGCCGTGTTGCATACAAGGGAACGGTCGAGGATACGATCTTCCAGCTGGTCGGCGGACTTCGTTCCGGAATGGGATACTGTGGAACCAGAACCATTGAAGAGCTCAAGGAAAATGGAAAATTCGTCAAGATATCCGCAGCATCACTAAAAGAGAGTCATCCGCACGACATCCACATCACCAAAGAGGCGCCAAATTACTCAACAGATGGAGATTAAGTCACCGATTTGCAGGGCAAATCGATGACATGAGTGAAACTGTCCGAAGGAAGTTTTACTCTGGCGAAGCCCAATCTCAGCCAACTACAGATATACAAAGAAGGGAACTACATCAACATGCTACAATATATTACCCGCGATCTGAAAACAGTCGCTCACAGGCGTTTTACGCTTGCATATGTGATTGGTATCATCGCACTATGTTTGATTGCCAATACAGCAGTTGTTGGCTTCAGAATGATCTATGGAACCAATGACGGTACATTTGCGTACAATCTGATTGAATATGCAACATGGTGTTTTGTACTGCCATATTACAGCTGCATCATCATAGCAGATATTGTGTTTGGTAAGGCGTATCCGAATCCGCGGATCAAGGACAAGATCACGAAGAACATGAGCAGAACACAGATTTATCTGTCAAAGTTCCTGACATCACTGATTCTGGCGGTGATTTTCCTGATCATTGCATTTCTGTTTCTGATGGGAACGACGACACTGTTTCAGCTGGGTGACGGCACAATGCAGATGTGGGTGGTGAAGGACTTTCTGGACAAGATGTGGCTGGCACTGCCATTGTGGGTTGCCGGGATATCCATCGGAAATATGTGCCTGTTTATTACCAAACATAAGAAAAAGGCATATATCGTTTTCATCATCATTACTGTTGCAGTACCAAGAATCATCATGTTCTTTGCAGCCTATCCGTTTGAGTGGGCACTGTTTCGTAATATCAGGAGATTCCTGATATCACAGAACTTCAGCCTGCTTCCGTATCCTGCAGATCCGAACAGAAGCGTGCCGCTGATCATCGGAATCGGTATCGGTTATTCGATACTGGCCAATGTAGCTGGTGTGATTGCATTTAACAAGAAAAAGTTTTAATTGATTATGATAATTGACATCAGGACTCTTTGAAGTCCTGATTTTTTTTCCCGATTTCAAACGAATTCTTATTATTTTTGTGGAAAATGTCGAAAAGTCACGTGGATAAAATATTTTTATTCATATTGAAAAATGTGTTACTTTCGTGTATATTAATTAAGTGGGGAAATAAGCAGGAAGAAATTCAGTATGAATACTTTCAGAGGGAGTTTTTATGACTGCGGTAGGTGAGCAGGGTCGTAAGTCTATGATGCCGATAGGGCTGATCAATGCACTTGATATCCAGAAACTACAGAATTCTTTTGCTTCTGTTGCAAAATTGTTCTTGTTTTGTGTGGACGCTGATGGTCAAAGGATTACGGAAATGTCCGGACCGGCAGGCGAAGTCGACAGGATATTAAAGCTGTTGAATGAGAAGCATTTAACAAGTGTAATCAGCCGTGTCATCGGGAACTCGATTGAGGAACAAGTCGTAGAAGATACCGAATTTTCCAATATTAAAATTGCAAGCATGTCTGTCCGAGTAGAAGGTGAACCGGTGTTGAGCTGGTTTATTTGTGCTGTTTTTGATGACTATGGACATACCCATGAGCAGCGTGAGACGGCTGCATTAAATTTTTCCCATATCACAACAGAACAGAATTTTTATGAGAGCCTGAAGCTGCTGCGCAGTGCTTCTCTTAAGATTTATAATGATAAATACAAAGCCCTGATGGCAAAGACCGAGTCGGTCAGAAGCAAATCCTCTGAGCAGGAGATGAGCTATGCGCTGCGTCGCAGCGAGGCGATGACTGAGGTAGTCCAGATGCTGGACAGTGATGCAGGGTTTGAGAAAATCTCGAATGATATCATGACACTGGCAGGTTCCTTTGTGGATCTGAGTCATGCCTATGTCATCAGGATGAATCCGGGACAGACAGCAGCTGATGTTCTCGGAATGTGGGAGAATACCGGTGCGGTATCTTTACTGGACGGTGTCCGCTCCATGACATATGAGGACTTTATTGTATTGTCTGAAAAGACAACGATTATTTCTTCCAAGAGCAAAATTTCAGAACAATACAGGACAAACATGGATCAACACCATATTAATGCCCTGATTACAATGCCCATCTTTATCAACGGCAATATCGTGATGTATACACTCTTCGCAGAAGGACGAAAGCCTAGGAACTGGGAACTGGATGAGGTGAAATTCCTCGGGGATGTGACTAAGATCCTGCAGAGTATCCTGACGAGAAGAATCCAGAAAAATTCACTGGCAAGCTCTTATGCTTCGCTGGAGGCGATTCTGGACAATGTCGGAAGCGGTATTTATGTGAGAGATATGGAAACGAAGGAAGTATTGTTTGCAAACCGCATTTTCCGCAATACCTTTGAAAAGGAAATCAAGGATGGAACAATAGATGACATGCTGGACGGAGGGAAGCGTGCGAGAGCAAATGCTACTTATCTGGAGTTGCATCATCCGACGAGAGACAGATGGTATGATCTGCACTACACCTATATCCACTGGGTAGACGGACGGAAGGTTTCTCTGTGTGCGATCTTTGATATTACGGATAAAAAGCTGTATCAGCAGAAGATAGAACAGCAGGCCAATAATGACTTCCTGACCGGTCTATACAATCGTATGTGCTGTGAGCGGGATCTGGTGCACTATATCGATGAGGCAAAGCAGTCTGATCAGCAGGGTGCGCTGCTGTATCTGGATCTGGATGATTTCAAGCATATCAATGATGGTCTGGGGCATCAGTATGGAGATGTATTATTAAAAGCAATTTCTCACAGTCTGCAGAGGATTGATGGCATCGAGAATACCTGCTACAGAATGGGTGGAGACGAATTTGTCATCATCATACCTGCATCAAGCTATTCACGGTTTTCTGATATCATAGAGGAAATCCGGATTGTATTTAATAAGCCATGGTTCTTAAAAGGCGCGGATTACTATTGTACAACCAGTATGGGAATTGTTACTTTCCCTGATGAGGGAGAGACAGTACAGGATCTGATCAAGAAGGCTGATATCGCCATGTACGAGGCAAAGAAAAGCGGTAAGAACCGTACAGCCTATTATGCTGAGAACGCAGATTCATTGTCCAATCAGCGTCTGGACATGGAAAAGAACATGCGAGATGCAACGGCAGATGATTACAAGGAATTCGAGGTCTATTATCAGCCGATTATCGATATCCGCAAGGAGGGTACACCGTGTACAGGTGCTGAGGCATTGATCAGATGGAATTCATCAGAGCTGGGATTTGTCAATCCGGCAGATTTTATCCCGTTGGCAGAATATCTGGGATTGATCAATCCGATTGGAAACTATGTTCTGCGTGAGGCATGCAAGGCATGCAAGAAGTGGAATGAAACCGGACATCCTTATTTCAAAGTCAATGTCAACCTGTCAGTCGTACAGTTGCTGCAGAATGATATTGTAGAGACGATCAGCAGCACAATCAAGCAGACCGGTATCAATCCAAGAAATCTGACCCTTGAGGTAACAGAGAGTCTGGCTATCAACGATATGGCACGTATGAAGGAAATCCTGAGTAATATTAAGAAGCTGGGTGTGCGGATTGCATTGGACGACTTCGGAACCGGATATTCCTCTCTGAATCATATCAGAGAGATACCACTGGATGTCATCAAGGTGGATCAAAGCTTTGTGACAGACCTGGCAGAGGATCAGTACTCACAGTCCTTTATCAAAATGGTTGGTGAGCTGGCAACAGCCATAGGCGTCAAGATCTGTGTAGAGGGTATTGAGACGCATGAGCAGTTCAAGGTACTGGAAAATATGAATGTGCGGCTGGTACAGGGCTTCTATTTTGACAGACCAATGAAGAGAGAACAGTTTGAAGAAAGATACGCAAGATAAAACTCGGAAACGTGAATTCAGCAGTTGATTTTAGGGAATTTCAGTTCCGAGTTTTTGCTTGACATAACAGTAAGACTTATGTTAACATTGTTCTTGACCAATAGAGTCATTTTTTGATTTATGAAAGGAACTTTCGTCTATGAATGACAAATTCTTTGATGTGAAAAAGCAAAAGCAGGATGCCATCATCAATGCCGCTTTACAGGTGTTTGGTGAGAATGGATACAAAAGAGCCAGCACTGATGTAATCGTACACCAGGCAGGCATTTCAAAGGGATTGCTGTTTCATTATTTTATCAGTAAGCAGGGACTTTATTCATTTATCTATGACTATAGTGTACGCTTTATGTCATTGGAGTTGACCCAGACGGTCAAGAAAAATGAGGATGATTTTTTTGAACTGCTGAAGCAGATGGAACAGTCAAAGACACGCGTGATGAAGAATTATCCATATATGCAGCAGTTTTTGGAGAGCATCCGTTTTGAGAAGCATCCGGATGCGCTGGAAGCGATTGCAGATAAAAAGGATGCAATGGAACAGATTTATAACGGAATATACAAACAGGCAGATATGACCAAATTTCAGGACAAGGTGGATATCAAAAAGGTGATCAACATGATCCAGTGGACACTCAGCGGATATATGAAAGAGAAGTTCATGGGTGAGCCTGATCTGGATGAGATGAATGCTGAGTTTGGAAAATATCTGAAAATGCTACGGGATCATCTGTATCGTCCGGAGTTTGTACCGGATGAGGAAGACTCAGCAGAGGAAGCGTAAGTGATTCGGTAACTTCTTATACCGATACATCTACATAGAATGGGAGGAGTGGTGAGTATGGCAAAAAAAATCATTATAACAATCGGCAGAGAATTCGGCAGTGAGGGGCATGAAATCGGACGGCAGTTGGCAGAGAATCTGGGCATCTCGATGTATGACAGAGATTTACTGACAATCGCAGCCAAAAAAAGCGGAATCGCAGTGGAGACTCTGGCAGGGGCAGACGAGAAGGTAGCAGGCAGATTTTTGGAGCCTTATCTTCCGACAGGAATCGAGCAGGGAACTCTGAATGACAAGCTGTTCAGTATCCAGTCATCAGCCATTTTGGACATTGCGGCTAAGGAGTCATGTGTCATCATTGGAAGATGTGCGGATTATATTCTGAGAGATACACCGGACTGCATTCATGTGTTTATTTATGCTCCTTTTGAGGAACGCGTCAAAATCATCAGTGAAAAGCACAAGATGAAAGCTGATGAGGCGAAAAAACTCGTCAAGAGAATGGACAGTATCAGAAATACTTATTATACTTATTATTCTGACCGTAAGTGGAATACAAAGGAAGGCAAAGATATTCTTCTGAACAGAGCTGCATTTGGTATTGATGGCTGTGTCAGCATACTGGAGACAATGGCTCGCAAGATGATGGAGGATTAAATATGGGAAGATTTGTGGTAGCAGGGATTGTTCAGGTAGAAACAATCGTGCGGGTGGACAAGATTCCGATGGAGTATTCTCCGATTACCTGCAAGCCCAATACGATATTTACAGACATAGGCGGTGATGCCTATGGAGAAAGTCTTGCTTTAAAATCACTTGGCAATGAAGTAACCTTTATGTCCATGGTGGGGAAGAATGCTTCTCAGGAAGTGCTGAATCTGTATGATATCAGTATGGCTCTGGATACGGGCTATGTGCTGAATGTACTGTCTGCAACACCGGCTGCAGTGGTGCTGTATGATCATGAGCGTCAGCAGCAGATATTTGAGGATATCAAGGATCTGAGAAATTTTGAGTATGATATGTCGATCTTTGAGAAGGAAGCGAAGGCAGCTGACATGGTTGTACTGGCCAATGCACAGTTCTGTAATCCGTTGGCAAAAAAGGCAAAGAAGCTGGGAAAGACCGTAGCAGTCAATTTCCGAGGCTTCAGTGAGGAAAAGATTCCTTTTAATGCGGATCTGCTCCGGGCAGCAGACATTGTCTATATCAGTGATGATAATCTGGTGAATTCTTCATATGACTTTGTGAAGAGTCTGGCGGCGGAGTTTGACAATGATATTGTAATCCTCGGACAGGGCGCAAAGGGTTTGATTCTTTTCTCTAAAAAAGACGAACTCATAGTACATTATAATACAGTCAAGACGAATGAAATCGTAAATACGGTTGGTGCAGGTGAGGCGTTGTTTTCTTGCTTCCTACATTTCTATCTCAAGACGGGAGATGCAAAACGTGCAATCAAGAATGCACTGCTGTTTGCTTCGTATAAGCTTGGGTTTACAGGCTCCAGCAAGGGATTTCTGACAGAGGAGGAGCTGGAACACTGGTACTCCCTGATCTGGAAAGAAGAACGAATCGACTGATTTCTACTAAATATAGTATTTTTTACTTGATATTTTGATCATTATACACTACAATTACATCTGGAAATGACTCAATGAAGAGGCTGTTTCTGTGGCAACACATGAAACAGCCTTTTTCGAGGAAATCATTCATAACAAATTCAGGAGGATGGGGATCATGAGCAATCAGGAAAAAAAGATGGGCAGCGAAGGCATCTATGATGCAAGACAGCTTGGAGTTCCGAAAATGGTGTTACTCGGACTGCAGCACATGTTCGCAATGTTTGGCGCAACCGTACTGGTACCGGCACTTACAGGTTTGAGTGTATCGGCAACGTTATTGTTTGCAGGACTTGGAACATTATTATTTCATTTATTAGCAAAAGGGAAGGTGCCGGCGTTTTTGGGATCTTCTTTTGCATTTCTGGCAGGTTACTGGGCAATTGCACCGGGTGGGGAGAAGGAACTGCTTCCTTATGCCTGTGTTGGTGTAGCATTTGCGGGTATTCTGTATCTGATTTTGGCAGCATTTATCAAAGCATTCGGAGCTAAGAAGGTTATGCGTTTCTTCCCGCCGATCGTAACAGGACCGATCATTATTGCAATCGGATTGACATTGTCTTCTTCTGCAATCAATAACTGCAAAGCTGACTGGCTGATTGCCATCATTGCAATTGTAGTTGTAATCGTCTGCAACATCTGGGGCAAGGGAATGATCAAGATTATCCCTATTATTCTGGGTGTGGTATCATCCTATGTGGTAGCAGCATGCATGGGCAAGGTTGATTTTACTGCTGTTGGTGAGGCTGCATGGATTGGATTCCCGGTACATTATGAGGAAACTGTTTTTTCAATCTTTCAGGCACCGAATGTATCTCTGATTATCACAGCCATTGTTACCATCATGCCGATCGCTCTGGCAACCATGGTTGAGCATATCGGTGATATTTCGGCAATTTCTTCTACAGTCGGCAAGAACTTTATCGAGGATCCAGGTCTTCACCGTACACTGTGCGGAGACGGTATTGCGACTACGGTCGCTTCACTGTTCGGAGCACCTGCCAATACTACATATGGCGAGAATACAGGTGTGCTTTCTTTGACAAAGGTTTATGATCCGCGTGTCATCAGAATTGCTGCTTACTTTGCAATCCTGTTCTCATTTTCTCCTAAGTTCGAGGCTCTGATCGGTTCCATGCCGACAGCAACCATCGGTGGTGTATCCATGGTACTTTATGGTATGATTTCTGCAGTTGGTGTCAGAAATGTGGTTGAGAATCAGGTTGACTTCACGAAAAACCGTAATGTCATTATTGCAGCACTGATCCTGGTACTGTCTATCGGTATCAAATTCACAACCATCTACAATGCAGCAGGTGAAGAAGTGATGGCTTCCGGTGTCAATATGACCTTCGGCAGCATCACGGTTTCCATGTCAGGTCTTGCAATCGCTGCAATTGTCGGCATCATCCTGAATGCGGTTCTGCCCGGCAAGGACTATGAATTTGGCAAGAATCCCGCAGGCGATCAGGCAGCGAATCTGGAACTGTAAAGATTAGTATAAATATAATCTGGTTCAGAGGCCGGGAGTGACCGGCTGAGACAGGTATATAAGGATTGATTTGCAAGAGGAGAACATCATCGACGTTCTCCTCTTTTGTGTGGAGGAATGTCTGGGGGCTTTTAGAAAGCTATGTTTTGGAACTTGAAAAGCACTTGACAAAGGGAATATACGATGGTATATTAGAACAAACGTTCTCGAACAAACTTTCGATGGATGGAGGGAATCAGAGTGGAGTATCTGGCACAGGGGATGTCCGTGATGGACAAGCTGAATATTTTGACTGATGCGGCGAAGTACGATGTAGCCTGCACGAGCAGTGGCGTGGATCGTAAGGGTGACGGCCGGGGAATGGGCAACACGGTTGCCGGTGGCATCTGCCACAGCTTTGCAGCAGATGGACGCTGTATCTCTTTACTGAAGATTTTGTTTACAAATGAATGTATCTATAATTGCAAGTACTGTATCAACAGAGTGACCAATGATGTCCCGCGAGCTTCCTTTACCCCCGAGGAAATCTGTGAGCTGACGATGAACTTCTATAAGAGGAACTATATAGAGGGCCTGTTCTTAAGCTCCGGCATTCTGAAAAACCCGACATACACCATGGAACTCATCTATAAGGCAATATTTATGCTGCGCAATGTGTATCATTTTCAGGGATATGTCCATGTGAAGGCAATACCGGGTGCAGATGAACGTATCATAGAGAAGCTGGGACTGATTGTTGACCGTATGAGCATCAATCTGGAACTGCCGACAGCTGATGGCCTGAAGGAAATTGCTCCGAATAAAACACGTAAGATGATCCTGAAACCGATGCGCCAGATCCAGACCGGAATCGTTGCAAATAAAAATGAACTGACTTTGTATAAGCATGCGCCCAAATTTGTACCGGCAGGGCAGAGTACGCAGATGGTTATCGGAGCGACACCGGAAAATGATTATCAGATCGTATCCGTAGCGGAAAATCTGTATCAGAAATTTGACCTGAGGAGAGTGTTTTATTCGGCATTTATCAATGTCAATCGTGATGCGAGTCTGCCAGCAACACTCGAGGGACCGCCGCTGCTGCGGGAACACAGGCTGTATCAGGCAGATTTCCTGCTTCGATTCTATGGTTTCAGGGCAAATGAACTGCTGAGTGAAGACAAACCAAATTTTAATACGTTATTTGATCCGAAATGTGACTGGGCATTGAAGCATCTGGAGTATTTTCCTGTAGAGGTCAACAGAGCGGATAAGCATATGCTGTTACGAGTTCCGGGCATTGGCGTCAAGTCGGCGGAGAGGATCGTCATGGCAAGGAGACATGCCATCCTGACCTTTGACGATCTGAAGAAAATGGGTATCGTATTAAAACGTGCACTTTATTTCATTACCTGCAGCGGGCGGATGATGTACCGGACGAAGATTGATGAGGACTATATCTCACGTAATCTGCTGGATGTTAAGGAAAGACTGCCGGAGGGGATTAGCAGAGACGGTATGACGTATAAGCAGGTTTCTCTATTTGATGATGTAAATTTTGGATTTCAGAATCAGATTGTAGGAATTGGATAATGCAGAAATATAGATGAAAAGATGAGGCTGGGACTGAAAAATCATGATTGCAAAAACCAGAAGGAACGCAGACAAAGGATGAAAAAACCATGAATCATAAAATATTCGTATGTGAGAATTCCATAGAGGGCATCTTTACCGGAGTATACGATGCATGGAAGGCAGCAAGGGAAATCGGACACAGTCACTGCAAGCTGGAAACACTGCCGCCGGATTATGGAAATGGTACAATGAAAGAGCAGAGCAATCCATTACAGGTACGGGATGACTGCAGAAATTATGAACTCTTTTCAGAGTATATCTATGTGAAGACGGATCAAGATAAGGCAGAAAAGGTAACAAAGACAGTATGTGAGAGAATGGGTTATCCTGTGTATAAAGAGCTCAGTAAGGCTATACTGGCCGAGGCTCCAGATCTGCTTTATGGGGGCAGGGACACTGATTATGACAAGGGAGATGCAGTCTATCGGACAATTGTCACCGGACTGTCCATGAAGAGCGGGGATGAAGTATTGACCAATTTGACAAACCCATATGTAGCCAGAGTCTTTGAGCTGACCAGACGTGTGGGAAATGAATATCTGCACTGGATTGAGTTCTTGAGGTTTCATGAACTGAAAAGTGGGGTTATGTTTGCCAGGATTGCCCCGGAAAATAATCTTCTGGCAATGATGGCACCACATTTTGCGGACAGGCTGCCATTAGAGAACTTCATGATCTATGATGAAAGGAGGGGGCTGTTCATCATTCACGGAGCGGGAGACCCGGAAAACCCGGTTCCGATAGAAAATACCTGGGCGATTGTGCAGGGGGAGAAGCCGGATGAAGAAGCAATCACCGATTACTCTGACAGAGAGGAGTATTATCAGGAGCTGTTTACTTCGTTCTGCAAGACAATTGCAATCGAATCCAGAGTCAATACAAACCTTCAAAGACAGATGCTTCCACTGAAATTCCGAAAATATATGGTAGAATTTGAGCAGTTTCATGGTAAAAAATCCATGGCATGATAGATCCGGAAAAAACAGTTTGTTAAAAATGTATAAAATGGGCACAATATATTGATAAGAATGAAAATAATAAACAAATATCTTGTGCTTTTTGGAGATCATTGATGTAAGGAAGTAAGTGGAAAAAACGTTTGACTTTATGTATGGAATGAGTATAATAGTAGCAATCGAAAACTTAATATTAAGTGATACTCAAACGATTAAGTGATACAAAATGCCATACAAGTTGTGAGTAAAGCCATACAAGTTGTTCAGGTGTTTGTTTTGAAAGGGGTGTTTAGAATGTGTGAAAAGAAGATCAAGCTGCCGATGGATGAAGCGAGAGAATTTGTCAGTACTGCATCCAAATGTGACTTTGACATCAATGTTTTCTATAATCGAGTGATCATTGATGCAAAAAGCATATTAGGCGTATTGGGTTTGGATTTCAACCAGACACTGACTGTTCAGTATGCCGGTGAGAACGATGCCTTTGAAAACCTGATTCACAGATATGCGGTATGCGGATAATATAAATAAACTCCAAAATAAAACTTCAAAACTCTCTGTGTGTAGTAGACGCAGGGAGTTTTGTGCGTGTATAATGAGTTGAAGTTGAAGTTGAAGTTGAGGTTGTAGCTTTGTTTTAAATATAACATTTGTTGCAGGAAGGATAGAAGATGGATTTGCTTGAGAAGCCCAGCGTGAGGATTTCGGTTCGTAATCTTGTGGAATTTATCATGCGCTCGGGAAACATTGATAATCGACATAAATCTCCGGGCGATCAGTCTATGCTGGAGGGCAGCAGGATCCATCGTATGATCCAGAGGCGGATGGGGTCAGACTATCATGCAGAGTACTTTATGCGATTTACTCAGGATATGGACGATTTTGAAATAGTCATAGAGGGACGTGCAGATGGAGTGATCACCGATGGAGATCAAGTGACGATTGATGAGATCAAGAGTGTCTATCAGGATCTTGAATATATCGGGAAACCAGCGGAGGTGCATTTGGCGCAGGCAAAGTGTTATGCTTATTTTTATACAGAGCAGAACTCACTTTCGGATATTCGTGTGAGAATGACCTACTGCAATATAGAGACAGAAGAAATCAAGTATTTTCATGAGGCATATACATATATTGAGATTCGAAACTGGTTCATGAATCTTATGGAGGAGTATGCGAAGTGGGCCAGATTTGAGTTTGAATGGAAGAAGATACGTAAGCATTCTATCAAGGAATTGGAGTTCCCGTTTCCGTACAGGGATGGTCAGAAGGAACTGGTTTCACAGGTCTACCGGACAATTTACCATGAGAAAAAGATATTTATCGAAGCACCGACAGGGGTTGGAAAGACTGTGTCCACGGTATTTCCTGCAGTCAAGGCTGTGGGAGAGGATCGCGGTGACAAGATATTTTATCTGACTGCAAAGACGATCACACGTACAGTTGCAAGTGAGTGTTTTGACATCTTGCGAAATGGTGGACTGCGATATAAGACAGTGATTTTGACCGCAAAGGAAAAGGTATGTCCCTGTGAGGAGCCTGACTGTAATCCAGATGCCTGTCCTCGCGCAAACGGCCATTATGACAGGATCAATGATGCCATTTATGATCTGCTGACAAAGGAGGATTCCTTTACAAGAGAAATCATAGAGGAGTATGCAGAGAAGCATATGGTATGTCCGTTCGAGTTGTGTCTGGATATGTCCTTATTTTCAGATGCAGTGATTTGTGATTATAACTATGTGTTTGACCCGAATGTATATCTGAGACGTTTTTTTGCTGAGGGAATGGACGGAGACTACCTGTTCCTGATCGATGAGGCACATAATCTTGTTGACCGGGCAATGGATATGTATAGTGCGATTCTCTATAAAGAGGATTTTATGGAGTTGAGACGCCATATCAAGCCATACAGCCGAAAGCTGGAAAAGACATTGGAGTCAGCCAATAAGTATATGCTGGCACTGAAACGGGAATGTGAGTCCATGAAGGTGCTCGACGTATATGGAACCGGTGAAGGGGAGAGTCTGTCTCCGCTATTGGTGATATTGACGAGACTGATGGCACAGATGGAAAAATTCATGGAGGATGAGGAACGCAGCGACATCCGGAAACCTGTATTTGAACTGTATCTGCAGGTGCGCCATTTTATCAATATGTATGAGAATATTAATTCTGACTATAAAAATTATGTGGCCTATTCCGAACATACAGAGGATCCGGTGGAGCATACCAATCGATTTATGGTCAAGCTGTTGTGCGTCAACCCCTCCTACAATATCACGCAGTGTCTGGACAAGGGGAGAAGTGCTGCATTCTTTTCAGCGACCCTCCTGCCGATTGATTATTACAGGAATTTGCTCAGCGGAAACGATGAAGACTATGCAGTCTATGCAAAGTCTGTATTTGATGAGCGGAAGAGGGGGCTGTTTATATGCAATGATGTAACGAGTAAGTATTCCAGACGAAGCGACATGGAGTATTACAATATCGCAAAGTATATACAGCTGATTACAGCAGAGAAAAAAGGAAACTACTTTATCTTTTTTCCGTCACATGCTTTTTTAAACCAGGTACTGCACGCCTATGAAGAATATTTTCAGGATGAAAGTGTAGAGTGTATCGTGCAGAAAACAGGGATGCGCGAGGAAGAACGAGAGGAGTTTCTGAATCGTTTTGAGGGAAATGAAGACTGTGATCTGGAACAGCTGATACAGATGGAAATAGAGTATGAGGAAGAAAAAACACTGCTGGGATTCTGTGTGATGGGCGGGATATTCAGTGAGGGTATTGATCTGAAAAATGACAGACTAATCGGAACGATCATAGTCGGAACGGGTTTGCCGATGGTATGCAATGAGAGAGAACTGCTGAAAGACAGCTATGATGATGAGGGACTTCAGGGGTTTGACTATGCCTACCGCTATCCGGGGATGAATAAGGTACTGCAGGCGGCAGGCCGTGTGATCAGGACAGCAGAAGATATCGGAATCGTCGCTTTGCTGGATGACAGGTTCCTGATGACCTCTTATCAGAAAATGTTTCCTAGAGAATGGAAAAACCACCGGGTCTGCAATCTGGAAACAATCGCAGACGAGGTGGCGGATTTTTGGGATATGCAGAATCTTGAAATTGAGACATCTGCAGCGACTGAGACAGACTAGTACTTTGCTGCGGCTGCAAGCAGTCTTGCAATCTCTTCTTTATACGGCGGCAGTTTAATGTCCGGATCATCAGCGCTCTCTATATAGGGAGTCTCCAAAATTTTCGGAATGTCTGTAAAATCCGGATGGTAAACGACCTTGCAGAGCGTTTCAAATCCTATGGTTCCATTATCCAGATTGGCATGGCGGTCTTTGGAGGCGCCACGTTCATTTTTACTGTCATTGATGTGGAACACTGCAATCTGTTTCTTACCGAGAATCCTGTCAAAGGAATCTAAAACACCATCCAGATCATTGACGATATCATAACCGGCATCATTGACGTGGCAGGTATCAAAGCAAACTCTTAATTTGTCGTTATATTTTACTCCATCATAGATAAGGGCAAGCTCTTCAAAGGTACGTCCGACCTCGCTGCCTTTTCCTGCCATGGTTTCAAGGGCAACGTGACAGGTCATATCCTTTGTCAAAACCTCATTTAATCCCTCAATAATCTTTGCGATACCGATATCAGCGCCTTCTCCCACATGGGATCCCGGATGCAGAATCAGGGTATGTGAGCCCATGGCGGTACTGCGCTCTAACTCTGTAGCTAAAAAGTCTACAGCCAGCTTGAATGTTTCAGGTTTTACGGCATTGGCCAGATTGATAATGTAGGGTGCATGTACGACAAATTCATCTATTCCGATTTTTTTCATATAAGCCTGTGCTTCTTCAATTCGTAATTCACCAAGCTCTTTACGTCGTGTATTCTGTGGTGCACCGGTGTATACCATAAAGGTGTTGGCACCATAACTTTCGGCTTCTTTAACGGAGCCTAAGAACATTTCCTTGCCGCTCATTCCGACATGTGAACCTAATTTGATCATATGTGTGTCCTCCAATCATGAGTATTGTACTGTAATTTGTGAAAAAACACAAGATGTGGTATGATTAACTTTGAAAAATGAGAAACGGAGGAATCATTATGTGGGCTTATGAGAGTGTGTTTTACCAGATCTATCCGCTGGGATTCTGTGGGGCACCATTTGAAAATGATGGGAATCTGCAGTCAAGAATACGAAAGGTGAATGACTGGATTCCTCACATACAGAAGTTGGGTGCAAATGCAGTCTACTTTTCGCCGGTATTTGAATCTGATACGCATGGCTACAATACCAGAGACTATGCCAAGATAGATGTCCGACTAGGCACGAATGAGGATTTTAAAGAGGTATGCGCCAATCTGCATGCGGCAGGTATCAGGGTAGTGTTGGATGGTGTATTTAACCATGTGGGAAGGGGCTTCTGGGCGTTTCAGGATGTGATACATAACAGAGAAAATTCCCCTTATAAAGACTGGTTTCACATTAGTTTTGAGGGCAATTCAAACTATAACGATGGCCTGTGGTATGAGGGCTGGGAAGGCAACTATGATCTGGTCAAGCTGAATCTGCGAAATGAGGATGTCATACAGCATATCTTTTGGGCAGTGAAGCAGTGGATTGAGGAATTTGGCATAGATGGTATCCGTCTGGATGTAGCCTATTGTCTCGATAAGGATTTTAGTCGAAGACTGCGGGCGTATTGCGACGGGCTGAAGCAGGAGTTTTTCCTGCTTGGCGAACTGCTGCACGGAGATTATAACCAGTTTATGAATGATGAAATGCTGCATTCAGCAACGAATTATGAGTGCTATAAGGGACTGTTTTCTTCCTTCAACAGCATGAATATGTTTGAAATTGTACATTCTCTACTGAGACAGTTTGGTCCGGAAAACTGGACTCTGTATAAGGGAAAGCATTTGCTTGCTTTTGTGGATAATCATGATGTCAGCAGGATTGCCAGCAATCTGAACAATGAGGCACATCTGCCGCTGATCTATGCGATGGCATTTGGAATGCCCGGTATTCCCTGTATTTATTACGGTAGTGAGTGGGGCGCAAAGGCATCAAAGAGTGAGGGAGATCCAGCATTGCGGGCATGCTTTGATGCACCTGTGGAAAATGAGCTGACAGCGTGGATCGAAAAGCTGGCGGAGGCAAAGAAACATTCGAATGCATTGAACTACGGGGACTTCCGTTCGGTGGTACTGACAAACCGTCAATGCATCTTCGAGAGAAGGTGTGATGATGAACGGGTACTGGTGGCAGTCAACGCGGATGGTGAGGGGTATACGGCCCACTTTGATGCAGGCTGTGGATGTGCGACGGATCTGATAACAGGAGAAGCATTTGATTTCGGCGGTGGAGCCTATCTGCCACCGTATAGTGCCAAATTTCTTCTCATGGAAAGATAGTCTGAAAATCAGTAAAATAGCACATAAAATCCGACAAAATCCGGCCTGTTTTGTTGACATGATACAAGATAAATAGTAGAATAAATTTATTAGACACCGTCCATGGATGGACAGAGAGACGAAAGGGTGAGTGCATATGGGAAAAGGAACAGGCAGTAAAAATCAAGGGGACAATCTTCCTCTATTGAAAAGAACCGGAACCAAAATTTCATTGATAGCAACAGTATCAGTATTGGTAGCCGTAGTGGCATGCATATTTTTAACAATACCAAGTGCTAAGACGGCACTAGGCGACTCAACAGAAGCATATATGGAGAGTATGGCATCATCGTACAAGACTCTTCTTGATTTGGAATATGCCGGAGTTCAGGCGACAACAGAGCAGTATGCAGCTGTTATTGGCGATGTAAAGGTAAAAGGTGCAGATTCCTCATATGCATATTTGGTAAGCTCTGATGGTACGATGCTGTATCACCCGACAGCTGAAAAAATAGGAAGCCCCGTAGAAAACGTCGTAGTGGCGGGACTGGTTGAGGAATTAAAGGCAGGCAAGACCCCGGCTGACGGAATTGCAGTTTATGAATTCAAGGGTGCTATGAAATATGCCGGCTATGCAATTACTTCCAACAAGGAAATCCTGGTTGTAACGGCTGATGAAGATGAGATTATGGCACCAATTAATAATATAGTAAACAGGTCTGTCGCAGCAGGCGTCTTAATTCTTGTGATATGTTCTATCGTAGCATTGCTGATGAGCCTGAGAATATCTAAGCCGATTAAGCAGTTGACAGTGATTATCAAAGATACAGCGAACTTTGACTTCAGAAAGAACCCTGCAAGTGAAGCCATCTGCAGAAAACAGGATGAAGTAGGTGCGATGGGCAGAGCTGTTCGCGATATGAGAACTAATCTCCGTGATATGGTCCAGATGATTGACGAGGCAAGTGATAAAATTGCAAATAATGTAAACTCTCTGCAGAGCGTAACAAATGTTGTAAACAGTATGTGTACGGATAACTCAGCAACGACCCAGGAACTGGCAGCAGGTATGGAAGAAACTGCAGCAACGACTGAGACGATTAACGGCAATATCAATTATATGCAGACAGGTGCTGCAGATATCGGACAGTTATCAACAGATGGTGCTAAGATGTCAAATGAAGTTATGGAGAGAGCAAACCAGCTGCGTAATACAACAATGGAAGCAAGCTCCAGAACAAAACATATCTATGATTCAGTTAAGGTTAAAGCGGATAAGGCTATTGAAGGCTCCAAGGCAGTTGACAAGATTAATGAACTGACAGAAGCAATCATGGCGATTTCCTCACAGACAAGTCTGCTGGCACTGAATGCAAGTATCGAGGCTGCCAGAGCAGGTGAGGCAGGCAGAGGATTTGCAGTTGTAGCAACTGAGATCGGTAATCTGGCTGACCAGACATCAAGAGCAGTCGGTGATATCAATTCCATCGTTGGTGAGGTCAATAATGCAGTCGGCAATATGTCAGAATGTCTGGAAGAGACAACAAGCTTCTTGGAGCAGACTGTATTAACAGACTATAATGAATTTGCACAGGTAAGTGAGCAGTACAATCAGGATGCTACGGAATTCCAGAACAGCATGAATGATATACATACATCTATTGAGAATCTGACAAATGCAATCGGTGCAATCGCTGATGCACTTTCAGGCATCAATTCCACAGTAGGTGAGTCCACAGTTGGCGTAACTGATATTGCAGGAAAGACAACAGATATGGTAGGAAAGACTAGCGAGACATATGATCTCGTATCAGAAAGTCTGGATTGTGTAGCAAAGCTTGAAGAAATCGTTAACAAGTTTGTTCTTCAGTAAAATCAGATGGAAAAAGGGGTTGTCAAATGACAGCCCCTTTGTTATGTTATAAAAAGATTTATGTGAAAGATGAGGAATGATATGATATATACATTGACTTTTCAGCCATCGATTGATTATGTAGTTTATGTGGAGCAGATGGATCTGGGCAAAACAAACCGCAGCAGCAGGGAATGTGTTGTGTTTGGCGGCAAGGGTCTGAATGTCTCACAGGTACTGCACAATCTGAAGGTTGAGAGCGTAGCACTTGGATTTACTGCGGGCTTTACCGGAAAAGAAATCGAGCGTGGCATGCAGGCAAACGGCTGTCAGACAGGCTTTGTCCACCTTGATCAGGGAACATCCAGGATCAATGTCAAGATCAAATCCATGTTGGACGGAAAGATGGTCAGTGAAACCGAGGTCAACGGCTGCGGCCCGGAACTGCATCATGTGGCAGTTCTTGAAATGCTGCATAAGCTGGATGCACTGACTTCTGAAGATATGGTCATACTGGCAGGGACAGTACCACCTTCACTGGAGTTTGAGGATTACCGAAGTATTTTGGAGAAGATATATGAGACAGGAGCAGCATTTGCCATTGATACAACAGGCATCCATCTACAGGAAGCACTCCGGTATCATCCGCTCTTAATCAAACCGAATCAGGAAGAATTAGGAGAAATCTTTCATACACAGATACATTCCAAGGAAAATGCCATCTTATATGCGAGAAAGCTGCAGGGTATGGGAGCAAGGAATGTACTTGTTTCTTTTGCGGGAGAAGGTGCGGTCTTGCTCACAGAGCAGGGATATATCCTGCAAAGAGATGCATATCCGGGTATGGTGGTCAATTCAGTCGGAGCAGGGGATTCTATGGTAGCAGGATTTATAGCCGGATATTTGCAGGAATGCGGCAGATTGACAGCTGGGGTGACAATGGAGAAGTCTGCATATGAAAGAATCCTGCGGCTGGCAGTGACTGCCGGCAGTGCGACAGCATTTTCCGAGGGTCTGGCATCCGGGGATGTGATCCGGGCTTTGATGGAGCAGGCATAATGAGGAGTGAAGCGTGAACAGAAGACAGTAGACTGATAGTCGAAGTCAAGAGGAGAGAGGTCATGAGCGGAAACATAAGAGAGAAAGTAAATCTGGTTTTACAAAATAAAAGGAGCGGCAGGATGAAGTATATCTGTATATTGGCGTGCTTCCTCCTAATGCTGTCTGGCTGCTATCAAAAGGCATCCGAGGATATTGTGGAAAGTATATCAGCGGAACCTGCAGCAAAGACGGAAGATATGCAGACAGCTGAGGATGCGGCAGTACAGGAGCAGTCTACGGAGGAATCAGTTGAGATTGTGGTAGATCCAACGACGGAGGAAGAGGCGACTGATCCTGCTGAACAGAAAAATACGGGCTCAAATGCAGGCACACGTGTAGTTGTATGGGGTGACAGTCTGACGGAAGGGACAGGCGGTGAAGGTGTGACCTATCCCAATGTTCTGGCAAAGCTTGCAGGCTGCGAGGTCAAGAACTATGGAGTCTATGCCGAGGAAACGACTTGTATTGCAGGAAGACAGGGCGGTATGCCGGAGAATGTACATCCAGTGACGATTCCTGCGCAGGTGACAGATGTAGATGTGGAAATCGAGAATGGTGACGGTGGCTGGGATATGATCCTTGTATTTGGAGATGCCGGTATCAATCCGTGTACGATAGCAGGAGTGGAGGGAAAACTGTGGATGGATTTTACCACAGGACAGCGTAAGTTCACGAGAAGCAAAGCGGGAGAAGAGGTCGTACTGACAGAAGGAACCCCCATCGAGACCTTTGCGATGAAGGATAAGCGTCCAGATGATATATTGGTCATCTTTACAGGCTCAAATGATGATCCGACACCGGAAACAGTACAGAGTGTAATCGATGTACAGAGGGATATGCTGGCATATGCAGGTGTTGACCGATATGTGATCATCGGACTGACAAGCAAGCGGAAGATGCCGATGGCAGCAGAGGTCAATGAAGTGCTGGCTAAGGAGTACGGAGAACATTTTCTGGATGTCAGAAAGGATCTGCTGGAGCATGGACTGCAGGATTCCGGTATAGATGCCACTGCAGAGGATCTGGCTGATATCGCGGACGGCTATATACCACGCAGTCTGCTGACCGATGAGTCTCATGGAAATGCAGCTTACTATACGGTAATCGGTGAGGCACTGTATCAAAAGATGCAGGAGATGAATTATCTGAAATAAGTATCGTCTGAGTGGACTGCACATATGGTATCTATAGAATAGATGCATATGCGGAGTCAATATGGACAGTCAAAAAAATGAGAACCTGCTGAATCTGGCACTGGATTCTTCTGAAACAGAGCGTGAGAAGTCAGGGATATTAAATGTAGGCTATGATACCAGCACACAGGAATGGGATCTGATCATTCGCTATCATGGTACTCAAGAGGAACTGAATCGTAAGTTGACCCATATAGTCGAAGAACTGCAGGGCAGTGGACTGGTGTCAGCGAATGCCAGATTCAATGCAGAGTATCTCTATGGGGGTTATGCGGTTTTGACAGTTCCGCAGGCAATGGTAGACCTTTTATCCGGAATAGAAGAAATAGAATATATCGAAAAACCAAAGAGGCTTTATTTCTCCGCATGGCAGGGAAAGCAGGCCTCTTGTATTTTTCCTGTGCAGACGGGAGAACAGTATGGAGAACTGCAGGGGAAAGGTGTCATCGTGGCAGTCATTGACTCCGGCATTGACTACACGCATCCTGATTTTCGAAATGCAGATGGTACAACGAGAATCTTAGAACTATGGGATCAGACATTGACCGGATCAGGTATAAGGGCAGGTGTATATACCCGTGAGGAAATAAATGAGGCATTGCTGGCAACAGGTGATGTATTGACCACTCAGGTCACCGCAAGTCAGCGACAGGCTGCATATCAATATGTACCCAGCAAAGATATTTCAGGACATGGAACTGCAGTTGCCGGTATAGCAGCAGGAAACGGAAGGGCTTCCGGAGGCAGATATGCTGGGGTGGCAGCAGAGAGTGAGCTTCTGGTGGTAAAGCTGGGCAGTCCGAGACCAGATTCATTTCCCAAAACTACGGAATTGATGCGTGCCCTGAATTTCTGCATAGAGCGTTCTCTACATTATCAAAAGCCACTTGCGGTCAATCTAAGCTTTGGTAATACTTATGGTTCTCATATTGGAAATTCTCTTTTGGAAACATACATTGACCTCATAGCAGGGATCGGGAAAAACGTGATCTGCGTGGGAGCCGGAAATGAGGGGGCAGCAGGTGGACATATTGGCGGTAGACTGGATCAGTCAATAAATCTTTCGGGGGATATAGGAGAAAGCCTTGACGGTTCTACGGAGATCCTGCTTGCTGTGGCTTTTGGGGAGAAGACACTCAGTGTGCAGCTGTGGAAGGAGTATGCGGATGTTTTTACGATTGAGCTGACTGCCCCTGCTGGAGAAAGTATCCGGCTGCCGGAGGATGTGACAGGTACGTGGAGATATACGCTGGGCAGGACAGAGCTGCTGGTCTACCTCGGGGATCCGACTCCTTATGCGGAGGTTCAGGAAATATTTATCGATATGATACCAGCCGGGTCAAATCAGATGATTGATACAGGGATATGGGGCATTCGCCTGATCCCGCAGAGAATTGTCACAGGAACTTATCGGTTTTATCTGCCTGTGGAGAGTTCCTTGCAGAGGGGAACCAGGTTTTCGTCTTCAATGCCGGACTTTACACTGACCATTCCTTCTACAGCGAGTCAGGTGATCACAGTCGCTGCCTATAACAATATTTACAATTCTTATGCTGACTTTTCCGGTCGCGGCTCTGTAGATCAGAATCCCGTACTGGGATATTTCAAACCGGAGCTTGCAGCTCCAGGTGTGAATATCACATCAACCAATACGAGTGGAGGATACAGCCAGTTTACCGGGACTTCCTTTGCGGCTCCCTTTGTAACCGGAAGCGCTGCACTGCTGATGGAATGGGGAATGACACAGGGAAATGATCCATATCTGTACGGTCAGAAGGTAAAGGCATATCTGATCAAGGGCGCCAGACAGTTACCCGGCTTTGAAACCTGGCCCAATAACCAGATAGGGTGGGGTGCACTGTGCGTGGCGGATAGTTTACCTGTTTGAATACGATAGGCCAAAACGGCGAAAGTTTTCAATAGTATAATTGATTTATTTTGAAGAAAGGTATAAAATAAATTGAAATGTAAAGACTAATACGGCAAAAGTTTTCAATGGAGGAAATGATTTATGAAAGAAATAAAAAGAGATCAGTATTTGAAGCAATTGCTGTCTTATAGATGGGATGGACAGATAAAAGTGATAACAGGTATTAGAAGATGCGGGAAGTCTTATCTATTAGGAAAAATTTATAGGAACTATCTCTTAGGGGAGGGTGTAAAAGAAAGTAGCATTATTTCTATTCATTTGGATCTGATAAAAGATATTCGATTTAGAAATCCATTAGAATTATCTTCTTTTGTTTCGGAAATAATAGAAAATAAGCAGGAAAAATTTTATTTATTTATTGATGAAATACAAATGTCTGACGAAGTGCCTAATCCATATTTGCCAGAAGGGAAAAGCATTACATTCTATGAGGTTCTTAATGAGTTGAGAGAAACGGAGAATCTTGATGTTTATGTGACCGGAAGCAATTCAAAGATGTTGTCAAGTGATATTCTTACAGAATTTCGAGGGAGAAGTGATGAGATACATGTTCATCCTTTATCTTTTAGTGAATACTATTTTGCAGTTGAGGGTGATAAGGAAGATGCATTTGAGCAATATGCGTTCTATGGTGGAATGCCTTTTATCATAACACGACCAGACGATGCATCAAAAATGAAATATCTTGAATCGCTATTTCGTGAGACCTATCTGAAAGATATTGTCGAACGAAACAAACTTATGAGGGAAGATGCATTAGAGAATATTCTTGATTTGCTCGCGTCATCGATAAGTTCATTAACGAACCCCAAAAAGATAACAGATACTATTAATTCTAAGAAGAGTATGAAGATATCTCAGAATACTGTGACCTCATATATACATTTATTGGAAGACGCATTTTTGTTTTCGGAGGCAAAAAGATACGATGTGAGGGGAAAATCGTACTTTGATTATCCGTATAAGTACTACTGTGAGGACATAGGACTTAGAAATGTCCGAATAGGATTTAGACAGCAGGAGATGACTCATATTATGGAAAATATCATTTATAATGAATTAATCATAAGAGGGTTTTCAGTGGATGTAGGCGTTGTATATGCTAGAGAGCAAAATGAAAACAATAATTCTGTACGAGTACCCAGAGAGATAGATTTTGTTGTAAATTCAGGTGGAAAGAAAACCTATATTCAGTCTGCATTTGCTCTGGAAACAGATGAAAAAATCATACAGGAGCTTCGTCCTTTTGCATTGACAGGTGACAGCTTTCCAAAGATTATTGTAAGAAAAGACATTCGAAAAAGATGGTATGATGAAAATGGTATATTAAATATTGGACTTATTGAATTTTTGTTGGATGCTACTGTCGTGTAGACGAAATAGTGAATAGTGACGATACCAAGAGAGTTTTATTGGACATATAATGTGGGACAATTTATATGTCAAGGTATAAGGTATAAATTTCAGAAAAGCATCAAGTGTTAAACAGGAAATAGCAAATATAAGGGAGAAGTAATGCAGTCATTAGGGACAATTGAGGAAACATCGTATTTATCGACGATGAATTCAAAGCAATATCGAAAAATAATGAGGATTTTTTATTTGGAATACGAAAAAATGCATTTTCAGCTTTATAAGGAAAATGTATTGGATTTGTTGCGTGGAGAATCGGATTTTTTTGACTACACGATAGATCAATTAAAGCTTGATCTGGAAGCTTTAGTGAAATGGAAAAATCTAACACCACTTCAGGATCCAGGAAGAGTGTATACCATCGCAGATTATAAAAACAAACAATTTCGTTATACGATGTCAGAATATGCTGTGGAAATTGAAAGAATGACGATACGGCTGGAAAATTTGTTCCTGGAATCTGGGAATCTGTCAACAAATTTTTTTGCACGTTTGGAAAAGAGTCTGAATGATGCCGAAGCGATGAACCAGCGTTCTTTAAAAGAAATTAACGAATGGTGGAATTTGATTCAGGAGGATTTTAAGCGTTTAAATCAAAACTATCAGGATTATTTAAGAGACTTTTATTCCGGAAAATCGGACCGATTAATGAAGTCCGTAGAATTTATTGTACACAAGGATAAATTTATACAATACCTCAATGAGTTTGTGCAGGAATTGCAGCATAAGTCCAGAAGAATTGCAGTTTTATTAAAGCAGCACCAGAAGCTTATAGAAGAGCAGCTGCTGGAAAAAGTGGTGCAGAGTGAACTGGACATTCCCCATGCCATGCTTGATATGGACGGAAAACTGAAGCCCAATGTGCGTGCCAATGTATATGGCAAGTGGAATTCACTGTTGAACTGGTTTGTTGACACAGCAGAACATGAGTGTGAAAGCCAGAAGGTTCTTAAGATTACAAACGATATTATCCGCAGCATTATTCAAAATGCAGCATTGATTGTTCAGGTACAAAACTGGGGAATCAGCCGAAAAGATGACTACAAAAAATTCCTGGAATTATTTTTGCAGTGCGGGGATATGGAAGAGGCTCACCGGCTGTGTGCACATGTATTTGGAATACAGAATATCTGCCACTTTAAGACAAATACACCTCGGGATACAGACAGTATAAATGACAGCGCCTATGAAGAAGCTACACAGGAATATTGTCTGAAGCCACATGTGAGAACCTATCGTGAAAAGAAAGACAAGCAAGGATTTGCAGATAAATCGTTTGAAAAGTATTTACAGAAAAATGCATATTTGAAGGAACGCCAGAAGGAAAAGGAATTGGCTTTGCATTATATCAAAGATAATCAACTCGATTTTTCGAGAATTGATGAGGTGGTTCCAGAGACTGCAAAAAATATTTTTCTGCGCTGGATCGCGCAAGCCAGCATCAGTTCTGAGAAAAAGGGAAGAACAGAATATGGACAGGAATTTTGTCTGCGAAAGGGAGATGGAAGCTGTATATTGAAATGCTCAGACGGTGATCTGACGATGCCTGTTTACATATTGGAGTTTAAAAATGAATGAGACAAGAACACTTTTAGAAAAATACTGGATCTGCAAAGATCAGGAAAAGGAATTATATTATAAGGTAAAAAGTGACATACCGGCATTTCAGCGTTTTATTCGGGAGCTGCTGGGGTGGAAGCTGATTCATACAGAGAAACTGCTGAAACTGGAGAAAATACCGGCACATGCAGAAGGGTTTATGGGGATTCAGAATTTTTTGGATATTCGCGACTACTGCATATTATGTGGAGTACTGATGTATTTGGAGGATAAAGAGGAACAGGAGCAGTTTTTGTTGTCGGAACTGATTGATTTTGTGGAGACTCAGTTGAAAGCTTATATGGAGATGGACTGGACATCTTTTTCACAGAGAAAATCACTGGTAAGAGTGCTTCAATATATGGAGAATCTCCAGATGCTTCGGGTATATGAGGGAAGCAGTGAGGCGTTTGGACAGGAGGAGGGTCAGGAGGTTCTTTATGAGAACACCGGATATTCCAAATATTTTGCAACAAGTTTTTCTGTTGATATTGCTTCCTATACTTCATGGAGAGATTTTGAAAGAGTACAGCTGGAAGAATTGTCCGGTGACAGGGGACATATTCGAATCAATCGTGTTTATCGCCAGCTTGTGGCGGCACCGGCACTGTACTGGGAGAATAATGAGGATGCAGATTCTCTTTACCTGAAAAATCAGCGTCAATGGATCACAAAATACATGGAAGAAAATCTCGGCGGCAGACTGGATATCAATAAGAATATGGCATGCTGGATGCTGGAGGAGGATGACTGTTATGGCAGGGTTCATCCCCGGGATGCAATGCTGCCGGAGATCGTGCTTTTGATTTGCACAGAAATCCGTAAAAAACAGGAAGAACATGAATTGATAAAAGCAGATAATGAATGCATTTATATGGCGTCAGAAGAGTTTGAAAAACTGATCTGGAAGTGTCGTGAAGTCTGGAACGAAGCATGGAGCAAGGAATACCGTGAAATGAATCAGGACAGGCTTGTGAGCGTTGTCCTGGTGTATATGCAGTTATGGATGATGATACGTAAGGAAGAGAATAAAATCTGTATCCTGCCTGGAGCGGGAAAAGTGACAGGGTATTATCCGGCAGATTATACAGGAGGAGCAGAGGATGAATAATTACTGGCAAATGAATCGAATCGGGTTCATCAATTTCTGGCTGTACGATGAAGAAATATTTGAATTTGTGGATGGAAAGCTTTTACTCAGGGGTCAGAATGGCTCTGGAAAATCAATCACGACCCAGAGCTTTATCCCGTTTATTCTGGATGGAGACAGGACACCCAGCAGATTAGATCCATTTGGCTCCAGCGACCGGAGAATGGAATATTATTTCATTGGGGAAGAAGGCAGAGATGAATCTACAGGCTATCTTTTTCTGGAATTCAAAAAGGAACAGACAGGTGAATACCGGACGATCGCAATCGGTCAAAGAGCAAGGCGTGGAAAACCGATGGATTTTTGGGGATTCGTCATTTTGGACGGGAGAAGAGTGGGAATAGATATTGATTTTTACAAGGAGACGGGAAGTACCAAAATTCCAAATGACAAGCAGCTGATGCGAAAAACGCTTGGTGAAGATGTCCCTTTTACAGATGTCCCTGGGGAGTATAAAGCGATGGTTAACAAATATCTGTTTGGTTTTTTAAGATCGGAGCAGTATGAACAGTTCATTAAGCTCCTTGTAAAAGTGCGAGCTCCAAAGCTGTCGAAGGAATTCAAACCGACAAAGGTGTATGAAATTTTAAATGAGTCACTTCAGACACTGACGGATGAGGATCTGCGGGCAATGGTGGATGCGATGGAGAAAATGGATGGGATTCAGGAAAATCTGGAGCAGCTGCAGCGTGCATTTGCTGAAGTAAAGATTATTCGCAATGAATACATCCGCTATAATCAGTATATGCTGGCACGAAAAGGGCAGGCCTATCTCGAAAAAATGCATGAGGTTGAGAAGTCTCAAAATGAACTGCAGCAGCAGGAACAGCAGAAACAGGATTATATAAGTGAGCAGACCATGAAGCAGCAGGAGAAGGAAAAGCTGGAGGATAGAGAGAATCTGGTGCAGTCAGAGCTTGCAGGGCTCCTTGATACGGATATGGAAGAAGCCGAGCTGAAGCTGGATAAGGCAAAAGCCAGTCAGGAGGAGGCTGCAGCACAGACAGAAAAATGGGAGCAGAAAATTAATGAATGCCAGTCGAATCTGATCGGGCATGACAAGAAGACGGAGCAGCTAAAGGCGAATCAGGAGCTTGTCAGGGATGAGTTTACGGATAAGAAACAGGAGCTGTGTGAAATACAGGAAGAATTACAGTGGGCGGGACATAAAGAGTCTCTGGAACGTGCACAATTGGAACGGATCAGCGAGATAAAGGATGTTGCGGAGAAAATCAGAGCATACCAGAAACAGATAACAGCAGGGAAGGTCAGTATAGAAAAGTACAGTGCAGAAAAAAAGAAATATGACGATTACCTTCAACAATATGAGGCGGCTAAGAAGGCAGGGGAAAATAAGGAACAGGAATATGATAAATTACAGAATGAGGCAGTGGAGTGTCAAGATACGTTGATCGAAGCCTTTTATCAGATGCCGGAGCAGAATCAGGAATGGATTCCTGAAAAAGCCCTTTTACGAGAAATTGAGCAAATGCTGCGGACATATGAACACATCTCTGATGCAGAGAAAATCAGACGCATCATGTCCGGAGACTATGATAATAAGCGGATGATTCTGCAGAATAGGATGCTGGATGTTTCAAAAGCATACGATGAACAGGAAAAGATTATAAAGGATACAAGTCAGAAATTAGAGCAGATCAGAGAACAAAAGGAGATTGAACCAGAGAGAAGTGAGATGATTCAGGCTTCCAGAGAGGCGATGGCGAAAGCCGGGATCAAATCGGTTCCGTTTTATAAGGCAGTTGAATTTGCAGATGATTTGACAGAAGAAGAGTGTGCAAAACTGGAAATGCAGCTGCAGATGATGGGTATTTTAGATGCTCTGGTCGTTCCGTGTGATATGGCGGAGCAGGTAATACAGCAGTTTCCACAATTGGCAGACACAATTATCTATGTGGAAAAGATGGGAGATTCATCCTTTTCCAAATTGAGGGCAAATGAAGAGCTTCCGGGAGAATTGAGTGAGGCTGCGGCTAAAATTCTCAGTAACATCCATGAAAAAAGGAGAAACAGCACAGGAATCTATATTGGAGCAGAGGGAGAATTCCGGCAGGGAATATTAAGTGGAAAGTCAAAGGCTTCAGATGCGGCAGCCTTTGTTGGAACACTGGCGAGAAAGAGAAAAAAGGAACAGTTATTACAGGAACTGCAGAATGACCTGAATTTGCAGAATCAGACAGCAGGGGAATTACAGGAAAAGATTAATCAAATGAAAGAGCGTCAGCAGACACTGGAAGCAGAATATCAAAAGCTGCCGATGTTTGAAAAAATCAATCAGCTATTAAATGCCATAGATCGCTGCGGACTGGAACTTGATATTTTGAAAAAGGATTCAGAGCAGAAGCGTGAGCAGACAGAAAAAACAGAACTTCAATGCAGCGAGCTTTACCAGATTGTACTCCAGATGTGCAGAGAACTTCCCTATGGACGTACAATTGCAGCATTTCAGGAGGCGGAACAGAGGGCAGATGAGTATCAGGAGATCTGGAAAGATCTGGAATACTCTGTCAGATCACTTGAAATTGTGCAGCAGGAACTGATCCGGGAGCAGGAACAAAGCGATAGGGAAGAAGAGCGGAGAGATGAGGCATTTCAGGAAAAACGGACCTGGAGCAGAAAGCGGGAAGCTTTTGCTGTTGAAGTGCAGAAATATGAGGATTATCTGAATCGTCCGGAGAATATCGAGAGGGCAAAGCGGATAGGTGAGCTGAAGCAGGAAACAAAAGATATTTCAGAGCAATTAGACAAGGTGAAGTCAAGATTAGATCGAATTGGTGAGCGGCTTACGATGATGAGTGAAGGCGAAGAGGATAAAAAGCAGAAGCTCATGGACGTTATCAGGAAAGAAGCATTTTTGCGCAGGTATTTTGAGGAGGAGCTTGATATTCATCTGGTGATTGAAAGGGAGACAAAGACAATACCGGAATGTGCAAAGCAGGCAGTTTCACTTTTGCGAGACAGTGATCGTGGAAGAGAACCTCAGGATATGCTGAATGCACTTTATCAGGTTTATCAGCGTCATAACAGTAATCTGACTCAGTATGGAACAGCACTGGAGGACTGCTTTGAGGGGGAGGATGAAATCCAGGCAACGAGAAGACGTGTAAGAATTGTTTCTACATGGAATGGGAAGAAACTGTATTTGGAAGAGTTCTATCAGACTATCAGAAGCACAATTGATGAGACGGAGCTCCTGATACAGGAGAAGGACAGAGAACTGTTTGAGGATATTCTGTCACAGACGATCAGTCAGCAGTTAACAGATCGCATTGCAGAGAGCCGCAGATGGGTACAGGATATGTCAGAGCTGATGAAAGGGATCGACACTTCTATGGGACTGACCTTTTCACTGAGCTGGAAACCCAAAACGGCGGAAAATGATGCAGAACTGGATACGAATGATCTGGAACATATATTACTCCGCGACAGAGAACTGCTCACAATGGAAGATATCGAGCGGGTGGCAGGGCATTTTCGAAGCAAGATAAAGACGGAGAAAATAAAACTTCTTGAAAGTGGCGGAGTCATGAATTATATGGAACTGGTACGAGATGCGCTGGATTACAGAAAGTGGTTCGAATTTCAAATGTCCTATAAACGCAGTCAGGAGGATAAGAAAACGCTGAGTAATGCTGCATTTAACCGTTTCAGTGGTGGCGAAAAAGCGATGGCTATGTATGTTCCTCTGTTTGCAGCTGTAAATGCACAGTATAAAAAGGCATCGAAGGCTGATCATCCCAGAATGATCGCACTGGACGAGGCATTTGCCGGTGTGGATGACAAAAATATAAGCAGCATGTTTCAGCTGGTAGAAAGTCTGAACTTTGATTATATTATGAATTCTCAGGCATTATGGGGCTGTTATGATACGGTAAGGGGATTGAAAATTGCTGAATTACTGCGACCGTTGAATTCACCGATCATCACAGTGATTCAATATATATGGAATGGACATGAAAGGATTTTAAATGGATAACCTGAAAGAATGTGCAGCATATTTTAAAAGCAGAAGCGAATGGAAACGTCCTTTTGAACTGTTTCGAAGGAAATGGGAATCCATGGGAAAAACAAGCGGAAAAATTGTTCTTAAAAATTGTACTTCGGAGGAAAGACTAGCCATTGGAAAGATGATGGGAAAAGTTTATTATGAGCATGATGTTACAATATCTCTTACAGAATTTGAGAATATGCTGCAAACAACTAGGTTTGCTTCTGTTAAGTTGCATGAGCTTTTGGAAGTATATTTTGAACGCAAGATTCGCTCTAAGCAGGAAAGAAAGCAAGAAAAGGAAAAGAAAAGGGAAGAATTTTTTAGCAATTGTATTGAGTATTTTGCATGTAAAGAAGAGAAAGAAAAGAATAATGTTTTAAAATGGATTTTGGATATGAAAGAAAAGCAAATTGGGGGATTTACGCTAGTCTTGCATGAATTACAAGTTAATGAAGAGTCTGCAAGAAAAATGTTATATACCACCGGAAATGCTTTAATCAAAGCGTTCCGAAATGAAGAATACATTCCGCTTGCAGTCATTGCAGCACAGGTATCTGGCAATCCGCATTATCTAGACAGAGGAAGCACTTTTGGAAATCTTTTCATGCAGGGAATTTGTTCTATACAGGGAAGAGAGTATCCAAAATCAGCAGTTGAATGGAAAGAGAGGTTATTAGGGGCACATATTCTACCCGATGATATTTCAAGTATGGTCACCACACTTGGAATACATTTGCAAATAGGTGAGCATATTCATCCGGCGGTAGAAGCCTTTTGCTCTATGAGGGAACCTTTGATTCTGACAGCACTGAACTTAAGAGAGGTTAGTTCTGCCTGGGTAGATACTAAGCGCGTATATATAGTTGAAAACGAGATGGTTTTCTCGTATCTTGCAGGTAGAATAGGTGAAAATAAAACGGCATTGATGTGTACATCTGGACAGATTAGAAATGCAGCATTTGAAGTGATTGATCTGTTAATAAAAAATGATACGGAGATTTATTACAGTGGGGATATGGATCCGGAAGGAATGGGAATCGCAGATAGATTATGGCGGAAATTCCCGGAAAGAGTACGTATTTGGAGAATGTCAGCAGAGGATTATCAAAATGCTGTTTCCAATGAGAAAATAGAAGAACGGAGTCTGACGATGCTTGGCAATTTGATGAATCCTCAATTGAAGCAAACAGCTGAAGTTATTCTGCAAAAGAAAAGAGCGGCATATCAGGAAAATATTCTAGAAGATTTATTTCTGGATATTATTAAATGAAATTTATACTATCTGCATAAATAATGTAAAACTATTATTTGACTATTATTTAAAATATATTAATTGATTTATCAGGTAACTTCTGTTATAAAATGAGAGAAACAACACTAGGGGAGAAGCACAATGCCAAATTCAAATATTTTGATGTACATGTTAGGAATATTTTTCAAGAAGGTGAATTAGATAAAAACTCAGTGTGGGCAAAATTTGCCTACACTGCTTCTGATGGAAAAGAGTATGAGGTTGATTTTTACAATCTGAATGTCATTATTTCTGTTGGCTATCGTGTAAAATCTTTGAGAGGTACGCAGTTTAGGACGTGGGCAATGGGCATCCTAAAAGAATATATGAAATAATTTTGTGTCACTTCTGCACAGTTTTTCGGATATCTTATAGTAAAACCATAAATGGAGTTACTATGAACAATTTAT
>JAUNSO010000075.1:0-3818 GCA_030539165.1 bacterium
TCATCGAAGTCTCCGTCTCCGAATTCTTCTGCCCATTCCTCTGCGAAATCATCCGGATCGTCATACTCGTCTCTGTCATAGGGATCATAGGTGTATTTTGTCTTACTGGTGCTTGAGCTGCTCTTGTAGCTCTTGGTGGATGAAGATTTTGCCTTGCTGTTCTTACTCTTGGTGGATGAGGAACTCTTTGTCTTACTGCCGGATGTATACTTACTGGTGCTTGTAGCTGCCTTGCCATTCTGATAGGTTGTCTTTGCCATTACACTGGTCGATCCGAGTAATGCTGTTATTAATATGACTGTTACAAATAGAATTATTTTCTTTGTTTTCATGGAAATTTCCTCCTTTTGCTTGTGAAAAATGACGAGTGTTCTGTTCTGATAATCCTATTGTCTCAAAAGTGCAGTCCGATATGACGGACACCTCAAACGCCCTGTTTATCATGTTTTCATCAAAAAAGGCATGTAATTTCGCTGAGCAAAACAAAAGAGTCGATTTCTCGACTCTCTGTAACTACCGTTATATGTAATTTCTTACATCCACTTAATATTCATTTCATTCATAAAGTAAAACAAATTCACGCACTTAACATTAAACTCTCGTGCGATATCCGGGATTTTCGGTTTTCCACTAGGACTTGTCGGTACTATTTTACCAGCACTCTGTTCAAAAGTAACCAACGTATACTCTTTTGCACTTGCAGCTGCTATCAGCCAGGGATCTGCCACATTCGCATCTGACCAGAAACGCAATGCCTTGTCATTGTATAATGGGCTCTCCTGCAGAAATTTAAGAACAGCACCGTAATTGGCCAGAATTGTTTGATCTCTTCTATCCAGTACTTCCAGTCCATCAATAGAAGTTATCCATTCTGTTAGACTGTCTCCGCCTTTCTCTATTTCGTTCTTAACAACGTCCATTACATAAACCGAATCCTTTAGCAAAGCAGGCTTTAACTGATTCCAAAAGCCTGGAGTCAAATCAAACGGATAGTACTGCTGATACGGTGTTATAAAACTATTTGCATCAAGTAAGAATTTTTCGTCTACCATGCAGCTCCTCCTATATCACAAAGGAGTTTACTGAAAGTTTTACGATTTGTATTCGTAAGACGATATACTTCTGTATACTGTGTTCTACCTTCCTTTGCACTGTTTGCTAAAGCCACTACAAGTCTATGATCCAATCTGCTTCCAAGCGTTTTGTAATAATCTCCACCAGAACTCTTGTTTTCGTTTTGGCTTTCTTTCCATTTTCTATATTGTTCCATGAGAATAGTGACTACTTCACCATATCTCTTTTTTGTGATTTTCTTTAAATCAAGAGCTTTCCTGACAATCACATATCTGCTGCATTTAAAATACTTGGACAAGGCTTCAACGACTTCTAAATCCGTGCCTGCCGCCTTTTCCCAAGCCTGCAAAAACAAATCTCTTGGAACCAATATTTCTGCTGCTACCGCATTGCACAACTGCTCCATGTCACTCTCATTTGTACCAGCACTGATTTGTTCGTTGTAAAAACTATTCACTCCCACCCACACATGTGCCAATTCATGCAAGAGAGAAAATAATTTTCCCGCATCAGAATCACAAGTATTAATAAAAATCAATGGCACATACTTGTTCACCAAAGTAAATGCTCTGAATTCTTCAACACTAAGCTTTCTTCTGGTATTATTACCTACAATACCATTCATCATGACCAATACACCAATCTCTTCCATCAATCCTTTCAGAAATCTGAAAGAATCTGCCGCTGTAGCACTGTTCTTGTACCAGTCTTTCTCCAGATGCAGCACCTTTCTTATGTCTTCGACAATTGCATCAACATCTTTACTGACAGAAGCACTTCCTACATAAAAAAGTTCATCCTGACCGTTTTCAATAACATAATTAACCATCCACTCCTGAATGTCTGTCATCAGATCAAGTGTCTCAAGAAGATTTCTGCTCGGTCCCGGAATAGACATGCTTTTAATCGTTCTGTAGTCAACAATCGGGCATTCTTCAACCGGAGGTTTATCCAGGAAAAAATAGCCAAAAGGTATATTCATCATTTTACTGACATCTTCTACCTGGTTGAAAGTAGGAGTTTTTTCTCCGTTTTGCCATTTACCAAGCAATTCGATTGCAGAACTGGCAGCGTTATTAAACTGAATTGTCTGTAGTATCCAGCTAATGATTTCCGGTTTAATTGTAACGCTCATTCCAGCCATAAATACTCCTCCTTTCAATGGGTAGTATACTTAATATTATTATACCTGCGTCAAGGTTTTATTTCAATATTATATATACCCCAATTGTCCAATAAGTTTCTGTCTTTACACTGTTTTCTTTATCTGCCAATTCTCATTTTGCGTTTGAAACTATATCGGCAATCTCATTAACCAAACCCACTATTTTTCTATAGATATTTTCGTAAATCCTCAAGTACAATTTCTTGTATTTCATCTGCAATCATACGAGCTTTTTTCTCGTCCATATTTGCATTTCTTGCTACCTCAAGAATATTCTTCATTCCCGGATTTGTTCCATTTCCGTTAATAGTGGTAGCGTGTTCACCTCCGATGGAATTGCTGTAGGTCAAATCATATGCCGGCGACAGCTTCCATGTGCCATTTTTATATAGGTATGAAAAATTCTTAGAATGGTCATCTCTATTATGTGAAAACACATTAAAGCACATGAGTCGAAATAAATTCTCTACTTCTTCATAGTTTTGTGTCAGCTTCAAAGTCAGCTGCATCAATATAATATAGTCCAGATTAGGGATCCTATGAGATGTTTCTAACAATGCTCCGGCAGAAATCATATGGATCCTTTGCCCATGTTCTCTGTCAAACCTCTTCGTAGCAAAGTACCCCTCATGCAAATCCGATGGTAGAAGTTTTGTTTCCGCCATTGGAATTTTACATTTCTTTGCACACAGGGAGTAATCATACTCCTCTCTGCCAATCCCTTTTCTGTCAATAGAAGAAGGGAACTTCACAATCCATTCCTCCCCGTCTATTTCATAGTGAATCTTAGGTCTTGCTCCTCCTGAAGACCCGCCCAAACGAAATAATTCATCCAGATGATCTGTATTCTGGGTTTCAAACATTCTGGCACATTCTGTTGCTAACTCATCTAAAGACATTCCCGCTGTCTGAGCCTTCAATTCTTCTGATGGGCAATATTCCAAGGCACCCATACCGCTATTTCCCACAATTTCCAATCTACCAAGTGGTCCTACAGTAGCTGGATTGACTCCATTTTTAAGCATGAGTCTGTCCACTAATAACCTTCCCCAACCATCCGGCAGGCTATCCGCGAATACTCCATGTAATCCATCAAATGTGTCGTACTTTCGTGGAATGAATACACCTTTTTCAAGTGGTAACGATAACGGATTAATAGAAAAGCCACTGTTAATCCATTCGTCAGAATACTCAAATGCAATAAGGTGTTCTCTTGTTTCAGCCAATGTACCTACATGAATATCACTCATATACACTTCCAATGTCTTACGGTCTGTCATTAATTACCTCCTGTATCGATGAATAGCCTTTCTTTGAAAATAATGAGTCAAAATCGGCTTCTAATCCTAATGCAAACGCTATTTTAATAAGTGACGTTAATGAGACTTCTCCTGTAGTTTCAAATCTCTTAATGGAACCCAGACTCACATCTGAACGCTTGCTTAACTGTGCCTGTGTTAGATTTTTCTCTTTCCTTCTTTTCTTTATTCTTAATGCAATGTCTTTGTTAATCTGATTAGGTGATTTTAATAAAGATAAATTGTCCATATGAATGCTCCTATTATTGATTTCAAATGTG
>JAUNSO010000075.1:3918-7863 GCA_030539165.1 bacterium
ATGACAAATGTCACTTTTTCCATTTTTCAGGATTTTTTTTGGAATAAGCGTTGACAGAATAATTCTTCGGATGTATTCTGTAGAGCGTAACGTTTCAATTGCACCTGCGAATTAGGCAGATCACAGAAAGGAGGTCATACCATGTATAGCATCACAATCATGAATCGAGATTTATCGGCAACCGCCGCACTTGGCACAAATACAACTTTACATGAGAATACCTCCGCTTTAACGGATCGGCCTTTCCTATAGACAGACAGGATTTAGATGTTGTAAATACCGTCCTTGTCCTATGACGGTCATAAGAACTTTTTGCGTGGTATCTCTTGACGATTACCACGCTTTTTTTGTCCGCAGACGCAGAAATTCGCCTGTCGGATTGCTATTAAGGGGGATTTTAATTATGAAAAAAATATCAAGTTACATATGGGAATACAAATGGGCTTATATCGGGGCGATCATTTCCATGATCATCGCTGTTTCGCTCGATATGCTGGCTCCACAGTTAACGAGGCTGATCATCGACCGTGTTGTACTCGGCGGTGAGACGACACTTTTACCGAAGCTTCTGATTGGCATTCTGACCGTCGGTGTGGGACGCTGTATCTTCCAGTATATTAAGGAATACACCTTCGATACCACGGCTGCCAAGATTGCAACCAAGATTCGGCGCAATCTGTTTCAGCACATCCAGAGCCTGTCCATGGACTTCTTCGACCGCAACAATACCGGAGAGCTGATGGCTCGTGTCAAGGATGATGTGGATAAGATCTGGAACGCACTTGGATTTATCGGCATGCTGATCATAGAGGTCTGCATTCATACAGGCATCGTGCTCTTCTGCATGTACAGAACGAACGTGAAGCTTGCCATTATACCTACCATTGCAATGCCTCTTGTCGGTGCCTTTGCGATTATCATGGAGTTTAAGCTCGGATCGATTTACGGAGACATCAGTGAGGAAAATGCTGTGCTGAATACTGTTGCAGAGGAAAATCTTGCAGGTGTCAGAACGGTCAAGGCTTTTGCAAGGGAAAAGCATGAAATCACAAAGTTTCTGTCACACAATCAACGTTATTATGACCTGAATATGAAGCAGTCAAAGGTGTTTGTGAAATACTTCCCGCTGTTTCAGTTCGTGACAAGGCTGCTGCCGATCAGTGTTCTGATTCTTGGCGGACTGTTGGTCATCAACAAGGAAATGACGCTTGGAGAGCTGGGTGCATTTACTGAATATTCTATGAATATTGTATGGCCTATGGAAATGCTGGGATGGCTGACCAATGAATTCTCATCTGCCAGAGCTTCTAATAAGAAATTCAAGAAAATCTATGCAGAGACGCCATCCATCAGGGAACCTGAGCATCCGGTGACTCTGGAGCACGTCAAGGGGGAAATTACATTTGAACACGTATCCTTCCACAAGGCGGATCAGCATGACATTTTAAAGGATATTGAGTTCCATGTGGAGCCGGGTAAGACCATCGGGATCATGGGAGCGACGGGAGCAGGCAAATCCTCCATCGTCAGTCTCCTGCAGCGGCTCTATGATGCGACAGACGGCAATATTTTATTAGACGGAGTCAATATCAGGGATCTGTCTCTGCGTGAGCTTAGAAAGAACATTTCCATAGTCATGCAGGATGTATTTCTCTTCTCTGATACCATCAGTGATAATATTAAGTTCGGAAAGAGGGATCTGATTGACTTCAAGACGATTCGCTCTGCCGCAAGTGACGCGCAGGCTGTCGACTTCATCGAACAGATGGAGCAGCAGTATGATACCGTCATCGGAGAGCGCGGTGTCGGTCTGTCAGGCGGTCAGAAGCAGCGTATCAGTATCGCAAGAGCAATTGCGAAGAAGGCGCCGATTCTCGTGCTGGATGATTCTACCTCCGCACTGGATATGGAGACAGAGCATGAGATTCAGCTTGCTCTGAATGAATTAAAGGATACAACGAAAATTATCATCGCGCACCGCATTTCAGCAGTCCGTAATGCAGATGAGATCATCATCTTAAAGGACGGCGAGATTGCGGAACGCGGTACACATGAATCTCTGCTTGCAAAGGAAGGTCTGTACCATCTGACCTATATGGCGCAGTACGGAGATTACTTAGAAACCATTACAGCATAATAACAAAAGACACATAAGGGGGTGCAATCAATTATGCCCATCAATTCATTTAAAAATGACGAAGCATCTACAGAGGTTTCCAAAATGGCGACGCTGCTGCGTCTGTTTCGTTACATGTTAGCTTATAAGAAGGAAATCTTCTTTGTCCTCATTATCATGGGACTGTGTGTTGTCGTAACACTCGTCAACCCGCTGCTTATGGAAGAGGCAATCGACCGTTATATTACAAATAAGGACATCGAAGGACTGCTAAAGCTCGGTGCAGTGGCGGCAGGCATCAATATCGCCATGGTGCTGCTCATCAAGCTGCGTATGTACATTATGGCAAGGGTCACAAACCGAATCCTGCTGACTGTCAGACAGGAGTTATATACGCATATTCAGAAGCTGGGATTTCAGTTCTTTGACAGCAGACCGACCGGTAAGGTGCTTGCACGAATCATCGGAGATGTCAATGCGTTAAAGGATGTACTGAACAACAGTGTCACAACGCTGATTCCGGACTTCGTGACGGTTTGTTCTGTTATGGCCATCATGTTAATTAAGAACTGGAAACTGGCGCTTGCCGCCATGATCAGTCTGCCGCTCATGACAGCGGGAATGTGGCTGATCCAGGTTTATTCACACAAGCGCTGGCAGATTCACAAAAAGAAGTCTTCGAACCTCAATGCGTTTCTGCATGAGGACCTGCAGGGAATGCGAATCATTCAAAGCTTTTCTGCGGAGGACGAGGCAAATGAGACCTTTGACCAGCTGCTCCATGAACACAGAAGTTCTTTCAATGACGCGGTACGGCTTAATGATGCATTCGGACCGGTCATCGACTTCTGCTGGGGACTCGGTACGGCAGCGATGTACTTTGCCGCAATCTATCTGATCGGTGTGAAGGAAATATCCATTGGTACTCTGGTGGCATTCGGTACTTATATTACGATGTTTTGGAGCCCGATCATGAACCTATCAAACTTCTATAACCAACTGGTGACCAACATTTCCGGTGCGGAACGTATCTTTGAGATTATGGATACGCCTCCGGAGATTGAAGACGGTGCAGATGTTACAGAACTGCCCGACATCGAGGGTGATGTCAGATTCGAGCATGTTACATTTGCTTATGATGATGCCACAAATGTATTAAACGATGTCAGCTTCCATATTAAACCCGGCGAGACTATCGCATTGGTAGGGCCGACCGGCGCCGGAAAGACAACCATTGTGAACCTGATCAGCCGTTTCTATGATGTTCAGGACGGTACTGTCTATGTGGACGGTCATGATATCAAGAAGGTGACGATTGAAAGTCTGAGACAGCAAATGGGTATTATGACACAGGACAACTTCCTGTTCTCCGGCACCATTAAGGAAAATATCCGCTATGGCAAGCTGGATGCAACGGATGAAGAGGTCATCGCTGCGGCTAAGGCTGTCAATGCGCATGGATTTATTATGAAACTGGATAAGGGATATGATACAGTGCTCGAGGAGCGGGGAAGTGGACTGTCAATCGGACAGCGTCAGCTGCTTGCATTTGCAAGAACTATGGTATCCATGCCGAAGATTCTGATCTTAGACGAGGCAACCTCCAGTATTGATACACATACAGAATTACTGGTACAGGACGGTATCAAGACGCTGCTAGAGGGACGTACTTCGTTCGTCATTGCACACAGACTGTCTACCATCCAGAGCGCTGACCGTATCTTTGTCATTGATAACGGTGGCATCGTAGAGCAGGGCAGTTCAGAGGAGCTGATTGCCAGGAAAGGGGCTTATTATGAGCTCTATATGGCTCAGTTCAAATCCATAGC
>JAUNSO010000075.1:7963-11014 GCA_030539165.1 bacterium
TTGCCAGGAAAGGGGCTTATTATGAGCTCTATATGGCTCAGTTCAAATCCATAGCATAAAGGAAGCCTGCTTGCAGGATTCTCTACCTATAGACAAATTGTGTTCTTACGAATAAGCAAACTTTTCACTTGCTTACAGCTTTTTGCGTAAAAAATGTTTCATGTTTAGGTATAAGCTTCCTGCTTATCTTGTCTACTCTCTGGGGTACACTAATACTCCAATTTAGAGCAGATTTTGGACAACAAGCTGGCTCAATGAATACTGACCATTCCAAAACAATAAATACAAAGTGTCATGTTATCTAATAATGGACAATAAAACGCTTCAATCTAAATACAGATTCCAAAGAAACAATATTTCTTCATTTCTTTGGAATCTGTATCATCTTTATCCAGACTGTCTTGTCCAAATTCAAATTAACCAGCGTCTGGAAGCCCTCAGTTTGGAATTTTTATTTGTTTCTAGTACTTCACTTGTCCAAAAGCCCTTGCATTCATTACTTTACGGCACTGAATCCGTTCTTTTCGAAAATGGCTATGGCTTCCGGTGTCTGCAGGAATTCTACAAATACCTTTGCCGGCTCTGCATTGACTGCCGCTGTTGTGATACCTACCGGATAGATAGCCTGCTTCACACTGTCAGCGGGGGCTGTATCAATGACAACTACCTTGTCAGGCATCTGTGCTGCATCTGTCGCATATACGATTCCGGCATCTGCACTTCCCTCTGCTACCCAGTTTAAAACCTCTGTTACATTCGTTCCGAGAGAGGACTTTGCAAGTACATCGTCCCACAGGCCGAGATTCGTAAGGGATTCCTCGGCATACTGACCTGCCGGTACACTCTCCGGGTCGCCGATTGCAATTGTTTCTGCATTTGCAATATCTTCGAACTTGCTGTAATCTCCTTCATTTCCCTTAGGAACGATTAGAACAATCTTATTCTCCAGAAGGTTGACAACGGAAGCTGCATCTATCATCTGTTCCTCTATCAGTGCATCCATTTGCTTTGTAGCTGCGGAGAAGAACACATCCACCTCTGCGCCCTCTTCGATCTGAGTCTGCAGCTTTCCTGAGCTGTCATAGGTTCCTGTCACCTTAACCGCCGGATAGGATTCGTTAAATAACGGAATAATCTCTTCCGTCAGGCAGTTCTCCAGACTGGCGGCTGCGGCGATCATGAGGTCTCCCTCTACGACCGTTAGTGTTTCCTCGGGTGTCTCCGGCTCTTCTGTTGGAGCTGCTTCCGGTGCCTCCTCTTCTGCAGCTTCTTCAACAGGTGCTGCTTCTGCCACAGGCTCTGCTGCCGGTTCTGCTGCCTTGCTTCCGCAACCTGCTACGGCTAACATGGCTGTCACACACAACATTGCTATCATTTTCTTTTTCATTTGTAGTTCCTCCTCTGCGTTATTCCTATTTGAGAATAACGTGTCCATTTTTATATGGTGCAGAATTCTGCACCATTTGCATTGTATTATAATTCATTTTTCCTTTTCTTGCAAGCCGGATGAATCAATCCTGTCAACCGAATCCTGTTCTTCCATGTAATTCTTGTATGATAATACCGTTCACAGTCTATTATGAATCAAAATCCGCGAAAATTCTCTTGAAAATCTTCTCAGCCTCAATCTGAGATTCCTTTGTAAACTGCTGATATTTTGTCAGCAATTCTTCTCCCTCTTTCGTCAGCACTGTACCGCCGCCGCTATTGCCGCCGCTGCGCCCTTCCATTAGCGTAATTCCTAGATCCTCCTCTGCATGCTTGATAATCTTCCAAGCCTTAGAGTACGCCATACCCATTTCCTTCGTTGCTGCCGACAGAGACCCCTTCTCCTTAACAAGCTCCATCAAAGCCGTGACTCCCGGCCCGAAGTCCCGCTCCCTGCGATATAATCGTAATTTCATATGAAATTTTAATTTGTCTTCATCTTTCATTTCATCATCCTCTGATAAGTACATCTAAATGAATTCGATCAGCCACTTCTATGCCTGCAAAATGGTTCAGGATAAAATCTTCAACACATCAAACAACAGATATAAAATTCCATAGATAACTGGCTGATGAAGCAGATAAACAATAAAGGTATGACGACCCACAAAGCTCAGTCCGGGCACCTTAACATACAAATACCATGCATTATTTCGTTCCTTTATAAAGGTAAAGAAGAAGTAACCCGTCAAATATAAAAATAACCATGGAAGCACCGGAAAATAATCAGCCGAAAAAAAGTATTGATTGGGGAAACCCAGAAAAAACAGCTTGCCTGACTCATACCACCTCTCTGGAAGTGTCAGATATCTATACCCGAAAAAATTCAAGGTTCCCTCATCAATATAACGTAATGTAATAAAGAGTAAAAAAGAAACAGTCATGCCTATAATCTTTGGTATCTTATGCAGCAAGGGCTGTCCCAAGGATACCAAAATCATAGAGACTCCAAGTAAATGCAGTACCCCGAACCAGATCACCTGCTCCGGCATCACAATATATGTCACAAGTGTCATCAGCATGCCTGTCCCGAATACCATCAGCCCATGCTTCAATAAATGTGTGCTGAAGCTCGCCACACATCCTGATATCAATATAAACAGCAGACAGATCATCTGCTGCCAGTAAAACGCTCCCTTTGTGTGAAAAAAAGGCCATTCCACCCCAAAGATCATCACCAGATCATAACAAGTATGAAATGCCAGCATATTAATCAAGGCAAAGCCCCGAAGCGTATCCAAAGTATAATATCTATTATGATTCATAGTAGTAATTCCCATCACTCGCTTTTTGCGTAGCAAAAAAGCGGGTGATGGGAATCGAACCCACGTGTCCAGCTTGGAAGGCTGGTGTTCTACCATTGAACTACACCCGCATATCAAATCATTACTAAATTTCCAGTGCCCAGAACCGGAATCGAACCAGTGACACGAGGATTTTCAGTCCTCTGCTCTACCAACTGAGCTATCTGGGCGAATATATTTGTCAGAGAAATAAAAGTATAGGTGATGAAGAAAGCGCGTTGAATGCTTGCATTCATAAGTGCTTGATTCATTAGCTACA
>JAUNSO010000114.1 GCA_030539165.1 bacterium
GTCTGAACATAAAAACTCACTGATTTTTCTCATATGATTACCTCTCCGCTATACTGTTCTTTGCATTTTGATCTGCATATTCCAAAACCTGTTCCAATGTTTTCTGACCCTTAAGCCAGTTCAATTCTTCCGATGCTACACTCTCCTGGTAGTCCCAAATCAACTGGTTGTTCCCGACTGTCACATCGGTGACCAGCTCCACATTTTCATACTTTCCTGTGTCTTCCTGTACTTCTGTTATTTTATAATCACGCAGACTCTCCAGTGTAGATTCGCCCTTTGTAAAGTCTGCAATCCCCTTTGCCAGTTCCTGATTGCCTGCAATCTCCTTCAAAATCAGATCTACCAACTCACTGTGTTGTGTCCGAGCTCCCTTCATAAATGAAATATTGACTTCCTTAACAAGCTTTGGATCTCCCGTGCTATTGGGATACGGAAAAATTCCAATCTCCGGTTTCTGGATAACCTGGCTGATAGACTGCAAAGACCAGCTGCCCGTCAGATACATGGCGGCACTTCCCTTGCCAAATCTCTCATCACACTCAAATTGATCGATCTGTAATGCATCCTCCCAGGTATGTTCCAGTATATACTGACTATTGATAAAGCATTGTTTGACTGCTTCATTATTTTGATAGGAGTTTGTTCCGTTTCTAAGCCCGTCTCCCCAGTGCTCATCGTGATTGAATACCTCATTCATCATGAACTGCATTGTCATATTACCAACCTGCCAGTCCTCTTGGAAATGTGCTGCAAAAGGAGTTTCTCCATAATCCTCTAATATCTTTACTATCCTTGCAAGCTCTCCCAACGACCTGGGCGGTACTAGACCATACTTGTCAAAGACTGCTTTATTATAGAATACTCCTTGATATTGACATGTATATGGAATAGCATATAGCGCTCCATTATGTCTTACCGCGTTTAATTCATCTTCTCTGATCCCTTCTGCACAAGCCTCATCAATTGGCAGCAACACCCCACTCTCAGCATAACCGATCGCATCCTGTGCTTTGCCGATAATGATATCTGGTGCATTACTCACCGCATAACGGCCTGTCAGACGCATCTGATAGTTGTCTGTACTCCAGCCGACACAAATCCACTCAATATCAACATCCGGAAATTTCTCACTCAACACCTTCTGAATCATTTCCTCTGTTCCTGCATCCGGTGTCGACTGACCGGCAAGGATGGTAATACTTTCACGACTACTCGTATCCTTGACGATCACCTCTCCTTGTGGAATTGAGTACATCAGTGTTGCACCTATTATCAGGCATATGACCACCGCTATCACCATAATGACCGCACTAGTTCTCTTCATGACCATTCTCCCTCAGTCTGCATGTCTTACCGTCAAATGTCACATTTTCTCTGGCTGCATCAAGTCCTCTGTCAAGATAAGCAGAATCAATCTCACCAAGAATGCCAAGAGGCGCATATGCACCTACATCTTGAGCTTTTCCAATGATAATATCCGGCATTCCTGACTGACGGTACTGCTGGATCTTTGCATAGAAGTCTTCTCCCCAGCCTACACATTCCCACTCAAGAGTAATATTCGGATATTTAGCCGCCAATGCTTCATCAATAAATTCTTCAATGCCTGCATCTGTTGTTGACTGTCCAGCTAATACAGTCAGTGTTACCGGTGCATCATCTGATGCTGTCTCTACTGCAGCGGCATCGTCTGTCTCTGCTGCCGGAGCACTTTCTTCTGACGCCGGAGTCTCCTCTACCGTAGCTCCATCAGTTGCTGCTGCCTGTCCGCCTGAGCATCCCATGAGCAGAGATGCTGCCATACATACTGTCATTAATAATGCTGTGATCTGTTTCTTTTTCATGTCCTCTCCTTTTCCAAACTGAAACATTGATTTGTTACACTCAGATTGTAGGACATATAAAGCAATACAAAGTAGCACGAAATTGAAAACTTAACTTGTACTATTTTGATAAAAATAATACAGCCTTATATCACAAGGCTGTACGATTTCTCCAACTCTCTAACACCGCCAGCTGCTCCGGTGTGTGAAACCAGTGTTCTCCGTCTTCCATAACCGTCAGACCACAGTGATACTTCTCTACGAAGGCATCTACCGTACCTCTGTCAGTCAGATTGTCCTGACAGGCATAGAGGATCTGCGTCGGATGGTTCCAGTGCTGAATGGCATGTCCTTTCACATATTGATAATACTGCCAATCCAGAGTCTCACCGAAGTCTGTCGGGATTGTCTGCTTCTCCTGCAGTTCTTCCTCAGTGACACCTGCCCACTGCATCATATTCTGAATCAGTTTGGTCATATCTAATAACGGTGATACCAGTAGTACCGCTTCCAGCTCTTCTTCCTGAAAAGCAAGCAGGCTGCAGAAGGCTCCGATGCTGGTGGCGTGAAGAGATACTGTATTCCACCTCGATTTGGCATATTTCATGACCCGCTGCAATTCGGGTACTATCTTCCACGGCACAAAATCTGCAAGCTCTGACATCCTCTGCCCATAGCCCGGCAGGTCTATACTCAGTACCTGATATCCACGCGCACACGCAATCCTTGCAAAGCTTTCTGCTTCTTCTTTATTTCCGCCCTTGCCATGTACAAAGAGATACACCTTGTCACTCTGTTCTCCATAGACAACAGCCGGAATCTGTTCAATCTTTAATAATTCATTCAGCATCTTTCTTCATTCCTTTCGTATTGGTTTCCATTGATAAATTCCTAATCACCCGGCATGGACTGCCGAC
>JAUNSO010000115.1 GCA_030539165.1 bacterium
GGGTGAAAGCCTGGTAGGATTGGATTATGAATTAACATGGTCTGCCTCCTTATAACAGATGGTATAGCTGCCCGATACCGCTCTGGCAGTCATTGTTTTCGGATTTCCGTGATGTCCGGGTTCTGAGATAAACTCCAGCCCGTCACATTCTGTCACCTGCACTGCTCCTGTCAGGCAGATGTCTGCAGTTGTATTGCCGGGTATCTCAATATGCAGAGTCGTGCGACCATATTCTGTCTTCCAGTCAGAGACAATCGTTCCGTATATACTCCTGTAGGATACATTCATAAAACTCAGCCGGCCGCCAATGTGTGGTGCAATCATAAAGTGCCGGAATCCAGGAGTCTGCTCATCACACTCGATTCCTGCCCCGACTCTGTAGAGCCACTCCGCAACCGCACCATAAGCATAATGATTAAAGGAATTCATATCCGGACTCCACATCGTTCCGTCTGGTTTCAGCCCGTCCCAGTGCTCCCATACAGTTGTAGCTCCCATCTTCACCTGATACAGCCAGGATGGAAAATCATCCTTCAGCAGCAGGTCATACGCCTCCTCTGTATGCCCGTTTTCACTCAATGCATGACAAAAATAAGGTGTTCCCACAAAGCCGGTGACCAGATGTCCATTCTCCTTCTTCAACAGCTTCAGCAGATCCTGCACGACATTTTCATGATACGCTTCCGGTGCCAGTCCAAAATACAGTGTGACAATCTGTGCTGTTTGAGTCTGTGCAGTCAAATGACCAGTCCGGTCAAAGAATGTACTCTGATATTTCTCAACAATCTCCTGATACAATTTTCTGTAAGCTACTGCATCTTCTTCATTTCCAATCACTGCTGCCATTTTTGCAAACAGTCCTGTAGAGTATGCATAATATGCAGTACAGGTCAGATCATTCGGTGTCGCTCCGAAATAGCTTCCCTCCTCTGCATCCAGTGCAACCCAGTCTCCAAACTGCAGCTTATAGTTCCAGATATGATCCACGGCGTGTGTCTGCATAAAGCAGATCCATGCTTTCATACTTTCATACTGGTCACGGATGACCTTTGTATCTCCATACATCAAATACAATGTCCAGGGCATGATCACTGCTACATCTGCCCAAGCTGCTGCTGAATGCGCCCCTTGTGATACGAGCCAGTCATCCACATTCTTTCCGATCAGAAAATCCGGTACGATATGCGGTACACCGCCCTCCTCTGTCTGGTCAGCGGCCACATCTCTCAGCCACTTTGTATAAAATGTATAGGTATCCATCAGATAGCTTGCCGTCCGACAGAATATCTGTGCATCTCCGGTCCAGCCAACCCGCTCATCCCGTTGAGGACAGTCTGTCGGTACATCCAGAAAGTTTCCTTTCATCCCCCATACAATATTATGGTGGAGCTGGTTCAGATCCTGATTAGAACAGGAAAAGGTACCTGTCTCTTCCATATCGGAGTGCACGGCATACGCTGTAAATTTCTCAGCTCTGACCGCTCCCGGATATTCCTTGACTCTGACATACTGAAAGCCCTGATAAGTAAAGTTCGGCTTGTATCTGACTGCCTGATCATCCTTGCAGATATAGATCAGAGTAGCCTTTGCTTTTCTCAGATTATCTAGATAGACATTTCCCTTGCTGTCCAACACCTCAAAGCAATTCAGTTCAACTCTGGCTCCCGCATATCCCTTGATCTCAAAATTGACCCATCCGGTCATATTCTGTCCAAAATTAATAACAGTATCTCCTTCAGGTGTGGTCAGAATTTCTTTTGCCGGCACCTTCGTGATTTCCCTGACTCTGCAGCCTGCCTGTGGTGTCAGTACATGCTCAGGAAAATCAATGTTATGAACAGACATCCAGTCCATGTATGTACATTCACATTGACTCCAGTTGCTGATTTCTTTTCTTGCATCGTAAATCTCACCATCATAGATCTCTGAAAACAGAATCGGTCCAAATGCTCCGCACCATGTCTCATCTGTGATCAGCCACTCCCTGCTGCCATCTGTATATTCCACTGCCAGTCTGGCAGAAAACGCTGCTACCTCTCCATAGTTGTTTCGTTGATGCAGAAAGCCCATCTCACCCTTATACCAGCCAGCTCCAACCATGGCTCCGATCACATTTCTGCCTTCCCTGATCTCCTGTGTCACATCATAGGTTTGATAAAGCAGATGCTTACGATAAGATGTCCAGCCGGGAGTCATCTCATCTGTACTGATTCTCTTTCCATTCAGGTACAGGTGATAGAGACCAAGCGCAGTGCTGCATACATAGGCAGCCTTCATCTGTTTACCAGTTGAAAATTCTCTGCGCAGATAAAAGCCTCTGCTCTCCTGACTGTCGCCTTCTGTTTCAATCGTAATGAACTTGGCATTCCATTCCTGATTTGACAGTAATGATGTTACAAAGCTGCTCACCTGCCAGTGGCTTTCCTCACCCTGCGTAGTCCACACCCTGGCGCGAAGCCAATATCTCTTCATGGAAGATAAAAGTCCTGCCGAAAGATCTAGCTGCACATGTGCAGACTCGTCACTGTCAACCACATCGCTGTCGTAGAGCAGCATTTCAAAATCACAGTCCTCTGCGAGCTGTACCTGATAGCTTTTCTGGAACACACCTCTTCTGTCAGCTTCCAGCTGCCAGCCAATCTGCCATACACTTGATATTCCCACCGGATCCTTCTGGTAATTGATCTTCAGATTTGATAGCTTGAACATTGTTTCTGTCTCCCTCTAAAAT
>JAUNSO010000018.1 GCA_030539165.1 bacterium
CGGTAGACAGGATTTCCGGGCAGGATTTCGTAAGGCTCCTGCTTTGTCTGTGTCTCTTCCGCCAGTCTGGATAAGGATGCGATTGTTTTATAGCTCAGGTAAAATAACTCCTGCTCTTGATTTTTATATTGTTCAACAGCTGCCGCAGTCAGGCCTTCGGCATTGCGTAGCAGCACCGTAACATGTATATCCTTTGCCAGTGTCATCAATTTGGATAACAGCTGGTTTTGAATCGGAGTAAAGCCTGTGAAGCCATCAAAAACGATGACGCTCTTTTTTACGATTTCTGATTGGTCGATAACACTGCTCAGAGTCGCCAGAAGCTCTTCTTTTGTGGTATAGCGATCTTTCATATAGTCCATGAATATCTGATACAGCAGTTTGATGTCCTGCAGCTTGTACTGCAGCATGGGTCTGTTGCTGACATATGCAAGCAGAGTATCCAGTTCGGCTTCTTTGATATTGTACTGCATGAATTCTGAGATAATGGACTTGATTTCATTGATGTAACCCAGCTTTTTCAGATTCTTGCCGAGAATCTTCAGCTCTGATGCATGCTCGGCGGCAATTCTGCGAAGTACCAGACTCTTGCCCATGTCATCCATCATCTGCCGGCTGCCGGCATCTCCACCTACTTCGTCAAATACACGGTATGCCAAACGATTGAAGCTGAGTACGTCGATGTTCATGATCCCGCGGCGTGGATGCATCATGACAAGATCCCTCTGTGTCTGCAGCGTAAACTGCTCCGGAACGATGACAATATAATTGGTCTCAGGATATCTCTGAGATTCGCGAATTACATATTGATATAATTCATGGGATTTCCCGGAACCGGAACCTCCCAGCCATAATTTCAGTGCCATACTATCGTCCTCTTGCCTTGCTTTCAGCTGGCTGGCATCTTCATTGCCGCGTCATCTGGTACTGATTCTGCGTATCGACATTCACGACATCGACCACTCTGTCGAGCTGACGGTCATAGACCAGGATACTGATACCTTCATTTTTCAGGTCATATCGCGTATCTCCAACGAAAACCTTGAGCAGTCTGTCCTTATGCTCACTGATCTCACGGCTGCACACCAGATGGCTCTTCTGATCCTCAAATGCCCACTCAAATTCCTCAAGATCTGTATAATCCCAGATATCCTTGCCGCCCAGCAGGATGCTCTGACCGTTCATGATACCAGAGGCACCGATTCCGGCTGCCTGCATCATCTCCACGATCTGCGCGTCAATCGCTACATCATCCATATTATAACCCGTAAATACAAATGACATATACTGTTCATTTGCCAGCTGCTTCAGATATTCTCCGAAATCACTTGTTGTGCGGAGTGCATAAGCTGCATTATCCTGACGTTGATTCAGTGCATCTTCATCCCAGGACACATACGCTTCCATGCCCCGCCTGTCCGGGATGCCATACTGCTCGGTCAGATAATGTCCCAGATATTTTGAGAACTTTGCATTTCCTGCACGGTTCAGATGCAGATCGTCCGCCATATCAACGTTAAAGTCCAGGCCAATCTCATCATACTGCTGATTAAAATCCACTACCGGTATCTGACTTGCTTTTGCGATCTCAAACACATAATTATAAACCTTCTGTGAATCCTCTTTCACCACATAAGGTGCCGTGAAGATCACCAGCGGGATACCCTCTGCCTTTGTCAGTTCGATGATCTTGAGCAGGTACTTCTCCGACTTTGCTGAAATCGCTGTTGTCTCAGTCACACCGGATACATCCGGTCTGTCAAATGCCCTGACTCCCTCACGTGGATCAAAGCCCTTATTTGTAATGGAACGATTTGGATCTGTAAAATCCTCTCTCGTCAGCTCATCATAGCGGCTGTGAATCGAATTCATCGGAATGACCATCCGCTCAAAATAATCCTCAAAAACACTTGCCTTCAACGCCGCAATTTTATTGGCATTCCATTTCATTCCATATGTATTGCAGATCAGCCAGTTATCCGGCTGATAGTCCGTTGGATTGATTCCTACCGCCGATATTTCCAGCATGATCAGCTGAGGCTTTTGCGTCTTCAGCGCTTCCTTCATATAGTAGTAGGTATTCCAATAAGGCTGCTCAGCGCCACCCAGATTAAAGCCTGCAATCCCGTATTCATCCCACAGAACACCGGTATTGATATTACAGTAGGTATGTGAATTGCCCATGAAAATCACATCCACTGTATTCTCCTTCTGCAGGTAAAAGGACTCAATCTGTTCGATGCCGTCCTCAGACTTCAGCAGCAGCACCCGTTCACACAGAAATAGTATGATGCCGGTCGTTATTAATAAAATGATAAATTTGATCCACTTTTTCATCATCAGAACCTTCCGTATATAAAATCTGCTGCATTAAAATCAGTACCGTAATAACCCAGAACGATCACCACTATAAACAAAGCTGCAAACAGTCCCAGCCGGAACAGGAAATTCTGCTTCACAAGCAGATCTCTGACCTGCGCTTTTTGCTGTAGCATTGATACGATCAATAGTACCAGTAATCCAACCAGGAAAATCTGCCACTCTCTTCTGTCAAGACCCAGGTTAAAAATAGACTGATCCAGGAAAATCCATGGATTGAAAGTGACAAATGCTTCTCTCCACATATCAAAGCCTTCCTTCAGGCTCGCCGCTCTGAAGAAGGACAGACCAAATGCAAAAATGCAGAATGTACGCGCTCTCTGAAACAGCTTCCAGCTAAAGCATTCTGTCTTTATACGAAGTGCTGTATTCAGTTTCTTGAACATAGGCTGGCAGAGTTCACTCAATACAATCATCAGCCACATATACAGACCAACACCGAAAATATAGTTCCATCCGCCTCCGTGCCACAGTCCAATCAGGAACCAGGAAGCAAAGAGACCTACATAGGTCGGCAGGTCAAATTTCTGTTCATACTGCCTGCCAAATTTCTTTTTGAAAAATTTTCTTAAATCACGACATAACTTTCCACGAAGCACAGGATAAAACACATAATCCCGTAGCCAACCGCCTAAGGTAATGTGCCACCGTCTCCAGAATTCTGCAATCCCAACTGAATAAAACGGAGTGTTAAAGTTCTCCGGCAGTTCAATGCCCAATGCCTCAGATACACCCAGTACAATGTCCATCAGTCCTGAAAAGTCTGTATACAGCTGTATTGCAAACAGTCCGGCTGCCAGGAATATATAACACCCGTTATAAGCCTGATAATAGGTATAAATCGTATTGACTACAATCGCACATCTTTCCGAAATGACCAGCTTCTTGAAGATACCCCAAAGTGCCCGCTGCAGACCACGGATCACGCGGTTATAATCAAACTCATGTTTTACCTCCCCAAACAACCGGTTCTGCATTTCATCATACTTCACGATAGGGCCTGATGTCATCTGTGGGAAATAGCTTGCAAACAGGGCAAACTTGCCGATATTTTTCTGCGGTACATATTTACCCCAGTACAAATCTGTCATGTAACCAATCACGATCAATGCAAAATAAGAAATGCGTGCCGGTGCCAGTGTCTCTGTCTGATTCACAAACAGATCCGCTCCTTCACTGTTCCATACCTGACCAAAGACCAGACCGATTCCGCAGAAAATCTGATAGAAAAACCGACTGTATTTAAATACCATCAGAACAAGGATATCAAAAATCAGAACTCCTGTATAAACACCTTTCCGGTGCTGTCGTTCAGGGTGCAGAAACTGTGAAAGAATCCAGTTAATCATCAGATATGCTACAAAGATAAGGCTTTGGATCCATGTTGCATTGACACAGTAAAACAGGCCGCTTGCAAGCAGCAGCCAGATCCACTGCAGCTTCTGCGGCAGCAGATAATAGACGATTAAGATACCTAAGAAAAATAGGACGAACTGAAGGGAAATAACCGACATTATTTAGCCCTCGCCTGGATGATGTCAAACATTTCACCGACATTTTTCATCTGATTGATCTCTAACATTGAAAAGTGGATATCCATCTCATCCTCCACTTCCTCCATCAATGTGATATGACGAAGAGAATCCCAGCCCGGCACATCTGCCGCGGTCGTCTCGTCCGTAAGAATCAGGGTATCATCATTAAAGACATCCCTGAATACATTGGTAACTCTTTCAATTATTTCTTCTCTGCTCATGCTTGTTCTCCATTCTTTCGTTGTATCTCTTGTTTTACTTTCTCTTTGCTTTATCCTTATTTCACTTTATCTTTTGCTTTACTTTTCCCACTTTTTCTATTCAAAACAATGTTTTTAACATTTTGTTAAATCGTGTTTTAACATTCCGTGCTTTTTATATATGTTTCATGGAATTCATATTTACCCACATCTGCCTGGTATCTGTCTTCTCCAACCGGCTGCAGTCCGAGCTTCTCATACAGCTTCTCCACCATTGCATTCTTGGGTGTCTGTATGTATTCCCCGGTCACAGTCTGGTAGCCTGCCGATGCTGCTGTTCTCATGATCGTGTCAATAATGTATTCTTCCATACCACGCTTCAGGACACGGCAGCTCATCAGCCATTCTGAAATAAACAGCTCTGTATCAGACACCTTATCCATGACCACCACGCTGATCAGTCCGTAATCACCAAATTTGTCCTTGAGTGTAAAATATAATGTCAGGTGAGAATCATCAGACGCCAACTGCTCGATTTCTGCCTCAGTGTAGCGTATCGTCCGCAGATTGAATTGATTGGAACGCTGCGTCAGCTGTGCGATCCTTGGAAAATGAAAGGCATCAAACGGCTTTGCCACAGCCTTCATTTCCAGACTCTTCAGGTAATCATCATATGACTCAAACACACTCTGCAGTGTTGTCCGTGCGATTTCCTCCTGATACTGCTTCGTCCGGTCTGCATCGGCCTTTGAATAGGAAGCCGTCTCAAACAGATTCAACTGCTGTAGATAGCTCAGATACTCTGACGGATCCTCCGGCAAATCCGGTACTGTGATGTCCGGAATCAGGCTTTTCACTGCATTTCGTTCAAAAGGATTGTCATCCAGGAATACGATAGAATCCATGCCAATATTCAAGGTCTGCTGGATCCTGCGGATATTGGCTGCCTTGTCCTCCCAGTTTGCCACAAACATCGAGATATCATCCAATCTGAGCACCATTTCAGGATGCTTGAGAAAGGGTTCCTTTGCGGCTGCCTCTTCGTTTTTAGAGCAGACAGCGAGAATCATACCACGTCGTTTCAGTTCCTTCAGCCATTGCTGCAGTCTGGAAAAGGCCTGTCCCAGTCCCAGTTCACCGATCTGGATATTTTCCAGTCCGTCATCGCCAATGACACCGCCCCACAACGTATTATCCAGATCCAGGATCACACATTTCTTAATACGCCCTTTGATGGCCATGACCACGTCCATGATCTGCTTTGCCGCCTCTGGCAGATATCGTGTGGAAATCGGCATTTTTGCCATATAGTAAAGCTTGCCGATGTACAATTCATTTCTTCCGACCGTTCCTTGCAGCCGGTTCAGATCAACCATAAAGAAATTCTTCAGTTCATGACCAGACTCCATAAGCAGATAGTTCAACCTGCGCAGCTGATACAAAAAAGAATCCTCTGTCTGATTGGCATAGTTGCCGAACACGCCGTCATCAAGCTCTGCAAAGTTAAACTGCAGAATGTTCACGTGTGGCAAATGACTGTTGATCATCGTCCAGTACTGTTTGATCCTTGCTATCATCGTATCGGCAAATGCTTTTTTATTGCTCTGTTCTGTCTCGCAGAAAGCATCGTATAGTTTTTCCGTACATAAATACAGGAAAACAAACTCCGGTGCGAAGGTATACAGCTCTGAGGCATCATCCATCAGCTGTGCCTCGATCTGATTATAGTCTGCATCAAATACGTCCATATGGATCCCCAGTTCATATGCATAGCCCTTGATGGCTGTTGCCAGATGCTGTGTCGCACAGTTGCCCAGGACTGCCAGTTTGTACTCCGGCATCCCGTCTGTCGGCTGGGTGCAGTTCTTTTCTAATTTTGAAAATTTGTAAGATACCACTTATATTTCTCCTGTTATCCTTGATTATACTCTTTTGCAGCTTGAAGCTGTATTTATACCGAGCAGTAACAATATACCATTTTTTTCGCTTTTCTGCAATCCAAAACGCATAGAGGTGCACGGTTCGAATTTGCCCGATTTACAGTCTTTACGTGATTTCCAAAGCATGGTATGATTTATCATGAATTTATGAAAGTGAGACCATCTATGGATACTCCTGATACGAAAAAGAAAATACCAATCAATAAGATTCTTCTTTATCTATGCTCTGCATTTCTGCCGATGCTGCTGATGCTCGTAGTCTATATGCTTCTTGGCCAGTGGCCCTTCGGTTCTAAGGGGCTCTATGCATTTCCCGACTCCTACAGTCAGTATACCAATTATTATGAATACTACAGAAGTCTGCCGCAAAACGGAATCCTGTATTCCTTCAGCCGTACTCTGGGCGGGGATCTGGTTGGCTTCTTTACCTACTATACATTAAGTCCGTATAATCTGCTGTTTCTCCTGCTGCCGCAGGTTGCAGCCGGAAAGCTGATGACTGTCATTACTCTACTCAAAATCGGCAGCTGTGGACTGACCTTCAGCATCCTGCTGAATCACGAACGCAAGGCTGTATATTCTACGCTGCTCTTTTCGACAAGCTATGCAATGATGAGTTATCTGATCATCTATTCTCAAAACATGAATTTTATGGACGTGGTCATTCTGCTGCCGCTTGTCATTTTGGGACTTCGCAGACTGATCCGCTCCAGACGTGCCGGACTCTATATTGCATCACTGGCGGCTTCCCTGACCATCAATTATTACTTTGGATACATGCTCTGCATTTTTTCAGTATTATACTTTCTATATGAAATGCTGTTACAGAAAGCGCTTCGCAAAAAAGATATACTTTCGCGCGTGAAACTCTTTCTGTTGTCCTCACTTGCAGCCGGTGGGCTGTCTGCTGTTACGCTGATCCCTGCGTTGTACTCTCTCAGTGGCGGCCGGGGTCCCGGAGACCTGAAGGGTCTGCTTCACTTTACTTCGCAGTTTCGCACATTGGATTTTGTGTCACGATTGAATATCGGAGCTTATACATGGTCGGATGTTTCTTCCACATTGCCAAATATTTATGCAGGGATTGTCATGCTGGCGCTCTGTATGCTTTTCTTTAGCGCAAAGAAGATCACTGTCAAAGAGAAGATCGTATCCGGTGCATTTTTGCTGATTATGTTCTTCAGCTGTAAGCTTTATTTCTTCAATACGGTATGGCACTGCATGAATGAGCCTCATGGTTCACCGGTGAGGTATTCCTTTGTGATCTCCTGTCTGATGATTCTGTTCGCTTACAGAGCCTATGAAGCTGAATTTGCATCTGCTGACTCCTTAATTTCAAAATTATCCTGTTCCGATGGCACCATTACCACGGACAAAACTTCTGACAATCACACTCCTGAAAACGAACCTATTGAGTCCGCAAATTCTTGTTTACGCATACAGGTTACGTTCTTTCAACTGTTTCGTATGTTCTTATATGGTGCTCTGTTTGTGATCGTTGCTTTCCTGGTCTACAGACAGGATTATCTCTATATTTCCAAGCCAAAGCTGCTGCTCACCATTGCTGTCTTTGCTGTATGTCTGGGTATTTTACTGATTCAAAAAATACTGCTGCAGTGGCATGTTCTTCCTCGTTTCGCGAAGTGTCTTCCGGGACTGCTCGGCATTCTCTGCTGTCTGGAACTAACCGCAAATGCTTATTTCACTTATGAGGTTTTTCCATTTCGTGATATGGATTATCAGAATGAATATACTGCCGAATATGCACCTGCCATTTCATATGTAAAAGAATATGATGCGGGGCTGTACCGGATGGAAAAGACTACCTCTGTCACGACCAATGACCCGATGCTGTATCATTATAATGGTATCAGTCATGACAGCTCTTTTCACAAATTCGCTCTTCAGGACTTCTGCGATAATCTTGGCTTGACCAGTCACGGTTCGATTATTCATTATGACCGTAACGCTTCATTATCTACAGACTGCCTGCTTGGGGTCAAATATTTGTTGTCAGAGACTGCTCCAAACAACATTTACCAGCCTGTCCATACGACCGCGGAGGGTGTTACGATTTATGAAAATCCATATGCACTGCCCTTGATGTTCCTTGCGGATTCCGTTTCATTTACCGAGGCAGAGACGTTTGCTGATTCTGGTTCATTTGCTGATTCTCGTTCATTTGTTAAGCTGCCTGAGGACAATCAGCCCTTCTTATATCAAAACGCAGTTTTTTATGCACTGACCGGCAATGAGGCTCCTGTATTTTGTGCTTGTGAAAATGTAACCGCAGCGACCGCAAATCTCGCGGCAGAGTCTGAGGAATTTGATTTTACGCAAATTATGTCTGCCTCTGAGAAATCTGATTTTATACAAGACGCGGAAGCCTCGGGGGATCAAGCCAAACACAGTGTCATTTTTAGCATTCAAAATCCCGAGGAGTCGGCCTATATAGAGTTTCAGGTAACGGCTCAGAATACAGAGCCCATGTATGCATTTTTCCAGTCTGAGGTTCCCTATGCGAATCTCTATGTAGATGGAGAAGAAGTCACTTCACTCAACAGCAATGATTTCGACCTCTACTTTAACGGTCTGCTGCCGCTCGGTGAGCATCAGCCCGGTGATACTGTTGTGATTCGGATAGAGCCTGAAACCGAAAACTTTCCGCTGGAGATACCGGAATTTTATTACCAGGATACCACTGCGCTGGCAGAAGACTACCGTATCCTAACCACTGATTCTCCTGAAATCAAGAAGATCAGTAATTCCAGATTTGAAGTAAATGTTGAGATTCCGACAGAACAATATATGATTTTTTCCGTGCCCTACGATCAGGGTTGGAAAGTCAAAGTAGATGGACAAAAAACAGATTGCGTAGCTGCATTTGACACCTTAATGGCTGTCCCACTGACAGCCGGTCAGCACACCATTACGTTTTCCTACTTCCCGCAAGGTCTTGGAATCGGATTGATGCTGACAATCCTGACTGCATTATCTATAATATTTATATTGGTAAAATCAAGGGTATTAAAGACAAGCAATTAAGGTCACTGTTCCATGCGTAAAAGAATCTCCAAAGCTATTATTCCTTGCATTAAATGCGTAAAATTCTTTACATGAATAAGCACCGTAACTATTATTTCTTGCATTTTGGACAATGAACTTAGCCGAAGCTTATACAAATTCCAAAATGGAGTCCACCCTGCTGCACAGGAGCCTTATTTGGACAATGAATCTTTGCAAACCAAACTGAAATTCCAATTATTTTGTTGATTTAATATTTTATGGAAATTTACCTGGCTTTCATACGTAGCACTTGTCCAAAACCATAAGTAAACTTATTGTATAGTTGCCTTTTTGGAATCTACATGCGGCTTGAAGAGCAGCAAATTGTCCAAAAACATTAGATGCTTGTTATATAATGTACCCCAAAGAGTGGACACGGTAAGGAGGAAGCTTATACCTAAAAACGAAACATTGTAATATCGCTTTTTGGGAATTTATATACGGTCTGGAAGATATTACTTGTCCAAAGCCAGCTACAGTTAGTTATTTAAACGACAGGAAATAAAGAGATTATTTGAATTTATGAGATTATAATAGATAAAAGAGGAGATGAAAGTTTATGAAGAGCAATGTACCTGAATTATTTGGCAGTATGGTATTCAACGATGCCATCATGAGAGAAAAACTACCGAAGGATATTTACAAGTCCCTGCACAAGACGATTGAGGATGGCAAGGATCTGGACATCACGGTGGCAAATGTAGTGGCGATTGCCATGAAGGACTGGGCAATTGAAAAGGGAGCCACACACTATACACACTGGTTCCAGCCGATGACCGGCATCACAGCTGAGAAGCATGACAGCTTTATTTCCCCACAGAATGACGGACGCATCATCATGGAATTTTCGGGCAAAGAGCTGATCAAGGGCGAGCCGGATGCTTCAAGCTTTCCGTCAGGCGGCTTGAGATCGACATTTGAGGCCAGAGGCTATACAGCATGGGATCCGACCTCCTATGCATTTGTCAAGGACGGCGTACTGTGTATACCGACCGCGTTTTGTTCCTATGGCGGTGAGGCGCTGGACAAGAAAACACCTCTGCTGCATTCCATGGAGGTCATCAGTGAACAGGCGATCCGTGTACTGCGCTTATTTGGCAATACCGATGCAAAGCGTGTCAATACAACTGTAGGCGCTGAGCAGGAGTATTTCCTGATTGATAAGAAGCTGTTCGATCAACGTAAGGATTTGATTTATTGCGGACGCACTTTATATGGTGCAAAGCAGCCGAAGGGACAGGAGCTTGATGACCATTATTTTGGAGCCATCAAACCACGTATCAGTGCCTTTATGAAGGAATTAAACGAGGAGCTTTGGAAGCTTGGCATCCTCTCCAAGACAGAGCACAATGAGGTCGCTCCGGCACAGCATGAGTTGGCTCCGATCTTTACCACCACGAATATTGCAACCGACCACAACCAGCTGACGATGGAAATCATGAAAAATGTCGCTGCAAGACACGGACTCGTCTGTCTGCTGCAGGAGAAACCGTTTGCAGGTGTGAATGGAAGCGGCAAGCATAATAACTGGTCTATCTGCACCGATACCGGTGTGAATCTGCTGGAGCCCGGCAAGTCTCCTCATGAAAATGCGCAGTTCCTGCTGTTTTTCGTGGCAGTCATTAAGGCGGCTGATGAATATCAGGATCTGATGAGAGTCTCTGTCGCATCTGCCGGAAATGACCACAGGCTTGGTGCAAATGAGGCACCCCCAGCCATTATGTCCATGTTCATTGGCGATGATCTGGAGGAAATCCTAGAAGCGCTGGTCAACAAAGTCCCGTACAATGGCTCTAACGATCAGACAATGGAAATCGGTGTCCATGTCCTTCCAAACTTCCCGAAGGATACGACCGACAGAAACCGTACCTCACCATTTGCATTTACAGGCAACAAATTCGAGTTCAGAAGTCTTGGCTCTGCTGCCTCAATTTCCGGACCGAATATCATCATCAACACGATTGTTGCCGAAGAACTGAAGCAGTTTGCTGATGAACTGGAGCAGGCGACTGACTTTACAGAGGCACTGAATAAACTGATCCGACGCACCATCAGAGAGCACAAGCGCATTATCTTCAATGGTGACGGATACTCTGCTGAGTGGGAGGCAGAGGCTGAGAAGAGAGGTCTGCTCAACCTGCGCACCACAGTGGATGCTTTGCCGCATTTTATCGCCAAAAAAAATGTGGAATTGTTCACAAAGCATGGTATTTTCACAGAGACGGAGCTGCATTCCAGATATGAGATTCTGCTGGAAATGTACAGCAAGATCATCAATATCGAAGGTCTGACGATGGTAGATATGGCAAATAAGGATATCCTGCCTGCGGTCAATACATACATCTCAAAGCTTGCGACAACTGCTGCTGCCAAAAAGAGCCTGGGAATTTCACTTCCCTGCAAAATGGAGCTTAGCCTGATCGAGCAGCTGTCCAGTCTGGAAGACAAAGCCTTTGAGCAGGTCAATACACTTTCTGAGGCACTTGCTGACGCCAATGGCAGCGGTCTCGAACTCGCAACCTACTATAAGGACGTTGTCATCACAGCCATGAATGAACTTCGCGCTACCATAGATGCAATCGAAGTCCACGCAGACGCAAGTCTCTGGCCATATCCACAGTATGGAGATTTGCTGTATAGAATCTAGGAGATTTCTCTCAAATTAATATATCAAGAACAAGCAAGCTCAAAGTCAATTCTGACACAATTGACTTTGAGCTTGTTTAGATAGAATTCACATCAGAAACAGCCTGATTGGCTTATAGTTTCTGCATACGCTTGATTGCTTCTACTGTATTCTCGTAGGTGTTGAAGGCGGTCAGGCGGAAATAGCCTTCGCCGCTGGGACCGAAGCCTGAGCCGGGAGTACCGACTACGTTTGCTTTCTCTAAGAGATAGTCGAAGAACTGCCAGGAGGTCATCTTGTCCGGTGTCTTCATCCAGATATAGGGTGCATTGACACCGCCGGATACGCTGAAGCCTGCTGATGCCAGCCCTTCCATGATGCATTTTGCATTGTTCATGTAATAAGCAACCTGATCCTTCAGCTGAGCCTTGCCTTCCGGCGAATAAACTGCTTCTCCGGCTCTCTGAATGATATAGGGTGCTCCATTGTATTTCGTTCCGTGACGTCTTGCCCACAGTGAATGGAGCATCACATCACCTGATTTCAAATCCTTTGGAATAACGGTTGCACCCAGACGTGTTCCTGTGAAGCCTGCATTCTTAGAGAAGGAACGCAGCTCGATTGCACATGTTCTGGCACCTTCACACTCAAAAATCGTGTGAGGCACATCTTTTTCTGAAATATAGGCTTCATAGGCTGCGTCATAAATAATCACTGCACCTACTTTATTCGCATAATCAACCCATTCCTGCAGCTGTGCCTTTGTAATTGTAGAACCGGTCGGGTTGTTCGGGAAGCAGAGGTAAATCAAATCCGGTGTCTCCTTGGGAAGCTCCGGTGCAAAATTCGTTGCCTCTGTGCATGGCATGTAAATGACATCACTCCAGGTCTCACTCTTCTCATCAAAGCTGCCTGTGCGGCCCGCCATAACATTTGTATCTACATAAACCGGATATACCGGGTCACAGACTGCAATCTTATTATCCTTCGCGAAAATCTCCTGAATGTTACCGGAATCGCATTTTGCTCCGTCGGAAATAAAAATTTCATCCGCTTCAATCTGACAGTCTCTTGCCTTGTAATCATTGTCTGCTATTGCTTTGCGTAAAAATTCATATCCCAGATCCGGTGCATAGCCGCGGAATGTCTCGATATGTCCCATCTCGTCTACTGCATCGTGCAGGGAGTTAATAATCGCTGGTACAAGCGGCTGTGTCACATCGCCGATTCCCATCTTGATAATGGATGCGTCCGGATGCTCTGCTGCAAATGTATTTACTTTCTTTCCAATATTGGAAAATAAGTAGCTGCCGCGTAATTTCAAATAATCTTCATTCACTTTAAACATTCTGATTTCCTCACTCTTTCTACAAAGTAATCTCCTGTAAAAACCGTCGTAGCTCCGCCTGTCATAAACACATGATTCGTGTTCTGATCCCATTCAATCTGTAAATCTCCTCCGAGTAGTTTAACAGTTACAATTCTGTCTGTCAAACCATTCAGGATGCAGGCTACAGCTGTCGCACAGGAGCCGGTGCCGCATGCAAGGGTTTCCCCCGTGCCGCGCTCCCAGACGCGCATCTTGACAGTCTTTCGGTCAAGAATCTGCACAAACTCTGCATTGACACGATTCGGAAATGCCGGATGGTGTTCGAACTTCGGTCCGATTTCCGCAAGGGGAAAATGCTCCACATCATCCACAAACATGACCGCATGCGGATTGCCCATGGATACGCAAGTCATCCGGTATGTCCTTCCATCGATCTCAATCGATTCGTCAATTGCTTTTTCATTGTCTGAAATAACCGGCACTTTCTCTGCAATGATCTCTGGTTCATCCATGTCGACCCTGACGGTATCGACTACTTTACCATTGTTGCAAGGTTCACCGGACTTGGCATCACGCAGATACAAAGTCAGATATTTGATTTTTCCCGCAGAAATAATGCTGATTTCTGTTTGATTGATGATTCCGTTATCGTACACATATTTTGCAACGCAGCGGATGCCATTGCCACACATCTCAGAACGAGAGCCGTCCGCATTATACATTTCCATCTCGCAGTCCGCCTCTTCTGACGGATTAATGAAAATCGCGCCGTCACCGCCAATGCCGAAATGTCTGTCACTGACGCTTTTGGCAAGCTCGCTCTTGCCCTCTATCTTCTGTTTAAAACAGTCAAAATACACATAATCATTTCCCAAACCATGCATTTTTGTAAATTCCATACTCTACAGCTCCTGTCACAAATAATAACTTCTGCTCTGCATTACTGCATCAAAGTCAGCACCATCTGCGCCGTTTCGGCCATGTTGGTTCCGGTGTCCATGCTGCACTTCTGGATGTAGCGGTGTGCTTCCTCCTCAGACATGTTGTTGCGGTCCATCAGCAGCTGCTTGGCCTCTGCCAGGATCTGCCGGTCCTCTCCGCTTCGCGGCCTCGGTTTGAGGTGCATCTTCCTACGGCGGCGTGTAATGGTCTGGGATATCATGGATATGGTGTTGATCAAATCATGTGCCTTAATAGGCATTGTAACACATACAATGTCATTGTCCATACAATTTTGCAGCAAATGCTGAGATGCAACAAGAAGCATCTCAAAATGCTGCGGCAAATATTCATGCAGCTCAGAATACATCATATCTGAAAACTGGTACCCGCACACTATGATGCCATCGTCCAGCTCATCTGTATATTGCAGCGCCTGTGCGCCCGTTGTACAGACTGCCAGTACATTGATACCACTTCGTACAAGAAAGTTCCGTATGTTCTGAGCATCTTCCATCTTAGGAAATACTACAATTACACTAACCAAAACACACATCACCTCCTGATTGTTATGATTTTATCAAGAAGTGATCAAATCTTATATAAATATTCGTCGATTTCCCATTGTGTAACCTGCATGCAGTACGTGTTCCATTCCTCACGCTTTGCTTCATCATATTTCTTGTAAATATGCTCTCCGAGCACTTCTCGGATAAATGAATCCGCTTCCATCTCCTCAAGCGCTTCCATGAGACTGGCCGGCAGCTTCTCGATCTGATAGCGATTCAGCTCCTCCTCTGTCATCTCGAAAATATTGCCGTCTACGCTTGCCGGAGGCATGATTTTGTTCTTGATGCCATCCATTCCTGCTGCCAAGCAAAGAGCCAGTGTCAGGTAAGGATTGCAGGAAGGATCAGGACTTCTGAGCTCTACTCTGGTGCCTGCCCCGCGGGATGCCGGGATACGAATCAGCGGACTTCTGTTCTTACAGCTCCATGCAATGTAAACAGGTGCCTCATAGCCTGCCACCATTCGTTTATAGGAATTCACCAACGGATTTGTAATGGCTGCCATTCCCTTGATGTGCTTCATAATACCGCCTATAAAATAATATGCTTCTTTGCTGAGTCCGAGTTCACCATCCGGATCACAAAATACATTTTCTCCATTCTTAGTCAGAGACATATTGGTATGCATACCGGAACCGCACATACCAAGTTTGGGCTTTGGCATAAAGGTCGCATGCAGACCGTGACGCTTTGCAATCGTCTTGACTGCCAGCTTGAATGTCATAATATTGTCTGCAGTCCTCAGTGCTTCGTCATATTTAAAATCTATTTCATGTTGGGCAGGTGCCACCTCATGATGGGAGGCCTCAACCTCAAAATCCATATCCTCAAGAGTCAATACCATGTCACGTCTTGCATTTTCACCAAGGTCTACGGGTCCCAGATCAAAGTAGCTGGCTTTCTCATGTGTAATCGTTGTTGGCAGACCATTTTCATCTGAATGAAACAGGAAAAATTCACACTCCGGACCTACATCAAAATTGTATCCGAGATCCTGTATTTTCTGAATTTCTTTCTTCAATATATGACGCGGATCGCCTGCAAATGGTGTCCCGTCCGGATTATATACATCACAGATCAGACGTGCAACCTTGCCCTGCTGCGGCCTCCACGGGAATATACAGAATGTATCCAGATCCGGATACAGGTACATATCCGACTCTTCGATCCGTACAAACCCCTCTATAGAAGATCCATCAAACATGCACTTGTTGTTCAAGGCTTTCTCCAGCTGGCTGGAGGTGATGGCTACATTTTTCAGATTGCCGAAAATATCGGTAAACTGCAGGCGGATAAACTCTACATCCTCCTCATCCACAATTCGCATAATGTCTTCTCTTGAATAATGATTCATAATCTTTCTCCTTTTTTATCCCCGTATAATAAAAAGGCACTCTCTGAACAGCGGTATATCTGTTACCGCTTTCGAGAACGCCATTGTTCCCACACATCATACCAAATACTTCCCCGGATTGTCAATGATGTTCTGAAAGCTTTGTTCTTTATTAATCATGCATTGAATATGATATATAAAGAAAAGCTCGGAGGGACTTATTTTGAGTGCCAAAACTAAAATCATCGTCCTTCATTCCAAGGAATTAATCTATACGGGCATCTTCGTGGCATTGGGAATCCTGCTGATCCTGCTCCTGATCTTCATGTTTCTTCCCAACAACGAAAGCACCATCCAAGAAGGTGCTTCCCATGAGAGCGAATATATTGATTCCGAATCTGTATCTACATATGTTCCCGGCGTCTATACTTCATCCATCGTACTGAATAACGCGGTACTGAATATCGAAGTGGCCGTGGACGAAAACAATATCAACGCCATTCGTCTGGTCAACCTCGATGATGCGGTCGCGACCATGTATCCTCTGATAGCGCCCTCTTTTGACGATCTCATCACACAAATCTATGAGAATCAGTCACTGGAAGGCATCACCTATGCAGATGATAATAAATATACCTCTATGGTACTGATCGAGGCTATTGATTCTGCTTTATCGCAGGCCAGAAACACTGTACTGACTGAATAATCAGCCTGATGACTTACTAAGATAAATTCTCCAGCTGTTCCTTCCAGATATGGACGGCTGCATCGGACGGCATACGCAGATCACCACGTGGTGACACAGCCACAGAGCCGACCTTTGGGCCATCAGGCAGACAGGAACGCTTGAACTGCTGGCTGAAGAACCGATCATAGAAGGTACGCAGCCATTTCAAAATCACAGCATCATCGTATTCGCCTGCAAATGCAAGTCTGGCTACACGATAAATCTTTTCCGGCTCATAGCCGAAACGAAGCATATAGTATAAGAAGAAGTCGTGGAGTTCGTAAGGACCCACGATGTCTTCTGTTTTTTGTGAAATCTTGCCGTCTGTCGGAGGCAGCAGCTCCGGGCTGACCGGAGTATCCAGAACATCATACAGTACTGTCTTCAATTCATCATCGCCACAGGTATCCGCATAGAACTGTACCAGGTGTCTGACCAGTGTCTTGGGAACGCCTGCATTCACGCCATACATGGACATGTGATCTCCGTTATAGGTCGCCCATCCCAGCGCCAGCTCGGACATGTCCCCGGTTCCTATGACCAGTGCCCCGACCTCATTGGCTATATCCATCAGTATCTGCGTCCGTTCCCGTGCCTGTCCGTTTTCGTAAACCACATTTTTATTTTCTGCATCATGTGAAATATCAAGAAAATGCTGCGTCACAGAAGCTTTGATATCAATTTCTCTGAGCGTGGCACCCAGCTTTTCTGCCAGCTTGCATGCATTCTGATATGTCCGGTCTGTCGTTCCGAAGCAAGGCATCGTCACTGCCATGATGCCCTTGTGATCCAGCCCGAGCATGTCAAATGTCCTGGTCGTTACCAAAAGTGCCAGTGTGGAATCCAATCCTCCTGAAATCCCAATGACAGCCTGCTGGCAGCCAATGTGCTCATAGCGCTTCTTCAATCCCATGGATTGAATATTTAAAATGGCATTGCAGCGCTCACTGCGTTTCTTTTCATCAGACGGTACAAAGGGTCTGTTGTCAAATGTGCGCTCCAGTCTGCATTCTTCCTTGCTGAACTCTATCTCTTCTATCTCATAGTATTCGCGCCCTTCTGTGACAAAGGTGCTGATTCTCCGGCGTTCGCTGCGCAGTCTGAAAATATCGATGTCTGCGTAGACGATCTGATTTGTAAAGCATGGAGATTCCGCAAGCATCACACCATTCTCGGCAATCAGATTGTGTCCGCTGAAGACGACATCCTGTGTGGACTCCCCTTCTCCCGCACTCGCATAAATGTAAGCAGAAAGTAATCTCGCCGATGCGGACTCCACTAACAGTCTGCGATAAGCATCCTTGCCGACTGTCTCATTGCTGGCTGATAAATTGACAATGACCGTAGCGCCTGCCAGTGCATGTGCCGTACTGGGTGGATTCGGAACCCACACATCCTCACAGATCTCAGCTGCGATTGACAGACCCTCCAGTTCCTTACTTTCAAATAAAATATCTGTCCCAAACAAAACCTGCTTTCCGTCAAACTCTATCCATTCAGCCTCTTTGGGACCCTCTGCGAAATGTCTGGCCTCATAAAACTCTGAATAGTTCGGTATATTGGTCTTAGGCACAAATGCTCTCAGTTCTCCGTTATAAATAACAGCCGCTACATTATATAATTTACCCGTACTCTCTAACGGCAGTCCGATGAATACCAGCGCTTCCTTATTTGCTGTAAAAGTTATAATACGTTTTAATTCTTTTCTAGTCTCGTTTAAAAGCAGGTTCTGCAGAAATAAATCACCACATGTATAGCCTGTCAGACACAGTTCCGGAAATACAATGATTTTTGCGCCTTTTTGTATTGCCTCATCCATCAGCCTGCAGATCTCTGTTCCGTTATATTTCGGATCTGCCACCTTGATCTTTGGTGTGACTGCTGCTGCCTTGATAAATCCATTCTGCATGGTATCGACCTCCCTGACTGTTTGCGTTGTGCGCCAAAATAATAATTGTTATATCATAATTTAACTTTGTTTCGGTTTTGCTTCCAGACTGAATGACCTTTGACTTACTTAGCCTGCTGATAGATATCCTTTAATTCATCTACGCTGAAGGTATAAGCAGCGTTACAGAAGTGGCACTTGACCTCTATCTCTTTGCCGTCCTGTATCATTTCCTGAATGTCCTTCTTCCCGACGCTGATGATGGCCTTCTCTACCCGCTTCTTATCGCAGTTGCAGTGAAATCTTGCCGGAACACTGTCCAATATTTCGAGCTTTGCATCATCCAGTCCATCCAGCAGCTGTTCCAGGATCATCTCCGGTGTATTGCCTGCATCCAGCAATGCAGTCACGGATTTGACCTCTGAAAGTCTCTGTTCCAGTGCCGTAATGACGGTATCGTCAGCGAACGGCATCAGCTGAATAATGAATCCACCTGCCTGTTTGACTGTATTGTCACGCTCCATCAGTACGCCTAAACCAACTGAGGAGGGCACCTGCTCTGATGTGGCAAAATAGTATGTCAGATCTTCAGCAATCTCGCTTGTCTGCAATACAGTCTGCCCATTATATGGCTCTTTCATGCCCATATCCTTAATGACACTGAGGATGCCCTGTCCGACCGCGCCAGCCACATCCAGCTTGCCTTTGCTGTTTGCCGGCAGCATCACGACCGGCTCTATCGCGTATCCTTTGACATTGGCCTGTGCATCTGCTGTAACGGTCAAACCTTTTACAGGTCCGCTGCCCTTAATCTGCAGTGTCAGGATGTCCTTCTCGCCCTTCAGCATCGTGCCCATCATGGCTCCGGCTGTCAGCAGTCTGCCGAGTGCCGCTGTCACTACAGGACTTGTATCATGTCTGCTCCTGGCTTCCTCCACCAGATTTCTTGTTGTTGCTGCAAACGCCCTGATCTGGCTGTTCGCCGCTGTTGCTCTTATAATATAATCTTCTCTGTAATCGCTCATCATTTCCTATTCCCCATCTTATTCTATGCCAAACCTGCCTACTTTATATATTCACAGGCAATGATGTAGATTCGCTCGCTGTCTTCCCGAACCGGATTTCTGGTAAAGGCATCGTAAGCGGCAACAAACTCTAAATTTGCTTCTTGGAGCAGATTTTTGATTTCATCCAGCGAATATGCCCTTTGGTAATGTGTTTCTTCATATTTATGATAAATCTCGTGGATTTCTTCCTTGATAAACAGAGTCAAATCATACTCATTGATCCTGTCCTGTTCGTCGTAGAAATTCTCCCAGATAAAGCTTCCTTCGTCACGATTTTCGGCAAATACATTGTCGGCGAGTATTTCCTGATACTTGTATTCTGTATTCAGATCGAAAATAAACAAACCACCGGGATCCAGATAATTGTTGACAAGCTTGAATACCTGCAGCAAATCTTCTTCCCCGGTGATATAATTCATACTGTCGCAGATACTGACTACTGCTGCAACTGTTCCATATAATTCAAATTCACGCATATCCTGAAGCAGATATAAAATGTCCTGGCCGGACTCTGCCTGGTGCTCTCTTGCAATTGCAAGCATTTCCTCAGCTGCATCCACTCCAATCATATCAAAGCCCTTACGAGCCATCAGCTCCGTAAATTTTCCTGTCCCACAGCCCAGATCGAGTACGATACCATTCGTTATTTTATATTCACTAAGCAATGCCGCCACATACTCACACCACTCACCATATGGCACATCATCCATAAATAAATCATATACACTTGCAAATCCTGAATATGCATCCATTAGAGTATCGCCCCGATGGCTCCAAACAGTCCTGCACTTGCAAGGCCCATGATAATGCCTGCCAGTAAGACACCGCCCAGCACAGCAAACACACTTGACTTAAAATCCATATCCAGAATACTGGCTGCCAATGTACCTGTCCACGCACCCGTACCCGGAAGAGGAATTCCTACAAACAACAGAAGTGCTATAAACAGTCCCTTTCCAGCCTTGGACTGCAGCTTCTGTCCGCCCTTTTCGCCCTTCTCCAGGCAAAATGTAAAGAACTTTCCTATAAACTTCTTATCTGCGCCCCACTCCAGTACTTTCCGGGCAAATAAATAAATAATCGGTACCGGAACCATATTGGCCAGCACTGCGATAATATAAGTCGGTACAATCGGAAGTCCCAGACCCACTCCAACCGGAATCGCTCCACGAAGTTCAATCAACGGAACCATAGAAATAAACGCTACCCATAAATAATTCTTTAACATAATCTCCTATTACCTTTCTATTTATTCTCCAAGTATTTTTTAAGCACTTCCAGCAATCTGTCCATCTGCTCATCTGTCCCGATGGAAATACGCAGGTAATTATTGATCCGCTCAGGCTTACTGAAATATCTCACCAGAATATCATGCTCACGAAGCATCTGAAACAGCTCCGATGCAGGTACAGATCGATGAGAAACAAACACAAAGTTCGATTTGGAATCTCCGAGCGTAAAACCAAGCTCACGCAATAACGGTTTCACACGCTCTCTCGTCTTCACGGTATCTGTCACAATCTTATGCATATATGCAACATCCTGAATCGCTGCCGTGCCCAAACGAATAGCAGTTGTATTCATAGTGTAAGAATTAAAAGAAAATTTAACATCGTTCATATACCGGATCAGCTTCTTGTTTCCCATCGCAAATCCTATACGAAGCCCAGCCAGCGCCCATGCTTTGGAAAAGGTCTGTACCACAAGCAGGTTCTCATATTTGTCAATTAACGAAACGGCGGATGCTGCCCCAAAATCAACATATGCTTCATCCACGATTACTACAGAGTCAGGATTGTGCCGAATAATATCCTCTATTTCAGCAAGATCTGCTTCTTCACCCGTAGGTGCATTCGGATTGGCAATGATCACACCGCCGTTTTCTCCAAAATAGTCCTCTTTGCGAAGCTTGAAATGCTCATCCAGAGCCTTTGTCACAAACGGGATACGGAACAGGTCTGCCCACACATCATAAAAAGAATATGTAATGTCCGGAAACAGAATCGGCTTCTTTCCATAGAAAAAGGTCAGAAATGCAATTGCAAGCACATCATCTGATCCGACTCCTGAAAACACCTGATCCGGCTGCAGATGATAATACTCTGCCCATGCTTCATTCAGATCTGTCACCTTCGGATCTGGATACAGCCGCAGCTTTTCGATATCCATCTCCCTTGCCATCTGTACCACCTTCGGTGATGGCGGATATGGACATTCATTTGTATTTAACTTGATAATATCCGGATTCTTCGTCTGCTCACCGGGTGTATACGGTTCAACCCGGCGTATATTGTCTTCCCAACTCATGCCGTTAATCATCCTCTCCTGTCAATCGTTCTCCATCACTCAGGCACCCTATAAAAACAGAGCTTACTGCAGCCCGATTTCCTCAGCCAGTTCCTTGAACTTCGGCAGGGAATTTACGATCGTCTCATAGGAAACGCAGTATGCGATCCTTACAAATCCGGCACATCCAAAGGAAGATCCCGGAACGATCAGCAGATGATATTTCTTTGCTTTCTCACAGAATTCCTTTTCATCTGCAATCGGAGACTTCACAAAGAGATAGAACGCGCCCTCCGGCTTGATGCAGGAAAATCCAAGATCCTTTAATCCATTGTATAAGGTCTCACGGTTACGATCATAGTAAGCGACATCCGTCTTTTCATCTATGCACTTTGCAACGACCAGCTGGAACATGGACGGTGCATTGACATAGCCAAGGATACGATTTGCAACATTTGCTGCTCCCTGTACCATTTTATAGTCATCGATTTCACCCGGAATGACCAGATATCCGATACGCTCTCCGGGCAGTGATAAAGATTTGCTGAAGGAATAACCTACAATTGTATTTTTATAGTATTTTGTCAGGTATGGAACAAATGCTCCGTCATAAACAAGCTCTCTGTATGGCTCATCTGAAATCAGATAAATCTCTGTTCCATACTCCTGCTGCTTCTTTTCCAGAATGGCGGCCATCTTCTTGATGGTGTCCTCTGAATATACGACACCAGTCGGATTGTTCGGCGTATTGACAAGAACCGCCTTGGTCTTAGCCGTAATGGCCTGTTCAAATGCGGTAAGATCCGGCTGGAATGTTGTCGTATCCGGTGCGATTGCGATCAGCTTACCGTCATAGTTACGAACGTAGCTTCTGTATTCACCAAAGTACGGTGCAAATGTAATGACCTCATCTCCGGGATTGAGTAATGCACGGAAGATCACATTCAGTCCTCCGGCTGCTCCGACTGTCATAATGATATTTTCTGCAATAAAGTGGGTGTCAAATCTGCGGTTCAAAGAAGCGCAGATCGCCTCTCTGACATCCTCAAAGCCTGCATTGCTCATATACCCATGCAGCCTCTGACTGTCCTCATTCACCAGTTCCTTGATTGTTTCTGCCACTGCTGCAGGAGGTGCCACATTGGGATTTCCGAGGCTGAAATCATATACATTCTCTGCCCCGTAAATGGCGGCCATCTTCTGTCCTTCCTCAAACATCGCCCTGATGACAGAACTGTTTTTCACTAAATCGACCATCTTCTCTGATATCATTTCTATTTCCTCTTTTCATTTCATGACGATCATCCTGCTGTCTCACTGCGCTAACAATTTAAATTTGCAGTAATCGTCCGCCTTCTACTTAAAATCTACTCACCGACTACCGGTGCATTCTGTACGCTGACAGAAGAATGACCGCTGCCCATAAAGACCTCTGCAATCGGAGAATCTGCCGGCAGTATCAATGTCTTGTTTCCGCTGCCCTGCATGCTTGTCTTAGCTGCATCCAAGGAACGTACAAAGCTGTAAAACTCACTCTTGCTTGCATCATTGTATGCATCTGAGAGAATATTCATGTATTCTGCTTCGCCCTCTGCGATCAGCTGTTCTGCCTTCGCTTCGGCCTCTGACAGTTTGATGGATACCTCTTTGTCTGTTGTATTCTGGATAATCTTTGCCTCAGACTGACCCTCTGCGATATACTGTGCTGCAATATTTTCACGCTCAGAAATCATACGTGTATAAACAGCCTGCTTATTGTCATCCGGCAGATCCAGCTTCTTAACCTCTACCGCCATGATTTCGATACCGTACTGATCATAAATGGTTCCGATATGATCCATGATTTCGTCTGTCAGGGATTTGATCTGAACGACCTCTTCCTTCTGTTCCAGTACCAGATCATTGGAGCCTGCTACGACCTCGTCCTCCTGTAAAGTCACAGTCATCTTGCCGTCACGGCTCTTGATGACCTCATCCTGCTTCATGCTGGAAATGGTATTCTTCATGGCATTGTATACCCATGTATCGATACGATTCTCCGCGTTGGATACAGAATAGCTCAGTGTCTGTGCAAATTTCAAGGGATCTGTGACTCTCCACAGTACATAGCTGTCTATGATCATTGTCTTCTTATCCGATGTGATAACATCTGATGCAGGCAAATCGTACAGCAGTATTTCTTTTGGTACTGTATCAACTGACTCAATGAACGGAATCTTGAATGAAATACCCGCCTGCGTTACGACACGTTCCACTCTTCCGAACTGTCGGATCAGCTTGTATTCATTTTCTTTACATACAATCACACTGGATAATCCAATCCAAAGGATCACAACTGCGATCACCCAGCCAATCCAGCCAAATTTCTTCTTGCCATTCTGAGGTGTTCCGTCAGAATTAAATCTTTCTTCTGCCATTATTCCTCACCTCCGTTTGTTTCATTCGCTGCGTTTGTGTTATTCTTTGCCGTAGCTGCTGTACTGCCCGTTTTGGCAGTATCATTATAAAAAGTATCTAACGGCAGAAGCTCCTGTACCGTACTGCCGTCTGAGCCCTGGATGACTACCTTCATGCCCGGAAGCACTTCCTCCATCGTTTCATAGAACATACGCTGTTTTGTCACTGCCGGATACTTCATATACTCTTCATACATGGAATTAAAACGTGCCACCTGACCCTTGGCCTCGTTGATACGGTTCTGCTTTTCAGCCTCTGCATCCTGCAGGATTTTATCTGCATTTGCATCCGCACTTGGAATCTGCTCATTTCTATATTTATTGGCATTATTCAGCGCGGTTTCCTTGCCCTGTTTTGCTGTTTCCACGGACTTAAATGCCGTGCTGACCTCTGTTGTCGGCGGCTCTGCATCCTGTATGGTAATATTCACGAGCTGGATACCGATATCCATCTTATCAAGCTTATCCAGTATCATCTGCTTGATATTTGCCTGGATTTCGTTTTTGCCGGTGGTCAGGACAGAATCAACATTATAGGAACCAATGGTCGTCCTGATACAGTTCTGTGCCAGATTGTTCAAGATCAGAACCGGATCCTCCGAAGCATAAACTGCCTTGACCGGATCTATGATACGGTACTCAGCATAAAAATCGATCTTGATAAAATTATAATCAGATGTGATCATCATTGCCACATCTTCTCCTGTTGCCCCATCATAATTTGCTTCATAATTGCTGGTATATCCGATGGCAAAGCCTTGAATGGTCGTATTGACCTTCTGCACCGTCTGTACCAACGGAATCTTAAAATGCAGTCCAGGCTCTGTGACTGCCTTTGCCTGTCCAAATGTACACACAACAGCCTGTTCTTCCTCGGCAATCGTGTAAAATGACCCGGATACCAGTATCAGCACGACAATCACTAACACGATCCACTTCGCGATGCTGCCGATCTTTCCGAGTGCATTTCTGAATTTCATTTCCATTCTCTCTTCTTCCTCCGCTTTTCCTTTGTGTTTCACAGATCACTCACTGCATTTGTCTCACTGTGCTCCCGGATTCGCATACTTCACTCTCTGCAGACGTTCCTCAAACTCCTCCTTCGGCAGCGGCCTGTCAAATAAAAAGCCCTGCACCAGATTGCAGTTAATCTGTTTGAGAAAATTCACCTGTTCTACTGTCTCCACGCCCTCCATGATGACATTGATGTCCAGATCCTGCACCATGCGCACGATATTGGACACGATCACTCTTTCCCGCTCTGAGACTGCATCGGCCTCTAACAGGGATTTATCGATCTTGAGTACATCCACCGGAAGACTGGTCAACAGGCTCAATGACGATGAACCAGTACCGAAGTCATCCATCGAGCTGGCAATGCCGTAGCTCTTCAGGATGTCTACCGCCTGTGTCAGCAGCGTCGTATCCTCCATGTTTGCACTCTCTGTAAATTCTACCTCTATATATTTCGTAGGAACACGATATTTCTTGACCATCTGTACGATTTCATTTGCAAAGTTTTCATTTGCCAGATGTACCTTGGAGAAATTCACCGAAATCGGAACCACATCCAGTCCCTCGTCCAGCCACTTTCTGATGGCCTGACACACACTGTTCAGAACAAAGAAATCCACATTGCAGATAAAACCGTTTCGCTCAAACAGCGGTATGAACTCCATCGGCGGGATGATTTCTCCATTATCGTTCCAGCGTACCAGTGCCTCAGCACCGCTGATGCAAAAGTCGTCCAGATTGATCTTTGGCTGATAATAAACTACAAACTCTCCTGCATCCAGAGCATCCTGCATTCTTGCCTCAATGTCCTTTTCCTTCAGAAAATGATTATGTATTTCTTCATTAAAATAAACGACATTGGACTGCTCGCCCTGTTTGGAAATCGAATATGCTGCCATGGCATACTCTAATGGCATCTGCACATTCTTATCTGATTCCTTGATATGGTAAACACCAACAATAAAAGCAATACGCTGCTTGATGATCTCGCGGTTCATGGACAGATCCAGCTCTACATCTGACAGCATCTCGAGATACTTTTCCAGATTGCTCGTCCTGACGATCACGGCAAAGTTATCATTCACAAGTCTCGCCACCACCTGATCAGAGGACATCTCACCGGTCATCGTCTTCAGCTTGTCTGCGATCTGGATCATTGCCTGATTACCGATATCATAACCGTATTTCTGACTGATCAGCTTGAATTTGTAGGCACTCATATACAGCACAGTATACTTCTGGGCAATGCCCTGTTCCATCAAGGAGCTGAGTGTCTGTGTAAAGCCTGTCAGGTTGACCAGACCCGTCAGCTCATCATGAGCAGCCGCCATCTTCGCCTCATACAGATACTTTGTACGACCCAGATACAGCAGCAGAAAACGCGCCATGTCGTCCATATTCCGTCTGTCACTGTCATCCCATACCACATCTGAATCCAGCTTCCAGAACTGAATCATGGTATCATTCTCATTGACAACAGAATGAACAAATTCGTAATCCGGTTCATTCAGCAGTCTTGTATCATATTTTTTGTAGGGGGTAAATTCCTTGAGCAGGATATCCTCTCCATTAAATGCGACATGAATCTGTCCGATTCTCATCTCATCTGCTACGAAAGAAATCCCTTGGGGAAGAGCTGTTACATCATCTGTCTTGTCATAGACCAACTCTAAAAAATCTCCAATGCGCCTGTCGAGCACCGGAGGTTTGACTCCCTCGCTTTTTACTTCCTGTTCACTCATCATTTTATCCTTTGCCTGTGTTCTCTTTTATATAATCAGAAATTCTATGTACGTTCAAAAAATAGCTTTAATTTGCGCAGAATGGCGAGAAAAATGCCCGCATCCACTGCATCTACCCAGGAAGAAGACCTGCGCATGCCTTCCATTACATATTTGCTGAGAATGCCGACCAGTTCCTGGATGTCCGTCAGTCTGGCATTTTCGATCAATCTGAGCTCATCCTCATGAGAACGAATATGATTACGAGTATACACATATGGATAATTCTTGTCCATGAATACCGTACTCTTTGCCAACTTCACAAACTCCAGCAGTGTCGAATCATAGGTTGTCACCGGCATTGACTTCATCCCCGGCTCTCCTTCATAGATTCCTGACACATCTGCGCCCTTCTTTGCCTCAAACCATGTCAGATATGGTATCAGACGCTTTGCATCTGTACTGTATTTGTCAATAATTGCCTGTTTTGTACTTATATCCTGTTCTGACATATGGAGCCTCATTTCTTGTCAAAAAAATAGCTATCCGTTTCTGATTTAGTATATTATAATAGATGCATGAATGTCAAGGAAAGCAAACTACAAACAATAATTGAATACGGCATATTAATACTGGTTTCCATCGGCTTTTTATTATTGTTTTCTCTGTGGACTACCCCACTGCTGCCGAAATGGTATGGCTGTGACGCTTCCTTCTTTTCTATGGCCGGCCGTGGGATCCTGCACGGATGGGTACCATATGAGGACTTCTTCGATTTGAAGGGCCCCTATTTTTTCTTTCTGCAGGCTCTCGGACAGCTGATGTGTCAGGGACGCTTCGGTATTTTCCTGCTGCAGATCCCGTTTCTGTCCGTATCCCTGATCCTGATCTATCGGATGGCCCTGCTTTATCTGTCTAAAAAACAAGCTGTCTTTGTACTGTCATCCTTTTTGTTTCTGCATGTTGCCATGCTCTGGGGCGGAAATACACTGGAGGAGTACTGCCTTCCGTTTAACCTGCTATGTATGTATACCGCACTCAGGCTCATGAGAGATGAGGCTTTTGGAGAACTGCCAGGCCACGCATTTCTCTATGGTGTCTGCTTCGGCTTCATCACCTTCTGCAAAATCACAGCTGCGGCTCCTGTCATCGGTATCACAGCTGCCTTTGCAATGCTACTGCTGCTTCGTAAGAATTACAAACTGTTTTGGCTCTACCTTCGCTCTTTCGTCTGCGGGCTGGTTCTGATTATGATTCCTTTATTGATCTATTTTGGAATGCACGGCACACTCAACGATATGTTCTATGCTGTATTTGCCTTTGCCTTCAAGCGCTCGGTGGACTTTGCGGAGCCCTATAATCTGACCTGGGAATTAAAATGTTTCGGATGTATATTTGCTTTTCTGTTTGCATTATTATATAAGAAAGAACTCCGATCACCGGAGCGTCTGGTATTAATCATCACAGCAGGTGTCACCTATGTGGCTTTACATTTTGGTACACCCTTTGTATACTACTTCACGACCTCCATGCCGGTCTTTCTGGCTGCACTGATCCTGTTTATGGCAGTCAACCGCCCTTTTGTCCTTGGCAGCTCCTGTAAACAGCTGATTTGCGTGGCGGCCTTTGTCGTTTTGTTTGTTTATTATGAGGATAACTGCCATGACACTCTGATGACCGCAGTGAAGGACAGGGACAATACCTATTATGATGAATATTATCAAAATGCCACCGATCTGGCAGTATTTATCCCAGAGTGGGAACGAAACGATGTCTACTGTTTCAATGTCGACATGAACTGGTTTGAGATCAATGATATCCTGCCATGCTATCGTTATCCGGTCAATACGCCGTTTTTTATTGCTCTGGATGAAAACATCGGAAACAATCTGCGGACTCTGCTCGACGCCAATCCACCAAAATGGCTGATTACCAGCAACAACATTCACGATGAGATTGACTTTGTGGGCACTGCGCTTGATGAAAAATATATCTTTATCTATTCCAATGATCTGGGCTCTATCTATCTGCTGAACGACAATAATGAAGAAAACAAGGAAATGTAATCATGACTGATCAAGAACATCGCTATAAGCTTAGCTATACACAGTTTGTTGCACTCGGATTTTTTGCCATTATCATAACAGGAGGACTGCTGCTGACACTGCCTGCTGCTTCTAAAACAGGTACATGGACGCCACTGATTGATACCATGTTCACTGCCACCTCTGCTACATGCGTCACAGGGCTGGCAGTATATGATACTTATCAGCACTGGTCTCTGTTTGGACAGATCATCATTCTGATTCTCATCCAGATCGGTGGCGTAGGCTTTATGACAGTCATTACGCTCTTTTCCATTTTGATGAAAAGACAAATTCCCCTGCATGAAAGAAAGCTGATCATGCAGTCCGCCGGTGCCATGAAGGTCGGCGGTGCCGTTCAGCTGATCAAACAGGTGGCTCTTGCAACCTTTCTCATGGAGGGAATCGGTGCCTGCCTGCTGGCGATTCGCTTCATACCGGAGATGGGACTGATTACCGGTATTTACTATGCGGTATTTCACTCTATCTCTGCTTTTTGTAATGCCGGTTTTGACCTGATGGGGCGCTATGAAGCCTTCTCCTCTCTGACCCGTTATGTGGCAGACCCGCTTGTAAATCTGACAATCTGCGGACTGGTCATCATCGGTGGACTTGGCTTTATCGTGTGGAATGATATTGCTACGCAAAAATTACATTTTAAGCGTTATCAGCTGCATTCCAAAATCGTGTTGACCATGACCGGTTTTTTACTGTTCTTCGGAACGATCCTGTTCCTGATGCTGGAATGCAGTCATACGCAGGATAGCATGACTCTGGGACAACGTCTGCTGGCATCCTTTTTTGAGGCTGTCACACCAAGAACTGCCGGCTTTAATACAACACCGCTCGAGAATCTGTCTGAGAGCGGCAGCCTGCTGACCATGATGCTGATGTTTATCGGTGGAAATCCCGGTTCTACGGCGGGCGGTATCAAGACCAGTACCTTTTTTGTTCTGGTTCTGAGTATTGGAGCCGCATGCAGGCATTCCTCCAATATCACCATCTTCAAGCGCAATCTGGAGGACAGCATTGCAAAGCAGGCGGCGGCGATTGCTACAATCTATCTGATTGCAATTACGCTTTCCGCACTGGTCATCGCTGCTCTGGAACCATTTTCACTGCGCGAAGTCCTGCTGGAAACGGTATCAGCGGCCGGTACTGTCGGGCTGTCCGCAGGCATCTCATCCGCCGGCTGTATCACGACCAAACTGATCTTTATGATTCTGATGTTCGGCGGCAGGGTCGGTGGGCTGACCCTTGCACTGGTGTTGGCTGAGAAACGTGTATTTGTACCGATTGAACGCCCGGTCGAAAAGATTCTGATCGGATAAACCATTATATAATAGGAGGAACAACATTATGAAATCAGTATTAGTGATCGGCATGGGGCGCTTCGGGCGCAGCCTTGCCACAAAATTATATGAGTTGGGAAATGACGTGATGATCGTCGATGAGGACAGTGAACTGATCAACGAATTATCTCCGAACTTCACGGATGCCTGTGTCGGTGACTGCAGAAAGGAACTGGTTCTGAAATCACTTGGAATCAATAATTTCGATGTCTGTTTCGTTACAATCGGCGAAAACTTCCAGTCATCGCTTGAAATCACATCTTTGTTAAAGGAACTCGGTGCCAAAAGAGTCGTATCCAAGGCAAATCGCGATATCCAGGAGAAATTCCTGCTCAGAAACGGTGCAGATGAGGTGATTAACCCCGAAAAGGATATGGCAGAAAAACTGGCCATTCGATACAATGCCAACAAGATCTTTGACTTTATCGAGCTGACACCGGAATTTTCTATTTTTGAAATTCCGATTTTTGAAAACTGGGTCGGCAAGAGCATTGCTTCTCTTGATGTCCGTAATAAGTATGAAATCAACATCCTGGCCGTAAAACAAGGGCAGGAGCTGAAGCCCCTGCCAGGACCGGCATATGTATTTGCCGAAAATGATCATATTGTAGTTGTTGGAAAGGTTAATGTCGTAACAAAGCTGACCTCGAAAATGTAATGCTATGCTTCTGCTGACTTTTTGGCCCCTGTACGCTTCTTTTTATCTCCCTCGGTGCTCACTGCTTCCGGCAGGGACTGATTCAAAGGCTTATAAGGGGTCTTTTTGACCGGCTTGGCAGGTGTCATGCTGATCAGCTGTACCGTCGCTGCCTCTGCTGCCGGCTCCACATGAGAACCTGCAACAATTTCTTCTGCCATAGAAGAGCCCGCTGTCCTTCTTGCATTTCTATTGCGTTTTGATGTTCTTTTGTGATCAATCACATCTTCTATATTATCATTCAGAACCACTCTGAGGCGATTCAGCAGCTTCACAAAATACTTTGCGATCGGCTCTAACAAAATACCGCTGATGTACTCCATTTGCGGAATATATCTGCCTGCAAAGTAAGCAGTAAACGCAATCGCTCCGTATCCGAGCAGGATAATTCCGTATTTCTGAAATCCACAAACCATCTTATGTAAGGAAAACCCGTCCCGATACCAACCGTTTGCAATACCGATCATCTGATTTGCCACCATAAGAACACACAGTAAAATAAATAAAATAATGCTCATCTCCATAGTTATGCCTCCTGCTCAAAAATGTGTTATTTTTGGTTGATTTTATTATAGCATCTTGTTCCACTATTTGCTATACTTAATCCTAAATTGACACTTTCATTATACAGATGATCCGTGACACAGAGAGGTACATAACAATATGAATACGCAAATAGCGAAAAGTGATTTTAATAAAAGAATCGGGAAACTGGTACTGCCCATCGTGGTGCAGAATCTGCTCAGTGCGACCATCAGCTCTACTGATGTCGTGATGTTAAACTATGTAGGGCAGTCTTCTATATCGGCGGTATCACTTGCAACACAGATCACCAGCATCCTGTTCATGTTCTACTTTGGTCTGGGAACCGGCGCGACTATGCTGTGTGCACAGTATTACGGCAAGGGAGACATGCATGCCATTGAGGTTGTAGAGGGAATCTCATTGCGTTTTTCGGTAGTGATATCCGTTATTATGGCTGTTCTTGCAGTCAGCATCCCTGAAACCCTGATGACGATCTACACCAATGATCCGGAACTGATCCGGATCGGAGCATCTTATCTTAGAATTGTCAGTGTCAGCTATCTGTGCTGGGGCATCATTGAGATTTATCTGGCAGTGCTGCGCAGTATCGGAAGAGTCACGATCAGCACAGCCTTAAATATGGTTGCGTTCTTTGCAAATATCATCCTGAATGCCGTCTTTATCTTCGGACTTTTTGGTGCTCCGAAGCTGGGAGCTGCCGGAGTCGCACTTGCCACCTCGATTTCCAGAGTGCTGGAACTGATTTGCTGTCTGGTCGTATCCGCCCGCAGCATGGACATTAAGATGGATCTGCGTTTTATGTTTATTAAGAATAAAGTTCTGTTCAATGATTTTATCAAGCTGTCTCTGCCTGCACTGGGAAATGATGTGGTATGGGGACTCGCCTTTTCTACCTATTCTATTATTATAGGACATCTGGGTTCGGACGCAGTCGCCGCGAATTCCTTTGTTGTGGTTGCCCGTAACTTTGGTACGATCCTGTGCTTCGGTGTCGCAAATGCCGGAGGCATCCTGATCGGGCAGATTCTCGGTGAAAATAAACTGGAACAGGCTAAGGAGGATACAAAACGGCTGATGAAGCTGACGGTTCTCAGCGGCCTGATTGGCGGACTGCTGATTCTGGCTGCAACACCATTTATACTAAAGTATGCCACACTGACGGATACTGCCATGCATTATATGAAATATATGCTCCTGATCAACACCTACTACGTCATGGGTGCTGCCGTCAATACGACCTTGATCGCCGGGGTCTTCCGAGCCGGCGGCAACAGCAGCTTTGGATTTATCTGTGATGCCATCTCGATGTGGTGTTATGCCGTACCTCTTGGATTTATCTCAGCCTTCGTGCTGAAGCTTCCGGTACTCGTAGTTTATTTCCTGCTCTGTACCGATGAATTCGTCAAATGGCCGGTGGTCATCCACCACTACCGCAGTGGCAAATGGATCAAAAATATCACCCGCGATCATCTGTTTGAGGACGAAGAAAAGAGGTTGTAAAAAACCTCCTCCAAATGAAAATTTTATCAATCATAAAAGTGGATTAAAAAATATTGACATGTTATAATGCTCTTGGTGCTACCATAACGGCAGGCGGTTGCCCTTCTTTTTGGAGGGTTATGCCCTCCAGACGAAAGAAAGGAGGGATAGCCAATGGTTACATATGAAGAATTGATACAATTTGGATTATTGATTGTTGCTATTGTTAGCTTGGTTTACCAAGCTTCACATAAAAAATAACCGCCCCTAGCCCGGAAACGGTTATTTTTTAGCTTTTTATCGGGCAACCGTCTATCGGTAGCACCTTTTTGTATCTTCAATATAGCACAAACCAAAAGAACCGTCAATAAGGTTTGACCATGTATTGCTGTAACAAATCGAAATCCCGAAAAGTCCTTTCTCACTGAACTTTTCGGGATTTAAAAACAGGGGATGAGAGAATCGAACTCCCACTAAAGGTTTTGGAGACCCTTGTCATACCACTTGACCAATCCCCTAAATAAACGGGTCATTTTTGACCCGCTTAATATTTATATCATAGTTGCTGGTGGTTGTCAACCACGTAATCGCCTCTTTCGACACGGTCATTACCATATTTTTTCGATTGAAATCATAACAATTCCCTCAGGAGCCGACTGACCGTTCCGGGGTCTGCTTTCCCCTGCATAGCCTTCATTGTCTGACCGACCAAAAATCCAATGGCTCTTTCCTTACCGTTCCTGTAGTCTGTGACAGACTGGGAATTATCTGCTATGACCCGCTCTATAACTGTCCTGAGAGCGTCTGTATCACTGACAGTGGTCAGATTATGGTCAGCTGCATATTTCTCCGGATCGATATCTTCTGTATACATGACTTCAAAGATTTCCTTGGCAATCGTGGAATTGATCACATTCTGATCAGTCAGTTGTATCAGCTTTGCCAGATTCTCAGGTGAAAAACGGATGTCCTCCGGATCCTCCTCATACTCCTTCAACAGGCGTAGGGTCTCGCCCATCAGCCAGTTCGATACCTTTTTCGGAGAATGGCAGATGGCTGTCGTGGCTTCAAAGAGATCCGCCATATGCTTACTGCCGGTAATGATATCGATATCATAGTCCGGTAGATCATATTCTTCCTGATATCGAATACGCTTTTCGTCTCGCAGCTCCGGCTGCTTTGCTCGGATCTCATCCAGCCACTCATTGCTGATAATCAATGGCACCAGATCCGGCTCCGGAAAATACCGATAATCCTGTGCGTCCTCTTTGGAACGCATTGCATAGGAGTACTCCTTATGATCATCCCAACGCCGCGTCTCCTGAATCACCTTATTGCCGCTTTCAATCAGTGCAATCTGACGAGCCCGCTCTCCCTCAATGGCACGTGTAATTGCCTTAAAGGAATTTAGATTCTTCATCTCTGTTCTCGTACCGAATCTGGCAGAACCGGCATCACATACCGACAAATTGACATCTGCACGCATAGAGCCCTCCTGCAGCTTGCAGTCAGAGGCTCCAAGATACCGGATGATCAGGCGCAGCTTCTCCAGATATGCAATGACTTCCTCCGCATTTCTCATATCCGGTTCTGACACGATTTCAATCAGTGGAACGCCGGAACGGTTATAATCCACCAGGGAAGTATCCTCCCGTTCATCGTGAATCAGCTTGCCGGCATCCTCCTCCATATGAATCTCATGAATCCTGACATCCTTTTTCCCGTTTTCTGTTTCGATCTCCACACGTCCATTACGGCAAATCGGTGAATACAGCTGGGAAATCTGGTATCCCTGCGGATTGTCCGGATAGAAATAATTCTTTCGGTCAAATTGACTGTACTGTGTAATCGTACAGTTTGTTGCAAGTCCGACGGCCGCCGCGTATTCCACTACCTGTTTGTTCAGCACGGGCAAAGATCCCGGCATCCCGGTACAAACAGGGCATGTATGTGTATTCGCTGCACTTCCGAACTGCGTAGAACACCCGCAAAAGATTTTGGTCTTTGTTGCCAGCTCTACATGTACTTCCAGACCGATGACTGTCATATATTTCCTGTTCATGCCGGATTCACCTCCTTCATGGTAGTTTCCGTCATGGCGGGTGCCGGTTTGGCAGCCCCAAAGGTCTGCTCAAATGTATAGGCGGCACGAATCATTTTCTTTTCTTCAAAGCAATTTCCAATCAGCTGCAGTCCGATTGGCAGTCCATCACCGCTCATGCCGCATGGAATACTCATAGCGGGCAATCCTGCAAGGTTCGCAGATATTGTATAAATATCTCTCAAATACATTTTGATCGGATCCATCAGTGATTCTCCAAGACGTGGGGCAGTTGTCGGAGCTGTCGGTCCGAGAATCAAATCATACTTTTCAAATGCCTGGTCAAATGCCTTCTTGATCATCGTTCTGGTTTGCAATGCCTTCAGATAATAAGCATCATAATAACCTGAACTGAGAGCAAAGGAACCAAGCATGATCCTACGCTTTACTTCCTCTCCAAAGCCCTCTGAGCGTGTTTTTTTATACATTGGATGCAGACCCCCGTAGTCTCCGGTCCGGTATCCGTACTTGACACCATCAAATCGTGCCAGATTCGAACTGGCCTCAGCCGATGCGATTACATAATAGGCAGGAATCGCATACTCTGCGAGCCCAAGATCAAATTCCTCTATACATGCTCCCAGTGAACGATACAGCTCTGCAGCTGCCAGAATGGCCTCTTTGATTTCGTTGTCAATGCCGTCTGCCAGATAATCACGCGGAATACCAATCCGCATCCCCCTGACATCATTTATAAGTGCAGATGCAAAGTCGGTATCATCTCTTTTTATAGAAGTGGAATCCTTGGGATCATAAGAAGTAATTGCTTCCAAAACAACTGCGCAGTCTGCCACATTGTCTGTAACCGGTCCGATCTGATCCAGTGAGGAAGCATATGCTACCAGACCATAGCGTGACACCGTTCCATAGGTCGGTTTCATCCCGACTACTCCGCAGTGACTCGCCGGCTGTCTGATAGAGCCGCCTGTATCGGAACCAAGCGCAAAGGCACATTCACCAAGCGCAACAGCTGCACAGCTGCCGCCTGAGGAGCCGCCCGCAACACGTTCCTGATCATATGGGTTTTTCGTTGCTCCATAATAGGAAGTTTCGGTCGTAGAACCCATGGCAAACTCATCCATATTTGCCTTACCTAAGATCACTGCGCCGGCTTTTTCAAGATTTTGAACTGCTCCTGCCGTATAGGCCGTGGTAAAATGCTCAAGCATTTTAGAGCCGCAGGTCGTCCGCATGCCATCAACGCACAGGTTGTCCTTGAGAACCAACGGTATGCCCGCTAACGGCCCGGTCAGCACGCCCGCATCAATCCGCTGCTGTACCTTGGCCGCATGCTGCAGAGCCATCTCCGGTTCTACTGTAATCAGTGCATGATATACCGGCTCCAATGCTGCTATACGGTCGAGATAGTAACGAACTGCATCGACCGCCGTTAATTCATGCTGTTTTATTTTCTCGCCAAGCTGAATGGCTGTGAGTGCTCGTATTTCCATGATCGTGTCTCCGTTGCTCATCAGATTGTTACCGGTACTTTAAATTGTCCGTCCTTAGTCTGCGGAGCATTCTGCAAAATGGCATCCCGCATATCTGTATTTGTTACAACATCCTCACGAAATACATTATGAGCTGAAAATACATGTGACATTGGCTCTGCCTCGGTCGTATCCAGCTCATTCAGCTTATCCATATAATCGAGCATGCTGCCCATGTCCCTCTTTGCCTGTTCCTTCTGTGCATCTGTGAGTTCCAGTTTGGCCAGAATGCCTATATACTCAATTGTTTCATCTGAGATTTCATGCTTCATATTCTTCACTTCCATTGCATCTGTGACTTCTTGATCTTTTTAGATTGGGATTGAATGACCCCTTATCTGCGATCATCGCCATTATAGCATAGACATCCTCTGTTATTCAATGAATTTTCATTGGTTGGGAATTTGCTTGCCGGTGTGATCCAGATGATAGTCTTCTCTTATAATCAGCTCAGACAATGGCAGTATCGAATATCCCTGTTCCTTCAGTCCTGTCAGTATTGCATCTAGGGCATCTGCCGTATAATCCGCACCGTTATGCATCAATATGATGGCTCCATTATCCAGATTCTTATGCTCGCAGACCGTCTTGATCAGTGGATCCACCCCATAGTTCTTCCAATCTAGGCTGTCGACAGACCATTGACATGTGTAATAGCCACAGTCTGTGGCTACCTTGATTACATCGTTATCGTAGTCACCGTAAGGCGGACGGAACAAATCCATCTCGTAGCCTGTCAGTTCTTTGACCTTGTTGTGTACCTTCATCAGTTCTTCTTTGTTTTCTTCATTTGACAGCTGACTCATATTTTTATGGTTTTCACTGTGATTCCCGATATCATGACCTGCTGCCAGGATCTTTTTGACATCTTCCGGATACGCCTCTACCCATCCACCTGTCATAAAATAGGTTACATGCACATTATGCTTCTTTAATATGGCTAATATCCGGTCGCTGTCGGAGTTTCCCCAAGCTGCATCGAACGAAAGTCCTACCACCTTTTGATCTGTCTGGACACAGTAAATTGGAAGCTCACGACCATCTACGCTGTTACTGACTGTGACGGACTCCGGAATCAAACGGGCTGCTCCCCATACAGCTAACAGACCGCAAATCAAAACCAGCGCAATCCTGCATTTATCGTTGCGGGTCCAGACTGTATCCTGTCTGGCCGTCATATCCTCCTGTTCCTTTTTATCCGGTGTATGATTTTCCTGCTGATTTCTATCCATAGATACAAAAACCCCTGTATGTATCATTTATCTCATTATATGATACATGCAGGGGAATCAGAAGTTTATTTGCAGGTAACACGCATCAGTGTTTCAAAAACCTTTTTTGGTTCTATCGGTTTCGATAAGTGCCCATTCATACCGGCTTCACTGGAAATCTGTGCATCCTCGCTGAAAGCATCAGCTGTCATGGCTACAATCGGAATGACCGGTGCATCCGGCCTGTCAGCAGCCCTGATACCCTTAGTCGCCTCCAGTCCATTCATGACCGGCATACGGATATCCATCAAAATAACATCATAATATGCCACTTCGGATTGTAAAAACATATCCATACCCTGTCTTCCGTTTTCGGCACATTCCACCTGGCATCCCCATTTTTCAAGAAGTATCACCGCAATCTCACGATTCAGTTCATTGTCCTCGCATAGCAGAACATGAATTCCCTGAAGAGACGGCATATCCTCCTTCAGCAAAAGTGTTGATGGTGGCGGAGCTGTATACTTTAGCGGCAGCTCTACAGTGAACAGCGTTCCCTTCCCCAGTTTGCTCTCCACAGAAATCGTTCCCTTCATCAGTGATACGATTTCCTTTACAATAGTCAGTCCCAGCCCTGTCCCCTGTGCTTTCTCCGATATATTTTTGTTATATTCCTGTGAAAAACTATCAAAAGCATGCGGCAGAAACTCCGGTGACATACCGATACCATTATCCCGGATCTCAAATCGCATCCGCAGGCCGCTGTCTAGAATCTCTGAGCACGGCATCACCGTAAAATCAACCTTTCCGCCATCTTCCGTAAACTTGACAGCATTGGACAGCAGATTAATAAAAATCTGATTAAACCGCACTTTATCGATCATAATCCATTGATCCGGAACACGACTGATATCCATATTAAAATCTATACTTTTATTCTGACATAGTGAGCCAATAACTGTATTGATACTGTCCGTAAATTCATCCAATGAGTATGGCGTCGGATTGAGTGCCATTTTATCCTGCTCAATCTTAGACACATCCAGCACATCATTAATGATGCCCAATAAATAATCACCTGAAGCATGTATTTTATCCAGATACATTCCCATTTTTTCTTCAGTAGCATCCTCTGTCAGTTCATGATCCGAAAATGAGAGGATTGCATTCAAGGGTGTACGCATATCATGACTCATGCGTGATAAAAAGTCACTTTTGGCATGATTGGCCTCAACAGCTGCATCAACTGCATCCTGCAGTATCTGCTTCTGTCTCTGCTCTTCCTCATATAAATCTGTTATGTCTCTTCGTATCAATACTATTTCTTCACGAGTAGAGTCCAGATAAAATGCCCTTGCTTTCTTTCGTTGGATCCTGCCCTCCGAATCCATAACACGGTAAATCTGTTTGATAACACCCCCTTGATCCAATGCCTTGATCAGACTCTGAAGATCAAAAAAAAGCTCGCACTTCTCACTATCCTCCGGCATTACCTGCTTCTGTAATACTCTTTTGCGCATATCGTCATAGTGAAATACCTGATGCGAACCTATTCCTTCATAATGCTTCTCCTGTACCATTCGGGCCTGCCCAGTTGCAGTATTCAGGAGTAATACATACTCAATTTCCTCATCCATAATACTTTCAATGGCCAATTGATTTTTCTTTTCAACATCAATATCCTGACTGCATACAAATGCAACCAGTTCTCCGGTATGAGGTCTCTCCATAATATTCGCAGTTGCATGAAGCCATTTGACTCCTGTCCCCTGAATATATCTTCTGTAATCTACATGTATTGTATTCAAATCACAACTGTATGCCCTGGCCAGTGCCTCATAAAATATCGTATTGACAACCCTGTCTCTGTCCTCCGGTACGATATTTTTGAGTATACTTGTTCGTAAATCTTCATTAATACGTTCATTGGGGCTGATCTGTGGAATATCATGAAAGCGCGAATAATACTCTTCTATCGTGCCTTTTGTCAGATTAATCTGAAAGCTGATCACAGAATGATTGATGATCTCCTGCCTCAGCTGAAGCTTGACCTGATCGATGCTGTTGGCAACCGCAAGCTGTACAGGTTCATCAATACCCGGCAACGATGTGATGGAAATATTACTCTGCATCCACACCAGTCTTCCGTTTCGCTTTCTGGCACGATATTCGCAGGAGAAAGAATTCTTGTCAATGCTGGCTTTTCTGGTCAATTCTGCAACAACACCTCTGTCTTCTTCGTACACCAGATCAAAAGCATTATCTACTTCTTCCAAAAACTGTTCCCGCGTATAACCAAGCTGCTCAAAATACTGATTATTAGCATACAGAAAATGCGGATGTCCTTCTTTTATAACGACAGCTGATACACCGCCGTTGACATTGGCCATAATGGCCAGCATCTGTTCATATGTAACCTGTTCGTTACCCTCTTGTTTACGAATATCAGCAGAACTCAAATTATCCATTAGCTTCACGTTGCCTCCGCGCCAGATTATAGCATGCAGATATACAATCGTTGCTACATCATTGTAGCATAAGCCTGTTTAATATACAATATCGTATTATTTCACATATTTTCTGAAATCATTATATCAGGCTGTCAGTTGTGAAAATATTATCACATCAGACAGCCTGTTACTTTCAGGAACTACTTCATATTTGGACAATGAATGATTGGCTGGATCTGGATACCGTCAAGTGCCAGTTTCAGTGTCGGAATGATCATACCCGTCACAGCAATCATGGATTTTGGTTTGCCGCTGCTGTTATCCTGACCAAACGGAACAAAATAGATTCCCTTTGTATTCAGCAGTGTTCCTATATTTTGCAGGTTTAAACCCAGCGCATCATTGGTAGATACAGCGATGACCAATGGCTTATTGTTGCGGATATGCGCTTTTGCAGCCATCAGGACCGGTGTATCTGTGATCCCGTTGCTTAGCTTTGCCAGTGTATTGCCGGAGCAGGGTGCAACGATCATAATGTCGACCAGTCCCTTTGGACCCAGTGGCTCAGCGTCCTCTATCGTGCGCACGGCAGTATTCTGTGTGATTTTCTCGATTTCTTTAACAAATTCGGATGCATTTCCGAAACGTGTATTAATCGTGGCTGCATTGAAAGAAAAAATCGGGAGCACATTTGCTCCCTTTTCCACCAGATTGATGATCTCTATTTTTATTTTATCAAATGTGCAAAAAGAACCGGTAATGGCAACTCCGATATTTACTCCGTCTAATTGCATATGAGTCAGTCTCCTTCGCCTACTCAGAAGGAGGGCAGAATAAGTGCCGCATGGCCCGTAACAGAATCTCTGCGGATGCGCGGGGTGCATACCTGCCGGGAATTCCCAATGACAGCTTTGCCTTGATTCCGAGATTTTTACACTCTGCAAAGTCGGTTCCCCCCGGTTTAGATGCAATATCTATGATCAATGCTTCCTGATCCACTAATTCAAGAATCTCCCTGGTAATAACGGGCGCAGGAATGGTATTAAAAATATATCCGGCCTCTTTTATCATGTTGGCATGCGCAGCTCTGTTCTCTTTCAATGCTGAAAGTTCAACAGTCTCATAGCCCTTATTACGGGCATCCTGCAGCTGGGCTTCATTTCTGGCAGCAATCGTGACATAAGCCTTCATTCCGTTCAGGCGTTCTGCCAGCGTTTTGCCACATTTGCCATAGCCAAAGATCAGACAGTGACTCCGGCTCAGATTTCCATCACCGGAGCATATCGCTTCGGCAATAGTGCCTTCGGCGGTTGCCACTGCATTTTCAGCCGCTACACGATCCACTTTCATAAGATCATAGCAGGAGGCACCACATTCTCCAGCTACCCATTGCAGCTGCTCCGGGATATTCCCACCTGTAATGATATGCCGTTCACGAATCAACGAGCAAAATGTGTCAAGACTCCCGGCGCAGATGGACTGATCCATCTGTTCATCGTTGTTTACGGCATAAATGCAGCTGCCGTCTCTCGAAAACGGAACCGGGCCGATGATCAGGTCTGAATCATCCATAAATGCAGCCAGACTTTTTTCCAACAGCACATGGGCTCCATGCTCACCTGCAAGAGATGCTGCATCCTCTACGGCATAAAGCATGAGCTCCATGCCTTCCTCCAGCAGCTGCTTTGCTATATAATACTGTCTCTTATCCCCGCCGAGTACTCCAACCTTTCTGTTTGGCGACACGATACTTCCCTCCTTCTGTTTCTATACACATAGAATATGAAGCAAGGGTAAAAATGTTACATCTGTGGAAGTCCGTCAAATCCGACCTGCAAATCTGCATCTGTCGGAATATAGTCTGTCATCTCTCCATTATGGAATTTCTCGTATGCCACCATATCAAAGTAACCTGTGCCCGTCAGACCAAAGAGGATGGTCTTCTCTTCTCCTGTCTCCTTGCATTTCAGCGCTTCATCGATTGCAACCTTGATGGCATGTGAGCTCTCTGGTGCAGGAAGGATACCTTCTACCCTTGCAAACTGCTCTGCAGCCCTAAATACCTCTGTCTGCTCTACACTTCTTGCTTCCATTAATCCATCATCATAAAGCTGTGACAAAATGGAGCTCATACCGTGGTAACGCAGTCCGCCTGCATGATTTGCAGAAGGAATGAAGCCGCTGCCGAGTGTATACATCTTTGCCAGAGGGCATACCATACCGGTATCGCAGAAATCATATGCATATTTTCCTCTTGTTAAGCTCGGACAGGATGCGGGTTCTACAGCGATAAACTGATAATCAGCCTCTCCTCGAAGCTTCTCACCCATAAACGGAGAAATCAGACCTCCAAGGTTAGAGCCGCCACCTGCACAGCCGATGATCACATCAGGTTTAATACCGTATTTATCCATGGCAATCTTGGACTCTAGTCCAATCACAGTCTGGTGTACCAGTACCTGGGATAATACAGAGCCGAGTACATATCTGTAGCCGTCCATGCCGAGTGCCGTTTCTACTGCCTCTGAAATAGCGCAGCCGAGTGAACCCGTTGTTCCCGGGTGTGCAGCCAGAATTCTCTTGCCAACCTCTGTTGTTTCTGAAGGTGACGGCGTTACGCTGGCGCCATAGGTACGCATTACCTCACGACGGAAGGGTTTCTGTTCATAGGATACCTTGACCATGTAAACCTTACAGTCCAGATCAAAATAGGAGCATGCCATGGAAAGGGCTGTTCCCCACTGACCGGCACCGGTCTCTGTGGTCACACCTTTAAGACCCTGCTGTTTTGCGTAGTATGCCTGCGCAATCGCGGAATTCAGCTTATGACTGCCGCTTGTATTATTACCTTCAAACTTATAGTAGATCTTAGCCGGTGTCTGCAGCTTCTCCTCCAGGCAGTAAGCTCTGACAAGTGGTGACGGTCTGTACATCTTGTAGAAATCCCTGATTTCCTGTGGAATATCAAAGTAAGCCGTTGTATCATCCAGCTCCTGCTTGACAAGTTCATCGCAGAATACCGGTCTCAGGTCTTCAAAGGTCATCGGCTGATGTGTGGCAGGATTGAGTAAGGGTGCCGGCTTGTTCTTCATATCAGCGCGGACATTGTACCACTGCTTCGGCATCTCACTTTCTTCGAGATAGATTTTGTACGGAATTTTTGTTGTTTCTTTCATTTCTTTCGCGCTCCTTTCGCATTTGAGTGGGGCAGTTGGCTCTACCGTGATAAGCAGCTACGAAAATGCTTCGCATTTCCTCGCTCGTGTTGCTCGCCGAGACTTCAGCTGTCCACCTCAATGCGTAAACGCTTTCGGTGAACTTCTGTAGTCTCTTCTCTGCTTATCACGCAAAAAAACTCCTGTCCCTACAATAATTGTTATTGCTAGGACAAGAGCTGTTATTCACTCCTGCGGTGCCACCTGGCTTGATGCAACGGTATATGGTTACATCCTCTCATGCATACTGACATATGCTGACGTTGTTAACGGAGTACCTGCTCCGGCTCGCCTACTCGTCAGATATTGCTTTCGGTTCGCCCTCAGAAGCCCATTCATCTTTTCCTTTCCTGCCGCAATCTCACCGCCTGCGGCTCTCTGCAAAGAAGGTGCTCAAGACTACTCTTTCTTCTTCAACGGTTTTTCATTGAACACAATGTAGCACAGATTACTTTATCATGTCAATACCAAAATTAAAATAACTGAATCAAACGAAATACCTGCTCAGCTGTCAGCATGATATTGTTTTCTGCCGTATCCCGTTCCATGGCTTCCTCTACGGTCATCGGACTGCGCAGAATCGGAAAGTAAGCATCGATTCCCGCCTGATTGCAGGCTGCTGCATCTTCTGTAGCGGCTCCACAAAAGGCAATGACCTTCTTGCCATACTGTTTTGCCAGCTTGGCAACTCCGATCGGTGCCTTGCCCATCGCAGTCTGAGCATCCAGTCTGCCCTCGCCTGTAATGACAAGATCTGTTTCTTTGATTTCCTTTTCCAGATCGATTGTATCCAGAATAATAGAGATCCCCGGTTCCAGTTTGCCCTGCAGGAAGGTCACAAACGCATAGCCCAGTCCGCCTGCCGCGCCGCTGCCGGGAACATTGATATTATCCAGCTTTAAACGTTTCTTGATTACATCAGCATAATTCTTCAGACCCGCATCCAGCTGCTCTACCATCTGCGGTGTCGCACCCTTCTGTGGTCCGTATACATGTGCAGCACCAAGCGGTCCGCACAACGGATTCTCAACATCGCATGCAATACGGAATGTGCATTCCTTCAATTCCGGCACCAGACCAGAGACATCTACATCTGCGACACGCAGCATATCCAGTCCATAGGGGCCCAGATTACCACCATCTTCATTGAAGAATTTAACCCCCATTGCCTCCAGCATGCCCATACCGCCGTCATTTGTTGCACTGCCGCCGATTCCGATGATAAAATCGCGGCATCCGCGTTTCACTGCATCTAATATCATTTCTCCGACTCCATAGGTCGTTGTGTTTTTGGGATTACGCTTTTGTTCAGCCACCATGGTAATTCCGGCTGCTGCAGCCATCTCCATAACAGCCAGCTTTTTACTCTCGATCATTCCGTAGACTGCATCTGTCTTCTCGCCGAGTGCATCTGTAACATTTACGGTGACAAGCTCGCCTCCCATGCCGGAAACCAGTGCCTCTACCGTGCCTTCTCCGCCATCTGCCAGCGGTTTTACAGTGATATCTGCATCCTTATATACCTTTTTGATGCCCTGCTGAATCGCAGCTCCTGCATCCAGTGATGACAGGCTTCCTTTCAGCGAATCGATCGCGACCAATATTTTCATACATTACCTCACATTTGTTATAAATTTTACGAGTTTCTATTATCATACTAGCTGATTTTGCCGATATATACAAGGTGAAAGATTGTCTTATTTTGCGTACATTTCTATTTTAGACTTTCTGACACGGTATCTGTCTCCCCACGGATGGTGGAGATCAACTCTGGTTTCATGCGCGAGAAAGGATGTGAGCAGCATGATGATTAATTCGAGCAATATTTCTATGGGCTCGTCTCGGAACTATTCAAAGGAAACCTCAGCATCAGTCAGCATTACACGAGGAACTGTATCAGGATTACGGCTTCTCGGAAGTGGAAATACTACAGGTTCGACAATCAAAGCGAACAATGGCGTCTCCATGACGATTTCTGAGGAATCTAAGCAAATGATGGCCAGGCTCCGACAGATGAAGCGTGACCAGCAAAAACAGGAGCGTTATCAGCTCGCCACCCAGTCAAACAAAGTCAATACTAACGGTGTATCCGGAGAAAAATCTGAGGACGAGATCATGATTGAGACCCTGAAGCGGATTTTGGAAACTCTGAATAAGGTAAAGCAATCCTTTACCAAGGGCAGAATGCCAATCACCAAGGGACAGTTTGATATGTATGACTTTTCAAAGAAAATGTCAAAGGATCTGGATTCTTTCTTTTCCGGATACAGCAGTCAGGGTTCAATGAGTACCGGACTCTCTCTGAGTAATACTTACATGGAAAACTCGCAGGTGAATCTGTCAGACGGACGAGGTGTCAATGGTATCTGGGTAAAACAGACGGTTGCATCCAGTTTCATGTCCGAGGAGGAAAACACGGCATTTACAAGTGTGGGCAATGTCACGACGGCAGATGGCAGGTCGATTGATTTTGGGATCACACTGGAGATGTCGAGAAGCTACATGGAACAGAATGAATATTTGCAGGAGGAAGCCGGCTACATCTTTACAGATCCGCTTGTGATCAATCTGGACAGTAATGTTGCTTCTGTCAGTGATCAGAAGTTTCTCTTTGATATTGATGCGGACGGTCATGAAGACAATATTTCATTTGTAGATGGCGGCAGCGGTTTTCTGGCACTTGATAAAAATGGGGATGGTAAGATCAATGACGGGAATGAGCTGTTCGGTACGAAATCGGGAGATGGGTTTAAGGATCTGGCGGCTTATGACAAGGACGGAAATGGATGGATCGATGAAGCAGATGATGTGTTCAAGGATCTGAAGATCTGGACAAAGGATCAGGATGGGAATGACAGGCTGCTGAATCTAAAGGAGGCAGGTGTCGGTGCTCTGTTTCTGGGGAATGTGTCGACACAGTTTTCCTTGAATAATCAGGAGACGAATGAGACAAATGGAGTGATTCGGTCTACGGGAGTTTATTTGAGGGAAAGTGGGGAGGTTGGAACGCTGCAGCATGTGGATTTGGCGGTGTAGAGCAAGTTCCGGAGAGATAAAAGCAGGCTGAGTGGAGTGCGGACAATAGCGGGCATAATGGTATGTTGCCTCGACGCGTCGTCCCCTTCAACCTATATACAAAAATAAGTAGGAGACTGGCTCCTACTTATTTTATAGTTTTCAGGCTCCTTTGGCTTGACCTCGGAACATACCATTATGCCCGCTATTGTCCGTACTCTATCTGTTGTATTGGGATAGGGGGATGAATTTGCTTTGGCTGAGTTTGTTGATGGGTGGTGGGCTTGACCAGGCTTTGCCTGTTTTTGATTTGATGGAATCCTATGGCTGATATTTTTTATTTGTTGACATGTATTGTATGGGATGATATGATGTTTTTATATAATAATAGTAATTGTTACTAATTATGTAGTGTTATTTTTCCTTTTTGAATTTCTTTCTTTCAATTGGGGATAATGGTTTGGGACGGGTGTGTCCGGGAAGGAGGATTTTATGAATACGAATGTTTTGAGGAATTTGTCTTATGGGGTTTATGTGATTTCCACGCTGGATGGAGACAGAGCTACGGGGTGTGTCGCGAATAGTGTGATGCAGATTACTTCATCTCCGGTGACTGTAGCACTGAGTATGAATCATGACAATTTTACAAACGGGTGTATCCGGAAAACAGGGAGATTTGCAGTTTCTATCCTGTCTGTAGACAGTGATCCTTCTTTGATCGGAACATTTGGTTTCCAGTCAGGTAAGGATGTGGATAAGTTTGCTTCTGTGCCTTATGAGAGGAAGGAAGGACTTCCAGTCATTCCGGATTCCTGTGGATATATGGTATTCAAGGTAGTGGGTGAGACAGAGACCTCTTCACATACAATCTTTCTTGGAGAATTGATTGATGGGGATGTATTTGGATCAGCCGAAGCGATGACTTATGCTTATTATCACAAGGTTGTGAAGGGTAAGAGTCCTAAGAATGCACCTACTTATATTCCAGAGGAGGAGACTCCGGCTGCAGAGACCAGGACTGTCTGGAAGTGCACCGTGTGTGGTTATGAGTACGACGGAGAGATTCCGTTTGAGGAGCTGCCGGAGGATTATAAATGCCCTATCTGCGGACAGCCAAAGTCAGTATTTAGTAAGACTGAAAAGTAAGCCCTTAGAGGCTAGTCCATCCCATAGAATGGCGTGTCCCACTGGTATTTTTCCATAATGACATGGTTATCCTGGAATTCGACTCCGTCGGCTTCCAGAAGCTCACGTTGGACTCCTGCACCACCAAATGCGAAACCGGGCGCTACTCTGCCGTCCTTCGTCACAACACGATAGCAAGGAATCGCATCTCCATCCGGATTGACATGCAGTGCATAACCCACCACGCGTGACCATCGCTTATTTCCGGCCAGGGCGGCAACCTGACCATAGGTTGCCACCTGTCCTTTTGGTATTTGTTTGACTACCTCATAGATTTTATCAAATGTGTTCATTGTTCTCTCCTGATTTTTGTTAAAACTTCATTTAATTTCTCTGAAACTCCTGTGAAATTCATATTTTTTACGTAGTAGCTTTCCAGCTCATCATGTGCCTTTTTGGCAGATTTCAACTGCGTAACAGCATACGAAATGAGTTCGTCAAAGTTCTGATCCTGTAAGGTATGCTCCTGTATTATGTCAGAGGCATGATAGGAATTGCGCAGTTCGGCAGAATCCTTTAACTCCATATCTCCCGTAAACAGTAATTGATCTTCCGGGACATACAGATGCGACAGCAGCGTAGATCTCAGCGGATGATACAGTGAAACTGTATTCCTGCCGCTGTTCATGATCTGTATCCGGAGTTCTCTCAATATCATGTCAATTTTTCGTTCATTATGCTCCAGAATCAAAGCTGTCCGTTCCCGTGGAAGTGCATCCAGATAGCTGACCAATCCCATGTGTGTATACGCCGTACAGAACAGATTACGATTCGTTCCGATATAGGGCTCATCTGCCTGCTGTATCGCATCATCCCGGAAAATGTATTCCTCCAGCAGTTTTCTTGTATATCTTTGTATCAAGATCGTTTCTCTTACTGTGATCATGGGCATTTCACTTTGTAAAAGTTCTCCCTTGATTATACCACGGTTTTCAACCTCTTCTGCAACCATTTTCAGCTCAGCCGCAGACTTGAGATAATGATAGCAATTGCGATAGCTCATGCTGATATGGGCATTGATGCGTTCGATTTCAGAAACAAACGGACTCATTGCCTTCTCATCCAGAAAGTCACCCAGACTGATCAGTGTGTCTCGCGCACCCGGAAGCTCCGGATCATAGGAATGCGGCGCAGTGGCATCCATAATGCCGACACCGAGCTTCGGCACTGCCACGGCATCCAGACACTCAGGATCCCCGGAGCAGTAGAAATACTCGACATCATAGCCTGCCTGTTCCATCTCGGAACCGATGACCTTCATAAAACTGCTCTTTCCTACCCCGGGACCGCCTTTGATGAAGAACATTCTCTTTCTGTCCTGAGGTGGCAACACAAACGGGAAGAAACTCACAAACCCATTCGCTGTGTTTCCTCCCGCAAAATATCTTGTTATCTGACTCATGCTCATTCCCCTTATACATCTGATATGATTCGTTTTCCACCACACTGTCTGTAACAGAAGATGGATATTCACTAATCTATGTATTTTTTCGGAATTCTATGCATGTTTTGTTCTACATTGCAATCTGATACTCTACCGTTCCATACTCTCCAAATCCACTCAATGCTTCCAACTGGCTGATCAGCTGCTGCTTTTGGGCAATATCTGCCTGACTGAGACGGGCATGGTAGATTTCAATTGTATAATAACGATTTTCATCGGCATCAATGATCTTAGTCATATTGACTCCGCTGTTACTGTAATGATTCTGTGCCAGTACCGCCTTGATCTCTGTCAGATATTCCGCTTCCATCGTCTCGTATGCATTCACGGTCGGATGCTCCGGCTTCTGCTCCTTGCCTGATACTGTTCTTGTGGTAAACCCTATGATCAATGCAAATCCAATAACCGCTGCGCAAACCTTAATCAATCTCTTCTTCATCTCAATGCCCTCCGCTTCATCCAATCAGATCAGATACTATGTTTTCTGTTCCATGATTCGATTATCGCACAGGACGTGTCCGATTTATCGTACTTGATATTGCCGTCATGATTTTATTTAAGTGGCGCCATGATTCTTTTTATTTGAAGATGACATCCTTTCCATCCTGAGCAATGGCAATATAAGTCTTGCCTGTATTGAACTGGACAACGCGACCATTGTCATCATAATAAACCGTAGGCGTGTAATCACCGGTTTTCTTCCAAGTAATATGGATGCATTTCCCCTTTGTAAAGTAATAGCCATCCTGCGTCGCATCTATCACATTAAAGCTCAAATACCCCTTTTTATCGAGCTGCTTCCATGTCGTATTCTGGATAATCACATTTGTAAATGCAATCTGCTTGCCGGTGATGGCATCTACCTGTGCCTTGCCATGGATATTTTTATAATATAGTCCGTCTGCCGCATGATAGGTCAACGCACTCTTGGTGTAAGTGAACACCTGTGACAAATCAATGCTGTTTGCAGTCTTTGCATTGCTGCCGTAGCCGGACAGATCATTTGTCCCTGTTGAAAATGTAAAATGCTTCGGGTTGTAGTATCCGCTTCTGAGGCTCGTCTGATACCCAAGCTGGGAACAGGCTTTCTGAATACCAGAAGCAGAAATGTATGCATTATGCGGTGCGACTCTGTCCGAGGTGCGGAAGAAAAATCCAGCTCCCGGAGCCTTACCGCCGGTTCCATACTCATAGGTGCCGGATAGATTATTCATATCCGCTGCGTCAATCGTACCCTTCATATAGCCGACTCCGCCAAAATGAATCAGGATCGGATCCCATTCCTTGGCTAACGGAATATAGTACAGACGGCAGCTTCTAAGATTACCGATGCGGGACATCCCTGTCCAGTCCGGAATAATCGCCATTTGTCTTGAAATGCTGCCCTCCTCCATGATCTCATAGAGGATATCTGCCTGACCGATTCCGTAGGACGGCTGGGCTGCCTGATCCGTCGGCATCATCACTGCCAGTGGACGCAGGTTCGCTGCCGCACTGCTGATTGCTTCATTTGTATAGACACTGCGGCTTTGTGTCTCGTTATAAACTCCGGTTGTAAGCTTGGCTGTCGGTGCTGCCACTGCTGCTGTTCCTGTATCTGCTGATGATGCATAGTGATTCAGGTATCTTCCATAGTAATTAGCTGTGCTGTAGCTATATTTTCCTACCGGCGCAGGTTTATTCGCGCCCAGCGAGGCATAGGCAGAGGAAGCGAGTTTTTGTGACAGAACAGCTGCATCTGTCTGTAATATGTATGCATTTACATCAAAGGCAGCATTTCCTCTGCGGCCCTCCGTAATGCCATGCTCCACAAAATGGCGCAGCAGCTCAGGGGGATTGTTGCCAATCGAAGCCTGCAGATCTGCATTGTTTGTATAATAGTACGCTGCATCAAAAACGGTGGAATAATCTCTTCCGTTATAGGTAGTTGCTGTTACCGTTGCCGCCGGGCGGTTCAACAGATACGGATTATTCAGGCAGTCTGCCAGTACATTATAGAAGGAGTCCGGTGTACCGCCCTTTTTACCCAGATATTCTGCCGCGTAGGAAGCCAGCGTATTATAATCCATCGTATAACCGTTATCCAGGAGCATTTCCAGATTGCGATAGGCGTTCTTGGCCAGATTTAGTGAAATAGAGCTGCTGCCCAGTTCACTTTTATCGGCAAAGTTCCAATAGTAGGTTTCTACCTCTGTCAGATAAACCGGCGACCATGTCTCTCCATCGCTCTCGCCAAGCATACTCTGCATCTGTGCCTTTGTCGTAAAGGATGCATTTCTGACTGCTGCCTGTGCAGAGAAGCTCATACACGGTAATATGACACTGCCTGCTATGAGCACGGCTATGATAATGGATTCTATCATCCGTCTGTATCGCAATCTCCAGCCTTCTTCATGAATGATCACTGCTTTATGATATACCTGCTTCATGATTACACCCCTTCTCCCATCAGCTGTTTGCTCAGTATGATCGTCCGTTCTACTCCTCTTCGTCTGTTTCTTCATAGATAGAGTAATCACGTTCCATCATCATTTCAAATAGCTCGCTTTTTAATTCCTGCTTGTCCATATTGTCCAGCAGCAGTCGCCGGATTTTGCTCTTATTTCTGCTGCTGTAGCCTCTGATCTTATGACGCTTCATAATATCGATCAGTTCATTTCTCCAAAGGAACTTCAGCTGATTCTGAAGCCGTACCTTCGGGCTGACAGCTGCCTCACGTTCAATCGTCAGCTTTAATGCACCATTTTGTTCTGAAATGCAGTAGATACCCCAGAACTCCGGCAGTACCTCCGCTGCCTTGTTGATATATTTTGCCCCTGTTACGAGATAATTGTAATCGCAGAATCTGCTGTAGTCTCTGACCTGATGCTCTAAACGTTCCAGTGAGTCTCTGTCACTTTTGATCTCAAATCCGATAATCCCGCGTTCCGGTGCAAACATCACTGCATCTGCCCTGCATTTTCTGCACAGGACAAACTCCTCCATGATCCGCATCCGCTCGCCTGACATCTCAAACATCTCAAACAATACCGGCCGCATATCCTGATCCAGCAATTTCGGATGTCGTTTTTTCTCTTGTTTCTCTGCCGTATTCATGGCATTTTGTCACTCCCTGCTGTATGATCTTGGCGCCAGTTTGTGGATCTTCAACACCCTGCTATCAGTCCCGACTGCAGTCTGCCCAGTATACCTCCACGGTTTTCCCGGTATCATCCATAAATGTGCGCTCCAGATGTCCGCCGCATTTCAGTATCGTTTTTCTGGAACCGACATTATCACTGTAGCACGCGATCATCACACGTTCAATCCCTAATATTGCACAATATGCAAGCGTCTGCTCCAGCATCTGAGTGGCATATCCCTTCCGCCGCTCGGTCGGGCGCACTCCATAGCCAATATGTCCGCCTTTATCCCGTAGAAAATCATTGAGTGTATGTCGGATGTCTACCATCCCCACAATCCTGCGGTCGCTTTCCCGCACTGCAAAAAAGGTGGATGATACCACCCAGTCCTTCTGCACAGTCTTCTCATCCGAATTCCTGCGAATCTGCTCCAGCCACTCTACATAGGAAGGTGCCTGATGCAGTAAGGAACTGCCATGCAGATAATCCTCCCCATATTTCTGATGCTCTTCAATATAATCAAGCGCTTCTCGCGCCGGAATCTCACTGGGTGCAACTAAAATAATATCATTCATGCTTTTGTCCTCATGACAAGATCCATAAATTACTTTTGGGTATGACTGCCTACTCCTCAAGCAGCAATATCCCATCCTTCTTAATCATCAGCATCTCAACCTGCTCGATTTCCTCTCGTGTCTGTACGATTTCCTTGCTGACCTTCCACCAAAGCCTGTCTGTATCCTCCGGCTCTCCGGCTATCGTAAACATCACGTTCCATTCAAACGGAGCTTCTGTGATTTCTCTTATTTGAACTGCAAATGTATTCTCCGGCTTCTCGGCGCATCCTTGATCTATATGAAAATCATGTGCCCGGATGCCAATATACATCCTGCTCTTATCCATGTTTTGTAATGGTATCTGTATAGGCAGATTCCACTTCACAGCCAGAATCATGTGATCGGATTTCACTTCCACCGGTGAAATATTCTTACAGCCCGTCAGACGTGCTGCTGCCAGATTTCTGGGATTTCGAAATAAATCCTTGGTATCACCGTGGCAGGTTCCCTTACCACTCTCGATTACGAAAAGTGTATCACTCAGCTTATAGACCTCATCCCTGCTGTGCGTTACTAACAGCGAAACGCCTCCGAACTCCTGCATGATCTTACCGATCTCAGCCTGCAGTTCCTCTTTCAGGTAGGTATCCAGTGCTGAAAATGGCTCATCAAACAGCAGTACCTCCGGCTCTGTCAACAGCATCCTCGCCACAGCTGTCCTCTGCTGCTCTCCACCGGACAGACTGGCGGGATATTGATGTTCCAACCCAGACAGATGAAATCTCTGTATCATTTTTGACACCTGCTCATCTGTATCATGCTTTTCAGCCGATGGATGCCGTGTTTTCCACCCGATTGCTATATTCTCAGCCACTGTCATATTCGGAAACAGTGCATAATTCTGAAAGAGATATCCTACCCTGCGCTCCTGCGGCCTCAGATCAATACCCTTGTCTGAGTCAAACAATATCCTGTTATCTAAGATAATGATGCCTTCATCCGGTGTCTCAATACCGGCTATGCATTTTAGGGTCATGCTCTTTCCGGAACCGGAAGCTCCCAGAATACCCATGCATCCTGCCTCTGCGGAAAAATTGACATCCAGTGTGAAATTCTTTAGTTTCTTCTTGATCTTGACTGTCAGAACCATCCGCTACCTCGCATCCCCATGTTTATTCATCAGTATATCATGAGCATAGCTCATGATCATTTATGCGCACCAAAGCATGCGCTGATATAATGTCTGACGACAT
>JAUNSO010000076.1 GCA_030539165.1 bacterium
ATTTGGATAGTTGATAAGCACTCACTATCTCCCCCCTCATAAGAGATTTAATCCCACGGTGAAACATCCGTGGGATTTCTCTTTGTTTATGCGGGTTTCAGCGATTTTGACACATGGTAAACAATTACATAAATCGAATAAAACCAAGAGAAAATCAATCCGTAAGTAACAAAAAAGTAACACAAATCAGGATGTCATTCTGATCTCAGGAGCAACCTCTTCCACATATCCATCAGCAAATATTTTGTCCAGATAATCATCAAAGCATTTGCGTGCAGCCATCAGATCCTGATACTCGGTAGATGTATATACGCGGTCGGTAAAATCCTTAATAGAGTGACCAAAGATTCTCTTTCTCGTCAGCTCATCCATGCCGCTGCGCTTGGTGAGAGTCGCAAAGGTATGCCGGCAGTCATATGGAATATGATTGAGACCGAGTTTACTAACATGATCATTGTATTTCTTTTCTCGATACTTATTATATGCGTATTTCTTATCCATGCCGACACGGAAGGCATACATATTGTTATCATACAGACGATGCAGATACGGATCCGCATACTTACTGATTGGGATGTACCGGATGCCGTTGCCGGTCTTGGAGTCTACGATATGGATGACCTTCTTTTCATAATCGATGTTGTCCCTTCGCAGGGAAAGAAACTCACGGTCCACACGCATTCCAGTTAAAATCATCAACATAATAGATGCAGACACATCATCATCAAGAGCCATAAGCTGCTTCATCTCGGCCAGAGTATACGGAATACGTCCGGAGCTTTCATCATCCTCAGCAGGCTTCAGGTTCTTAGTAATATCAATCAGGTTGCATTTATTCACATTGACGATATCTAGGAACGCAGCAAAGTCAGTCAGACAATTAAATAGAGACTTCATCTGAGATCTGGTTGATTCAGTGTCACATGCTTCATTGATGATGTTCTGGATCCGTGCTACCTTCAACTCGTGGAATGGAGTATTATAAATGTGTTTTAGCTTCCGAAATGGGGTAGCATAATACTTCTTGGCATTTTTTTTATGTTCATTGTCACGTTCCCAAAGCTTGTACAGTTCACAGAAGGTGATCTTCTTTGCATCAATATCATAGGGATCATAGACATAATCAGATCGTGCGCGGTCAGCAGCTTCATAAGTAGCAAAGGTACCGATGGTCTTCTGAATCTGAATCAGCTTATCCTTCTCTTCATCATAATTCCATCCGCAAGTAACCTTGGCACAATATGGCTTTGTACGCTTACCGGATAATTTAACTACGGTACCGCATCCGTTAGGTCTTCTCATAGGATCATCCTCCTTTAAGGTATAAAAATAACAGCTATGGAACATGAGTTCCGATTGCGCAGCTGCTCCGAAGATGATAAAATATGCTTGTTGATATACGTTCTTCGGAGCGTTGGCCGTCTCGGTGTTGGTAGCACCGGGGCGGTTTTGTAATTATACTAATACTAGTGTTCTTTCATTTTAAGGCTAATGCGATATTGCTCAGCGTCTGGAACATCAATAAATTCCACAGTTTTATCAAAATTATTTTTTACGACAGATTTGATTTCATCGAGTGTAACATTAAAAAACTCTCTACGCTGGTTTACCATATTCAGTTTGCGATTTTCAAATGCATGATGCAGAGCAGTTTCTAAAGCAGGAGCATCATTAGAAAAAATCATAGCATGCACATCAAAATTAAATGGGACAGAAGCATCACCGAGCTCATCAATTCGATCCTGAGGATCAAGACGTCTAGTCATACCAATTTTAAAGACATTTTCACCAAAAGCCCCTATATTCGAAATGATATATACATAACCAGCTTTTAAGTTAGCTTGACGATAATCAATATCATTAAGTGCTTTATCTATATCAGATAGTTTTTCCTCATACTCCGCTTTCTTAGCAAGAAGTTCAGCATTATCAGGACAAGCTTCTAGTTGTAATTTTAATTTCTGATAGGCAGTATCATAATGAGTATGTTCCTTTTCAATCTTTTTTCTCTGTTCCTCAATTTCTCGCTCTAATTTTGCCTGCTCTCGCTGTTCAGCTCTGGCTGCCTTTAATTCTTCCTTTTCATTTTGTTTTTTAATTTGGTATTCTAATGTTAAAGTCAATTCTTCACTTTTTAAATTGAAATACTCATCAGTAACCTTGATCTTGAGCATTTTACCATAACGTTCAATGGAATCACGTGATGAACATATTTTCTTAAATGACATATCGTAATTGTTATATTTCACATTATGAATTGTTTCATCGCATTCACTATTAAAGGCACGTAGTAGAAGCTTTTGCATATCACGAACCATTTTTACCCCTTGAGTATTATTATTGTTGTATTTAAAATACATATCACCATCGACAGCATGATTTGCGTGAATACAAGATTTTTGTTTACTGCGAATTTTAAGTAATTGTTCTTTATACTCATCAGAAGTACTGTAACTGTATCGGGGTTGATAGAGACCAAATTCTTGAACGAGTATATCATCATTAAAAGTGATGAGATCTTTCTTCCTTTCTTCTATCTGACAGTTCAGCTGATTTAGTTTCTCTTCTTTTTTTGAGACTGATTTACAGAGTGTATCAAAGCTTTTTTCTAATTCAGAGATCTTATTCATAAGGTTTGCAGCATCTTGCATTTCAGGAGTAAGGAGTTGTTTTAGATTATCATTTTCACGTTTTATATTACTAGCATTAAAAATATCTTTTAATCCCATAATCATTTCCTCTTTTCATAAGTATTAACCTGTGTGTATTTCTATGAAGGAGAAAACTAACGGCTGTAGTAGTCGACAGCATCCTGAAGAAATTCTTCAGATACTTCAAGATATTCTGCCATTTCAAATCTATTGCGACAGCCACGCACATGAGCCTCTAACAATTTATAAAATGGTAATAATCTTTGATAGGCCCATGCTCTTGCACGATGTTCCTGTTTCCGGTTCATCACGTCGGATTGATTCAGGATATCGCCTGATGTAGTGTGATAGTGACCGAGCTCTTCGGCAAGGATACCGGCACGTTCTGAATTAGTCAAGCGTTCGTCCAACGCTATAGATCCGTCACAGTACAATCCTTTTATATTGCCTGAAAATCTCCAGTCGACAACTTCAACACCGCAATCATCACTTTCTTGTTGTAACTCTTCCAATCTGGTCAAGTCCACCACTCCTTTACAAGGTGCTAACAGTATTATGTTTTCAAAGTTCTTTATTTCCTTTTTGCTTTTACATAAGCAGCAAAATCTTCAATTTCCTTTAATTCCTGCTCTGTATATTCGTTTCCATCGAAGTGAGCTGCTATTGTATGAGGCTTATCGTCTGAATCACGAAAATATTCAGCATTAACCCCGAGAACATCAGAAATATTGAGTAGGACATCGATATCAACCTTCTTGTTATTTCTTTGTATGATAGAGTAAATCGTAGTTGGAGCAACATCTATACGTCTAGCCAATTCTGATACGGTCATATTTCTTTCATTAAGAAGATTGTTCAACTTATTTCCTATACCCATATTAATACCTCCTTATATGAGAAATATATCACGTTTGAGTAGAGACATCAACAAAAAATTACGCAAATGCACAAAAAGTTATTGACAAATACGCAAATGAGTGTTATCTTATCATAAAGAACACGCAAATGCGTATTTCAGAAAGGAGAAGAGAGATGCCGTGTTTAAATCTAAAGGGAGAAATGGCAAAGAGAGATGTACTGATTGATGACATTGCAAATTACCTAAATATCCACAGGAATAGTGCTTCAAATAAAGTAAATGGAAGAAGTGCATTTTCAATAGAGCAGTCTATGAAAATTCAAGAGAAGTTTTTTCCAGACTTAGAACTCAAGTACTTATTTGCCACAGAACAACCAGAAGCAGAGCTGCAATCGTAACGAGCAGAGAAATGGAGATTATATGTACATTGACTTTGAATCAGGTGAACTTTTTTAGAAGGGAGGGAAGCAGAATGATATATGAAGCAAAATTTAGAGGGCAAGAGTCTGGAGGCCACTGCTATAACAGATTGATTGAAGCAAATTCAATCGAAGAGGCACAGTCTATTGCTGATGAAGAGGCAGGAGATGAGATGTGGGCGGAGGTAACTGAGGGAAGAGTTAATTGAGGAAGGAGGACAGGACATGGAGATAACAGCTGAAGCGGCCGCCCGGAAAATGGAAATGAATCCTCAGAAACTCCGGGTAATGATGCAGCTCGGATATCTGAAGGAAGTAGGAATCGCATTTCGGATACCAGGGAACAAAAAATGGTCCTACTACATACAGGAGGAGTCAGTAGACAGATACTTGGAGGGACTGAAAAATGGAAAAAGAGATTGATTTACTGATGACAGCATTCATAATTGCCACTCTGGCATCATTGTTGGTGGCGGCGTGTATGGGAGGATGATATGGGGACTGTGGTAGCAATCACATTGTTTGTATTAGCAGATATTCTGATTATTTATAGCAATGAAAGGAGAATTAGATGAAGGCAGTAAAGTATTTGTGCGATAGATGTGGAATTGAGATTCCGGCGGAAAGTCATTTTTCAATCGAAATTAACAAGGTAGACCCTAGTGACCGTGAGTCTCTCCTGTATAAAGAAAATGGAGAGACAGTAAAGTGTGAGGATATGCCAGATGAAGGCTCAGACTTTTGCGAGGATTGTATTAGAGAGATTATAGATTTTATTAAGCGTAAGCCACAGATGTCCTTTGCAGAGATGCTGGAGGAGCATACGAAGCAGGTGGGGATAGAGGAAGCCATTGAACAGATGACTCCTGAGAAAGAAGAAATTGCACCGGTGCACACAAAAAAAGCCAAAAAGCAGGGAAACAGCTCAGTTGATACAAAGAAAATACTGGAGCTACTTGCGGATGGAGTACAGGGAAAGAAGATAGCAGAGATATGCGATTGCCAACAATCAACAGTAAGCATGGTAAAGAGAATCTATATGCTTGATGAAGCCGGAAAGGTACGGAGGAAATCCGAATGAAACGCTTTACACTAAGAAACCCAGACGGAAGATATCGCATCAACATGGACAAGGCCGGAGAACTGCGGATTCTGTCAGGAGGAATGACACCGGCTATGTTTGGCGATGCGGTGGATGCTCTGGGAGCGTGGGAGAGTCTTGACATGCCTGTAGAGCGGGTGAGGGACATCCTCATCCGAGGAAATTACATAAAAAAGAGCTAACTATTGGAAGTAGTTAGCTCAGATAGATCGGCTTTAATGCCTCACCCAAAACCTATATTTATTATACATGGTTGAGGTCGAAAAGTCAAGTAAAATGGGGCTTTTTCAAGTCCTGTTGGTAGCTTTATAAGTATATTAAAGTTAGATTGGAGCAGACCTCAAGATGGCATATTGGAGAGACACATGGACTTTTCCCGGATCAAAGGAACACGAATATAAGTGGGCTGGAAATTACGGAGCAAAAGGAGAAAAGAGATCTAAAAGGGCGAAAGCATCGCCGGAGCAAATCAGGAAGCAGAATCAACATAATCGTGAGAAAACAGTCAAAAGAAAAATCAAAGCAAATTTTAAAGAGTCAGACCTGTGGTCGTGTTTGAAGTATCCGGAAGGGATGCGAAAGCAGATTAGCGAGGTTAAGAAAGACCTCAGAAAGTTTTTAGATGCAATGCGAAAGGCATACAGGGAGCGTGGAGAGCCTTTCAAATTTATATACCGGCTAGAGATCGGGGAGCTGGGAGGAATACATATTCATATTTTGGTCAATAGACTTCGCGGTGATCCGGCATCAGATATTATGATGCAGGAACTGTGGTATCACGGGAGAGTCAACTGGCAAAGCATCTATGAGTATGGAGGATATGAGCAGCTGGCCTGCTATATCGTTAAGCCGCCGGGCGAGGAAGAGGCAGAACAGCTGAGCCTGTTTCCAAAGGAAGAAAGAAAGGACCTGGTTAAATTCTCATCATCCCGCAACCTGATCGTGCCGGAGCCTGAGCGTAAGACATACGGAAAGTATACGGTCAGAAAAATTATTGACTATGGTCCTAAACCGGAGCCGGGATATTACATTGATAAAAATTCCGTGAGGATAGGAGTCAATAAATACACAGGCTTGTCATATCTGCAGTATACAGAGGTCAAAATCAAAACATTGAATAGATTTGACCGAGAATGTTTGAGTAGAGAGGAGGAGAGACCGTGGAACGAGTGGTGGACATCTATCTCGATCAATCTGTCAAGGGAGTTAGAAGTACAGAGGGAGCGTTCGGGTACATTATCAGGATCCAGACGGCAGCAGGACCGGCAGAGATCGGAGATTTCAGTACAGGAACGTGGACAGCCCATGAAATAGAACTGGCCGGAATCATAGCAACCATGAAAAGACTGACAAAGCCGTGCGAGATTCACCTGCACAGCACACACGGATTCTTTGCGACAGCAATTGAAAATATGTGGTTGCTCAAGTGGCAGCAGGGAGGCTGGATGAACTCAAAGGGCACGGAGGTCGAAAACAGACCACTGTATGAAGAAATACTGAATATTACTGAATGCGGCGGGCATCAGATATCAAAAATTGATAAGGAGCTTGGAGAATATGCTCAGTGGCTTAGAAATGAGGTATTCAAGAAAGCAGACGCATATAAAAAAGAGCTTGAAAGCCGCATAACAACTGAATGAGCCGGAATTGCACCGGTGCACAGGAAAGGAAGAAAAACATGTTTGAAAAATATGGAGAAATGGGGAGCGCAGCGGAGATCAATGAGCTGGCCAAGAACATGCTTAACGAAGGAGATATTGATGGTATTAAGGTACTGGCACAGGAGAATGGTATTGACCAGTACGATTGTGAGGATTTTCTGACAGAATCCGCAGATCATCTGTGCAGTCCTCTCATGGCAGCAATTGGCAAGCTGGACGTGGAAAGCCTTGATTTAAAGCCTACGGAAATTATAAAGGACTGGGAAGATTACATCCGGTTCCAGTGTCAGGATAATCCTGAGATGGCGGCAGCAGTACGCAAATGGGGAAAGAGCCTGAGGGGATGTATTACAGAGCTGCTAAAGTGGTCATTTAAAAACTGTTATGAAGTGGACAAAGATATTGTGAAGGCAGCAGGTGCACCATCAGGGACAAAGATGGGAATCCCCGGAATGAAACGTGCAAAGCAGATCATCATGGATTACTACATGAGTTAGGAGCGCATCATGATCGCATACAAGGGATTCAATAAGAAGCTTCAGGCAACCATGGGAAAAGGCACATTTGATTTTGTGCCGGGAAAGACCTATGAGGAAAAAGAGTGTAAGACTGCCAATAATGGATTTCACTGTGCTGAGGATCCAATGTGCGCATTTGGATACTACTCTGGTATGTCGGATAGATATTTCATTGTAGAGGCAGCAGGGGATCTTGATGAGGATTCTGCGAGACGAATCAGCTGTACAAAGCTAACGCTGGTCAAGGAAATTTCAAGGATCCAGTTGGCGACTCTGGCCTGCAGATACATGGAAAAATACCCGGACCGGCAGCAGGATAAAAGTATCCAAAAAAATGAAGGATCTGTCTGTAAAGAAGGAGATTTTGTGATTGTTCGCGGAAAGAATCCAAGGGCAGCAGGCGTAAAAGGATCATATCTGTTCTTGGTAAAAGAAAAGAAAAACAGTATGGAGATTGAAACAATAGATGTATTACGGGTAGATGGAACACTGATCAAGGAAGACATCTATTATATGGTCGGAGGTAAAAAATGCAAAAGAAAGAGCTGAGAAAGCTACGAACGTTAAATGCAACCCCGGCAATCATCCGGGAGGCAAAAAATAATGAATTCATCGAAGAAATACAGTACTACTATCAAAAAAAGCCACACAAAGTAAAAAAACAAAATTATAGAGCCTTTCTTAGAGTTCAGATATTAAACGGGTATGCAAAAATAGCAGTCTTCTTTTCCGGGGATATTGTCAAAGGGATCCTGAGTCCAAGGTATGAAGTGTTTTTAAACAAAAAAGGCTTGGAATATATCACACGAGAGTTAAAGAACGGAGTAGAAGTCGGCTGGAGAACAGCAATGCTGGATAATCTCATATGGAATGAGGAAAATAATCCATATTCACCGATGAAAAGCTATACATACTTAAATCCGGAAGGAAAGAAAAGCCTGCAGAGGTATTTGGAGACAAGAAACACAGGATATACGGCAGTTTGTGAGTGGCAGAAAAAAATACGTAAGGAGCGAATCACAGAAAAAGAGAAAAAAGAGCAGGAACCATGGGATCAGGATATGAAGCTGGTGCCGGATATTCCAAAGACCTTCATAGAGTTTATGAAGCGGGAAGCACTACTGGAGCATTTTGTTATCTATGATGCGTCAGTCACACCAAAAAAGAGGACAGGATACTGTACGAGATGCCAGAAGACAGTACCGGTGACAGGAATTCATAATCAAGAAGCCTGGTGTCCAAACTGCAAACACGCAATCACATACAAGGCGAGTGGAAAAATAAAAACGCTGAGTACAGAAAATTACTATGCGGGAAAAATCCTGCAGAATGTGCCAGGTGGCATGGTATACAGAAGATACACCATATGGGCTAATTTTTATGAAGCTGGGAAAGAGCCAAATTACCATATTAGAGAAACTAATAGAACTCTGATTATCGGTGGAACATTTAAAGCCTATGAGCATGCGCTATATAAAAACAAATTTTATAGATGGATACCAAAACAAAAAAACAGTTTCAACGAGAGTCTATGGAGCAAAATGTATACGAGAAATCTGTATCAGGTAGAAAAGTCAATGAAGCATACAGGACTCTTTGAATGGATCAGACACACCAACTCAAAAACATTTAACATCGAAGAATACTTGTATTATGAGTCTAGAAACCCGGCAATAGAATCGCTCGCAAAAATAGGGATGTATAGACTGATAAATGGATTCATGAAAAAAGATGATGCACCGGTAGATAAGCGGCAGACAGAACTTGCAAAGATATTAATGATTGATGGTGACAGGCTCAAGAGATTGAAAGCGATAGATGGAGAAATAATTGCACTAAGGTGGTACCAGTTAGAAAAATTTACAAACAGAGTCTATCCGGATGAAATGATCAAATACTTTGATGATGCAAAAATCATCAATTCTGATTTTGGATTTCTAGATCCGCCTATGAGTTACGTAAAGATCTATCACTATATGCTCAAGCAGGAAAAACTGACAGGGGAGACATCAAAGCAGGTGATGATCACATGGAGAGATTATCACAATATGGCCAGTCAAATGCAATTTGACACAACGTCTGATCAGATTGCAAGACCTAAGAATGTAAAAGAGGCACATACAGCCATGATTGATCTGAGAGAAAAGAACGGCATGAAAAAGCAGGCAAAACAGCTGGAAAAGAAATGGCCAAGAGTCAATGAGATTGTAAAGACACTGGATATGTACTGCTGGGGCAATGATGAGTTTTCAGTAATCCGGCCGAATGAAATCTATGACATTGTGAGGGAAGGAACATTACTGAGACACTGCATCCATTCGGTTGATTTCTACTTTGACAGGATCCAAAAGAGGGAGACCTACATACTGTTTTTACGAAGGACACAAGAAATTGATACTCCGTGGTATTCCTTGGAAGTAGAGCCATCCGGGAACATCAGACAGAAGCGAACGACCGGAGATAATCAGAACGAAGATTTCAAGAGTGCAGTTGAGTTTCTGAAAAAGTGGCAGAAGGTAGTATCAAAGCGCCTGACAGCAGAGGAAAAGAAGCTTGGAAAGAAGAGCGAAGAACTCCGAAAACAAAATTATGAGAAGCTCCGCAAGGATGGAAATAAGGTATGGCACGGTAAACTGGCCGGACAGCTACTTGCAGATGTACTGGAAGCAGATTTCATGGCAGTAGGATAATCAACTGGTGACATCTTGTCTCCGGTTGAAACGTACACAAATTGTGTACGAATGAAACGTCCGAAAAAAACGGACAGTTGAACCATACGATAAAATCGTACGGTTGGAAAGGGAGAAGAACATGGAATTACAAGAATATCAATCTTATCAGCAGTATAAGGCAGCAGTGGATACAGAGCTGCAGAGATCCGCAGAGAGCTTTGTCCGGATCGGCTACCTGCTAAAGGTGGCCAGAGACACGGACATCCTGCAGGAGTCCGGATATACCAATGTTAATGAATTTGCCAAGGGTGAGTATGGTATCGAACGTACGCAGGTATCAAGATTTATCAATATCAATGATCGCTTTTCAGAGGGAGGCTTTTCTGACCAGCTGCTTCCGGAGTATCAGGGAATGGGCTATGCAAAGCTGGCACTCATGCTGACACTAC
>JAUNSO010000019.1:0-14331 GCA_030539165.1 bacterium
CTGTGCCTCATACACTGGCGGTTGTTCATAGCCCGGCTGTGCTTCATACACCGGTTCTGTCTCTTGAATCGGCGGCTGCGCATATGCTGTCTGCGACTCCTGCACTACCGGTTCCTGATAGGTCGGCTGCTCCTGATAGACCGGGGCCTCCTCATATACCTGCTGTGATGCATATACCGGCTCTTCCACGGCATCTGCATCATATCCATACTGCTCCTTAAAATATGTCTTCCAGTCAAAGACCGCCTCTACTGCTGCAATCGCTACCTCGATCATACTGTCATCCGGCTCTTTGGTCGTCAGCTTCTGCAGCCACATACCCGGTGCGGAAATAATCTTGATAATGATATTGTTGGAATTATTGCCTGCCAGTCTGATGACCTCATAGGATACACCAGCTATAACCGGAATCAGAAGGATTCTAACCACCACACGCAGTACCGGATCATCTACCCTGATGAAAATGAAAAACAGGATACTGACAAACATAACAAACAACATAAAGCTCGTACCACAGCGCTTATGCTGCCTTGAGCATTTCTTGACATTTTCGACATTCAGTGGATAGGCCTTCTCGATGCAATTAATGCATTTGTGCTCCGCCCCATGGTACATATAGACACGCCTGATATCCTTCATCAAGGAAATCAGTGTCACATACCCGACGAAAATCAGGATACGGATCACGCCCTCCAGAATTGCAACTACCGTATCAGACAGAATCCACTGACTGAAGAATCTGGAGATAAAGTAAGGCAGGAGCATAAAGATTCCGACTGCTGCCACCACAGAAAATGCAACGGTCATTCCCATCAGGATCTTCTCTGAGTTCTTCCCCAGCATACGGTCAATGACCTTCTCCTTGTCCTTTCCATGATCCTTTTCATCGACTTCCTCATAAAAAGAGGCTGAAAATGTAAGAGACCGCGTTCCCAGAATCAACGAATCGATAAAATTAAAAATGCCTCTGATAAACGGAATCTCTGTAAACCGTTTACTGGGTGCAAACGATTCATATTCCTCTACAGCGACCTCGATTTCATTATTCTGCGTCCGTACGGCCACACTGTAATGCTCTTTATTCTTCATCATAATGCCTTCGATCACGGCCTGTCCGCCGATCCCGCAGGAGCGCTCACGCGCCTTCTTTTTTCTTTTCTGTGCCATAATCATTCCTCTATGAAAAAATAGAATCCTGTCTGCTGAATTAATTGCCTTGTTTTTTATATGCCTTGTTTTTTGTATATGCATCAAGGATGCATATACAAAAAACAAGGTTGAGATTTTAGCAACCTCAACCTTATTTCAAATTCTCTATTTGCTTTGTACACCATATTTCTTGTTGAACATATCAATACGGCCACGCGCCTGAGATGCTTTCTGCTGTCCTGTATAGAATGAATGACACTTTGAACAGATTTCAACGTGAATATCTTCCTTAGTTGAGCCAGTCACAAATGTGTTTCCGCAGTTGCAGGTAACAGTTGCCTGATAGTAATCAGGATGGATTCCTTCTTTCATTTCTTTCACCTCTCTATTTCAAAATTTCTTTGTTTACATTTACAAACGTGCTTATCCTCAAGATAAACAGCCTAGTTATTGTAACACAGGTCTTTCATGAAATCAAGTGCTAAAACTACATAAATCTGATTTTCTTCACCATATCGACAAATTCACGATTTGATCTGGTACGCACGAACATATCCAGGATCTTCTCGACCGCCTCATCTGCCTTCATACCGTTCATAGCCTTACGCATCACATTGATTGCCTCAAGCTCCTCTGCATCCAGCAGCAGATCATCTCTTCTGGTTCCTGATTTGGGGATATCGATTGCAGGGAATACACGCTTCTCAGACAGCTTTCTGTCCAGTACCAGTTCCATGTTACCTGTTCCCTTGAACTCCTCATAGACTACATCATCCATACGAGAGCCTGTCTCTACCAGTGCAGTGGCAAGAATCGTCAGGCTGCCACCCTCTCTCATCTTTCTTGCTGCACCGAAAAACCGCTTCGGCATATGCAGTGCTGCGGGATCCAGACCTCCTGACAGCGTTCTGCCACTGGGCGGAACCGTCAGATTATATGCTCTGGTCAGTCTGGTGATGGAATCCAGCAGGATCGTTACATCCTTCTTATGCTCCACCAGACGCTTCGCACGTTCAATCACCATTTCAGATACACGTTTATGATGCTCAGGCAGTTCATCAAAGGTGGAATAGATCACCTCAACATTGCTGCCGCAAATTGCTTCCTTAATATCCGTTACTTCCTCCGGACGTTCATCAATCAGTAAAATGATCAGATGCATCTCCGGGTTATTTCGCAGTATGGACTTAGCCACATCCTTCAACAAGGTCGTCTTACCTGCCTTCGGCTGTGATACGATCATACCACGCTGGCCCTTGCCAATCGGTGATATCAGATCCATGATACGCATCGCTACGCTGCCGCCCGGGCGTTCCAGGTGCAGTCTTTCATCTGGAAATACCGGAGTCAGATCCTCAAAGTTCCTGCGATTACTGATCTCTGCAGGTGTATAGCCATTGATGCTCTTTACGAAAAGCAGTGCTGCAAACTTGTCATTCTGTCCTTTGATTCTGGTATTACCGCTGACGATATCTCCGGTTTTCATCCCGAATCTTCTGATCTGGCTCGGTGCTACATATACGTCATTCTCACCGGGCAGGTAGTTTGCACACCGGATAAATCCGTATCCGTCCGGCATAACCTCTAATATTCCATGAGCCTGTACACCACTGTCCAGACTTTCCTTATCCTTGGACATCTCACCGCTGTCGGCTGCTGCTTCCTTTTTGTCTGTCATGTCTGACTCTTCTTTGCTTTTGTTGTCCTCATTCTTCTTTGTAGGAGCATCACCGGCGGATGTCTCTGCCTTCTTGGCCGCATCCTTCCTGTCTTCCTCCAGCATAGCCTCAACTACATCTGCCTTTTTCATTGCAGATGTGCCTTTGATTCCCCTTGCTTTTGCAAGGTCTTTGAGTACGCTTAGAGATAAACTCTCGTACTTCTCTCTCATCATAAATTAACCTCCACTGATACTGTCACTGATAAAACCAATCTATATCTTTCATAAAAAATCAATATGTATGTTCCTGGGATTCTTAATCTGAATAGATTAATGAATATAACATGCTTATTACTGAATTGATTATACTATAAGAAAATTCAGAACGCAAGGTAATTTCTTCATAATTTCTCCATCTGTTTTGATTTTCTTGATTTACGTCTCCGATTATTATAAAATAGAAAAGAGGTGATTACATGACTGATCCATTAACTCAATATAAACTCATCGTGTTGTATATGCTGGATCGTGTTGATTTTTCTCTGACCAAAGCCCAGATATTTGATTTCATTCTGGATAAAGGATACACGAACTATTTTACACTACAGCAGGTCGTATGCGAACTCATAGATTCTGATCTGGTGTCCTCAAAGTCGGTGCGAAACAGCTCGCATCTCTCCATTACGGAGGACGGACGCAGTACATTGTCCTATTTTGGCAACCGGATTTCCACTTCTATTAAGGACGATGTCAATGTCTATTTCAAAGACAAGGAACTGGATCTGCGAAATGAAGTATCCATACAATCCACATTTTATAAAACCACCGGTAATGACTACGCTGCCCATCTGGTCGCGAAGGAGAAAAAGTCCGATCTGCTGGACATTACCATTACCGTTCCCACAGAAGAGTCTGCATCCCATATCTGTGAGAACTGGCAAAAGAAAAGCCAGGAGATTTATGCATTTCTGATAGAGCAGCTGATGTGAGCCTTCAAAAAAGTGTTCTCATCTGGCTGCTTCTTTTTTCAGCCACTTCATATGCTCTTTGATCTTCTTTTCATAGCCATTGTCAGATGGCTGATAAAATTCCTTACCACTTAGTTCATATGGCAGATACTGCTGTTCCACATAATGATTCGGATACACATGTGGATACAGATATCCCACTCCATGTCCCAGCTTGGCCGCACCTTTATAGTGTGCATCCTGCAAGTGGGTAGGGATTGCTGCATTCTTGCTCTCCCCCACTGTCTGCATGGCATCGAAAACAGCGTTGCAGGCTGCATTGCTCTTCGGCGCAGTGGCAATATAGGTCACTGCCTGAGACAATATGATCTGCGATTCCGGCATGCCGACACGTTCTACTGCCTGTGCTGCACTGACTGCTACGGTCAATGCCATCGGATCTGCATTTCCCACATCCTCCGATGCACAGATCATGATCCTGCGTGCGATAAAAGTCACGCTCTCTCCTGCATACAGCATCTTTGCCAGATAATAAACTGCTGCATCCGGATCTGAGCCCCTCATGCTCTTAATAAAGGCAGAGATGGTATCGTAATGATTGTCTCCAGTCTTATCATAACGGATGACCCTTTTCTGTATACACTCAGATGCCACATCCAGTGTGATATGGATCTTACCATCCTCGGATCTGTCTGTTGTCATGATTCCCAGTTCAATTGCATTTAAAGCGTTGCGGGCATCACCGTTTGCGATATCCGCCAGAAAATCCAAAGCATCCTCATCGATCTCAGCATGATATGCTCCCATGCCCTTTTCTTTGTCATAGACCGCTCTGGTCAATATCGTACGAACCTCCTCAGCGGATAAAGGCTTCAGCTCAAATATATTGGAACGTGAAATCAAAGCTCCGTTCACTTCAAAATACGGATTTTCTGTTGTAGCGCCTATCAGAACGAGAGTTCCGTCCTCTACAAAGGGCAGCAGATAATCCTGCTGTGCTTTATTAAACCGGTGAATCTCATCTACAAAAAGAATCGTCTTCTTTCCGTACATGCCCATCGTCTGTTTTGCCTGTTCAACGACCTCCTCCATATCCTTTTTGCCTGCAATGGTGGCATTGATCTGTTTGAACTCGGCACTGGTCGTATGGGCAATCACCTTGGCTATCGTCGTCTTTCCGGTTCCGGGCGGGCCATAAAAAATAAGCGAACTGAGTTTGTCCGCCTTGATTGCCCTGTAAAGCAGCTTGTCCTTTCCAAGGATATGCTGCTGTCCAACGATTTCCTCCAGGCTTACAGGACGCAGCCTTGCTGCCAGTGGAGAATCCTTTTCCATTTGATTTTCTCTAACGTAACTGAATAAATCCATTTTTCTACTCCAATAACAATTCATCTACCGTGACCAGATCATAGCCTTCTTCCAACAGATAGTCCACGATGTATTCTGCTGCGGTGACAGTCTCTGTATAGTAGTCATGCATCAGTATGATGTCATTTTCTTTGATATGATCCACTACTTCATGATAGGCATGCATACTGTCCTGTATCTTCCAGTCCAGTGTGTCCAGTGTCCACATAACCGGCAGCATATCTGTACATTCATTCAATGCTTTTTTCCATTCTCCAAAAGGAGGTCTGAAAAACATCGGCCGTACACCTGTCACTTCCTCAATTGCATCAGAGGTCAGACACAGCTGGCTGCAGGCATCAGCCGGTCCCAGCTGGCTCAGATTCACATGATCATATGTATGATTGCAGATCAGATGTCCTTCCTTTTGCATCCTTTGGAGTGTCTTGGGATTTGTTTTGACATTCCTGCCCAATACAAAGAAAGTGGCATGAACGTTCCTGTCCGCAAGCATATCCAGTATCTGATCCGTATAGACAGGATGAGGCCCGTCATCAAAGGTAAGCGCTACCTTAGGCTTCAGTTCACTATAGACATCCATGGTTTCTCCTCCGTCAGAAGCTTGAAGCATATTATGAAATACAGGAATATCCCGTTCTAGCGCTGTCTTGTTGCATTGAAACAGCAGGCACACTGTAAGCAGAATGTCTGCAAACAGCAATAGGATGCATCCCCTTCGAACCGCCATGGCATACCTCAATAATGGATATTCTTTTCAATATATGCTATGAAAGGCGGAAAATGACTTTGATTCCGTTATGACACCTTTGTATCAAACTGATTACTTTCCTGATTGTAATAATACCCGATTGCCTGGAGCCTTGTACATAGATCTTCCTGTTCAACATCCAGATCTTCACACATGGCTTCTAGGCTATTGTAGTAATCGCGCAATTTCAAGTTTACATAACTAAGCAATATTAAGGGATCCTTTGGTATCATTTTATATCCTCCGTACACTCTTTTTATATACGATATGTCCGGTAACGACCTGAACACCTTTATAATACCGCTCTCCACATATCTTCTTCATTAATGTTTTCACACAGATTTCTGCCATTCGCTGCATACCGACCTCATAGGTCGTGATAGCTTCCTGAGTCGCATCCTCCAGAAAATAATTATCATACCCTACCACCGAAATATCCTCCGGAACCGTCAGTCCTCTTGCCTTCAGCAGATTCACCAGACGATAGGCTACCACATCACAGTTACATGCAAATGCTGTGGGCAGTTCCTCAGGCAGTGTCATATCAAGCAATGCTCCATTGCCTTCCTCTCTGTCCGGTATGATCCACTCCGGCTTTGGGGTCAGTCCCTTTTCCATCATTGCCTTCAGATATCCCAGATAACGATCTGTGATGGAACTGGTAGACAGGATTGTCCCGACAAATCCGATTTGCGTATGCCCCATCTCCAGCAGGTAATTTGTCAGCTGATACATTCCATGAAATCCATCTGATATCACGGTGTCATACTCCGGTCTTCCCATATAATAGTCTAAAAAGATCACCGGTATGACTTTATTTTCAGCAATCATCGCTGTATACTGATTATTAGCCTGACCCAGTACGATGACACCATCCACCTTACGGTCCGGTATCATATTCGGCATGATACAGTTCTTCTCATCTTCTATGGAAATCAGTTCCAGAATCCCGTAATATCCCCGTCCCGATAATACATTGACGAGACGTTCATACAGATTCCAGTAAAATGTATTATTGCCCACAAATCGCTGCGGCAGCAACACTCCGATATTGCCTGTGCCTCCTGCTCTGTTCTGTTTCATAATGGATGGCGAAATATACCCCAGCTGCTCTGCGGTCTGTTTGATCCGTTCCTTCATTTCTTCACTGACTCCGCCCTTGCCTGCCAGACACTTGGATACTGATACGGTACTGACACCAACGACCTTGGCGATATCGGCCAGCTTCACTGTTTTTGCCATTGATCTGTTTTCCTCTTCTGCGTATGTTTCCTATAATCGGTTAATAGGTATCACTCAATGAGCGGATCACCAGCTGCTGCTCCAGATCCCATCCACTCTGAATTGGCTGTGCATCCAGAGTAGGATACCTGATTTCGGATTTTTTCAAGGTAATGACCTTTTCGCGCTTGCTTGAAAGATTGAAGTAATTCTCACTAAAAATTCCATCTGCCTGTTTCAGATCCAGCTCTACGAACAATACCAGAGAACTGCTCATCATACGGATGACATACTCGTCTGTTACCTCAATGATAGAATAGGAAATAGAGGTCTTTTCAAGCTGTAAATACTTAAATGGAACAAAGGTCTCGATCTCCTCCGTCACTTTGCCGTCATCATCCTCAAAGGATGCCTCTGCAAATACAGAATCCTCTCTGCCTTCAATCAGCTCTGCAAAATCGATCTCGCAAACATTGACAGAGGATAGCGGATCTGCTTCTATCTCAAATGTCTCCTCAAACTGAACCACAAAATTGACTGTCTGCAGTTTCAGAACCACCTTGCGTTTCTGTGGTTTTCTTGTCTCATTTGCCACATATACAGATACAATCGTACCATTGCGTACGATGGAGCCTGCCACCGGAGCAAAAAATCTGGCCGCCATATACTGTAATGGCTTCCATCGTCCAAAATAGTCAATACTTGCCCACGAAGCAACCGGCCAGCTGTCATTTAACTGCCAGTAAAGTGCGCCCATACAGCGGCCTCTGTTACGTCTGAAGTGCTCCACGCCATACTTCACTGCGATTCCCTGCAGGATCTGTGTCACATACAGCAAATCCTCGAAATTCTGCGGATATAAAAAGTTCTCTGATAAATAATATAATAATTTTCCATTAGCAGATTCATTTTTCTGATGGCTTTCCATGACCTTTGAGAAAATATTACGATCGCTCTCCTCTGTGAAGGTCTTGATTGTCTTGATGGACGGAAATGACTGAAATCCGAACTCAGAACAGAATCTGAAATAATGATTGCCATAGTCTGAGAATGGAAGCTGTCCATGCCATACTGCCCAGTAATGTGCATCACCTCTGTTTTCATCGTCCGGGTTGTCAAAATGTCCTCCTGACGATGGAGAAGACGGCCAATACAGACGCTGCTTGTCCGCTGTCAAAACTGCCTTCGGCAGTATTTCCTCAAACTGCTTGACATAGTCCTTCTTCAAAGCATCGGAATGCTTGGCGAAATCCGGCCATTGAACCCAGCCTGATTCAATCTCATTGTTGCCGCACCACAAACCAAGTGACGCATGATGCCGCAGACGCTTCACATTGTCTGTTGCTTCTGCTGCTATATTTTTCGAAAAATCATCTGTTACATCATAGATATTGCAGGCAAACATGAGATCCTGCCATACAACAATGCCATACTCATCACACAAATCATAAAAATCATCTGACGGATAGTATCCGCCGCCCCATACCCGCAGCATATTAAAGTTGGAACGGATACATGCCTTCAGCAGGTAGTCTATCTTCTTCTTTGTAATAAAGGAATAGATTGTGTCCTCCGGGATATAGTCAGCTCCCATGGCAAAGAACTTGACACCATTGCACATGAATGCAAACTCAGAGCCCCATTCATCCTTCTCCATGCTGACTGTCAGCGTGCGAAGACCGATACGATAGGACTTGGCATCCCACTGGTTACCGCTCTCATCAAACGCAAAGACTGTCAGTGTATACAACGGATGGGCACCGAAACCATTAGGCCACCACAGCTTAGGATTATCCACCTCTATAAACAGATGAGCATCATTTTTTTCGATTGTCTCACTGGTCGCTAACACTCTTCTTTCTGGTGTTTCCAGCTCTGCATGAATCACATAATTTGCTTTGCGGAAGGTTTCAGTCTCTACATTGATTTCAATGCCGACCTTGTCCTCCTCATGATGCTGCAGGATCTCTACATCCTTTAGCCGCACCAATGAGTAACCGACCAGATTGATATCTCTCCAGATACCCATATCCGGAATCTGTGCGCCCCAGTCCCAGCCGAACATGCAGTGTGCCTTCCGGATGAATTGATTGCCCTTCATACATCCACTCGGAACGCAGGTAATCGTCTTGCCCGGTCCCGTATGATAGCTGTCGATGAAGGCCAGGGGTGATGTAAATTCAATATTGATAAAATTGATGCCCTCACGCAGGAAATTCTTAACGTCAAAGCTCCATGTACGGTGCATATTTGTTGTTCTGCCGACATACATCTCATTGATGTAGATTTTCGCAATGGTATCAATGCCCTCACAGACCAGACGAATTCTCTCCTGTTCAAACAGTTCCGGCAGCACCTCAAATTCTCTGTAAAAGAAAAAGTCCTTTCTCGAGATTTCTCTGGCTTTATATTCGTTCAACCGGTAAAACGGATCTTCTATTCTTCTCTGCAATAAGAGCGTAGACATGACAGAGCCCGGTATCACTGCATCCAGATACTTTTCCGTGCCCTTTTCATTCATGACCCAATTGCCGTTCAATGTCTGAAATATCATTCTGGTTTTCCTCTCATGTTAACTCTTTTTAACCTGTTTAAACTATATTTTAATCTATGCCATTTGTCAATCCATTTTAGGAAAAACTCTCCCTTGATTATCAAGGGTATCTCTTTGCTGCGCAATGAGAACTCTCCCTTGATTATTTCACAGTTTCTTCACAAATATTTGCAAATTCCATCACATTTGTTTAATATAGTCTATTAGGTATGAAACTAAATAGGAAAGGGTGAAATCATTGATTGAAGTTAACAATCTTACGAAAAAATACGGGAATCATGAAGCAGTCAGGAATCTGAGTTTCCGTGTGGAAAAGGGACAGATTTATGGGTTCCTCGGCCCGAACGGTGCCGGTAAATCCACTACCATGAATATCATAACAGGGTATCTGTGTGCAACAGAGGGAACCGTGACCATCAACGGACATGATATATTTAAAGAGCCGGAAAAGGCCAAAGAAAATATCGGCTATCTCCCGGAGCTGCCACCCCTGTATCAGGACATGACAGTTCTGGAGTATATGAAATTCGTTGCAGAGCTGAAAAAGCTGGAGAAAAGCTCCCGGTCTGATCAGATCAGCGAAGCAATGGAAATGACCGGTGTCGCGGAGGTCAGCAGCAGACTGATCAAAAACCTGTCAAAGGGATATCGTCAAAGAGTCGGCTTTGCACAGGCAATTTTGGGATACCCGGAAATTATCATTCTGGATGAGCCTACAGTCGGACTGGATCCCAAGCAGATTATCGAGATACGTGATCTGATCAAAAAACTGGGAGAAAATCATACCATCATCTTGAGCTCACATATATTATCAGAGGTCAGTGCTGTATGCGACCAGATTCTGATCATGAGTAAGGGACAGCTGGTTGCCAATGATACACCGGAAAATCTTGCTATGATGCTCAAGGGCAATCACTCTATCTCACTGCTTGTAAACGGTGGCGAGTCCGGTATATATGACGTTCTGAAAAAACTGGAACAGATACAGGACTTTAACGTATCAGCCAGACCGGATTCTGCTCTATGTCAGGTTTCTATCAGTCTGTCAGAACAGTCTGAGGAAGAAATCGCAGGTATCGAGGAGGCTGTTTTCTATGCACTTGCAGCTGCCAAAATGCCGATCCACGAAATGAAGACGACTCATGCATCACTGGAGGATGTATTCCTGGAACTGACCTCCTCAGATTTTAATCCGGAAGCTGCTGATACAGAGGCTGCTGCGGACATCATTGAAACAGTAGAAGCTGCTGCAGATACCGTCGAAGCAGCAGAGACTGCCGAAACAGTACAGACAGAGGAGGACGACAATCATGCTGGCAATTTATAAAAGAGAACTTCGTTCCATATTTCATTCTGTCATAGGATATGTATTCATGGCAGTCATTATGTTTTTCACAGGACTGTACTTTATGGCAGTTAACCTGGGCAGTGGTTATCCTTACTTTGCCTACACACTATCCTCGATTGTATTCATTACGATGTTAGTCATCCCGATTCTGACCATGCGGATCATGACAGAAGATAAGAAACAGAATACGGATCAGCTGCTCTATACAGCTCCCGTTTCCATCGGCAGAATCATAATAGGAAAATACCTGTCACTGCTGACTACATTTTTAATCCCGTTGGCTCTCATGTGTCTCTACCCACTGATTCTGATGACCTTTGGCTCCGTACCGATGTTAGAAACCTACACTGCCATCTTTGGATTTGCGCTCTTTGGCGCAGCATGTCTGGCAATCGGTATGTTCATGTCTTCTATTACTGATAATCAGATCGTAGCAGCCATTCTGACTCTGGTCATGCTCTTTATCGGCTATATGATGAAGGGAATCATCAGTCTGCTGTTTACTTCTGAAAATATCGTAACCAAGGTACTGCATTGCTACGATATATCATCACATATTACGAGTTACTTCAGTGGTTCCTTCAGTCTGAAGGATACTCTGTATTTTATCACTTTGGTTGTTCTGTTCCTGTTTTTTACGGATCAGGTCGTTCAGAAAAAACGCTGGAGCGTTGTCACGAAACGAATCAAGCGAGGTGCCTTCAGCACCGGATTAATTGTGGCTGTCGTTGCTGTTGCTGTACTTGCAAATTACGGTATCGGACTGATCCCGGATACTTATACAGTATTTGATGTTACAAAAGAAAAGATCTATAACATATCTGACCAGACAAAAGAGGTTCTGGCTTCACTTGATGAGGACATCACACTTTACGTGACAGCATCTGAATCCAATCAGGATGAGACCATAGCCAGAACGCTGAGCCAGTATGCAGACGGTTCTTCTCATATCAAAATCGAGTATAAGGATCCTTCCCTTTATCCGAATTTTACAAGTACCTATACCGATGGTGAATTAACAGGCAACAGTATTATCGTAGAAAGTGGGAAGCGCTATAAAACCATTGACTATAACAGTCTGTTTACAACAGAAATAGATTACACAACTTATCAGGAAAATGTAACCGGATATGACGCAGAGGGGCAGCTGACCAGTGCCATCGATTATGTGACCAGTGATTCCCTGTCCAAAATGTATGTAATCGCCGGACATAATGAGCTGGATCTGCCAGCCGGTCTGACTACCCAGATTGAAAAAGAGAATATTGAAACAGAAACCATTAATCTCTTTGATTATGATACATTACCTGCGGATGCCGCATGTGTCTTCGTGGCAGCGCCTACTACAGATTATACCGCTGACGATGCAGATAAGCTATTGACCTATCTGGAAGCAGGCGGACATGCGATCGTAATCAACTCCTGGAACGAAACAGACATGCCGAACTTTGACTCAATCTGGGATGCCTACGGCATCCATCTGGCAGATGGCATTGTCGTGGAGGGTGATGCAGACCATTATCACCAGAACCCGTACTACCTGCTGCCCGAGATATCAGGCAGTGCCATTACTTCATCATTATACGGTAATAACAGATATATATTTATGCCATATGCGCAGGGCATCACAGTGGACGAAACCCCTCGTGATACTCTGACCATTGATCAGATCCTGACCACCTCAGACAAGGCATACCTAAAGACTGATCCGACCAATATGGCAACCTACGAAAAAGAAGACGGTGACATCGCCGGTCCGTTTGCACTGGGCGTCTATGCAACAGAACCGATTGCAGATCAGGAAACGAAAATACTATACCTGACAACTGAAAATCTGCTGCAGGATGAAGTCAATGCCACTGTGGCAGGTGCAAACTATGAACTGCTGATGAATGCTGTCAGCAATATGGTAGAGCACGAAGTTACCGTGTCCATTCCTGCAAAATCTTATCAGATTGATACCTTGACCGTACCAAGATCCAGCTTCTATATCTGGGGACTGATTACGCTGTTCCTGCTGCCTGTCGGCTTGCTGATATCCGGTATTGTCATCTGGGCAAAACGAAGAAAATATTAAGAACGACAAAAGAGACCCGGCTGTGTTTCCCCTACACAGACAGGTCTCTTTTGTTTTCCCTGTGATTGCATTTGTTAAATTCTATTTTCATCTCCCCAGATGATTAAAGCTGCTACAGATTGAATTCGTGTCCCGAAAATGATTCCAGGTTTTTTCTCTGCCATTCCCTGTAATCATGCATCTCCTGATGCTGCTCCAGCCTGATTAGGACTAACAGTACACAAAATACAACTGCGGCGATCCAGCACAAAATGTATGAAATGATATTTGCACTGATTAAATATAGTACCAACGCTACCACCAGAAGTATCCCACTGGCTTCACAAATCCGAGTTCCCGGCTCAGAAATGTTCAGTTTGATATTCATATGTGACAGCTTATAATACCCGTGTTTGACTGACCTGATGATGTTCTTTCTGAGTCTTCTGTAAATCCTTTTACGTTTCTTCCTGCTCATCATAGGTACATTCCTCCTAATTGCTCATTACGTATTGCTGCTCAGACAGCTTCAAACGCTTTATAGGCTTTGACCAATAGTTCTTTGACCTCTTCTTCTGATAGATGGATATGATGATTGGCAACATTGGATGCTATTCCATGAGTGAATACCCAAACCATCATGGATAGCTCATGCTTTCTGTCTCCCTGTAGCCCCTCGATATCCGGCAGTCCATCAAATATGCAGTACTCTGTTTCTTCTTCCATGATCGTTGTACATAACAGCTGAAACAGCTTCTCTTCTTTTCTTGCCAGCTCAATATAGGACATGCCCATCTCAGTATAGGTCTTTCCGGCTCCTACCACATGCTCAGCAAAATATCTTTGAACCTCTCTGCACAGATCCTGACGCAGCATCTCCATATTCTCATATACGCGAAATATAGGCTGTGTAGAACAATTCAGTCCATCTGCAAGACTTCTTGCCGTGATACATTCAAAACCGTTTTCTTTTGTCATGGCAAACGCTTTATCCAGTATCTTCTCTTTTCCAACTTTGACTTTAGGAGGCATATCCGTATCCCTTCATACTGCGACATGAGTGCTGTTGGCAGTTATGTTGCGTAACACAGTTGTGTAACTATGTTGTATAACAAGAATGTACAACAAGGTTGTGTAACTGTGTTGTATAACAAGGTTATTGTATAATGAATAATCAATTATGTCAACCCTAAAAAGCAAAAAAATACCAGTTACATAACATTTTGTATGTAACCGGTATTTCATTTCTTTTATTGTAC
>JAUNSO010000019.1:14431-53317 GCA_030539165.1 bacterium
TTAACATAAGTATTTCCATGCATCTACATCGAACACACCCTGCGTCAGGACACGTAAAGATGGTATGACAGGCAGACTCATAAATGACAACGTCATGAAAGGATCGATCTCATGCTGAACGCCCAGCAGATATGCCTGCTCCTTGACTTCATCCAGCATACGGTTGGTATCCTCCAAGCTGACAGTACTCATCAGACCGGCAACCGGCAGTGGAAGACCGGCAACCAACTCACCATCCTTCACAACCACGATACCACCTTTCAGCTCAATCAAGGCATTGACCGCAGCTGCCATCTCCTCTTCCGATGTTCCGATCACAATGATGTTATGAGAATCATGTGCAATACTGGTTGCTACAGCCCCAGCCTGCAGACCATAGCCTGTGATCAGTCCGATACCAACATGTCCTGTATGATGATGTCGCTCCACAACCGCAATCTTCAGAATATCCTTTGAAATATCAACTCCATCAGCATACCCGCAATTCTTGGATACAATCTCTCCGGGAATCATGCCAATCAAAGGCAGACTGCCCTCCTTCAAGAAGTCCGAGGCAGATACTCTGTCAAGATGAAATGTGTCCAGCGCCTCTCTGCTCAGCTCACTGTCAATCACAGGCGTCTTGATATCACACAGCTGACCGTCAAAGACAATCTGCCCGTGCTGGATCACTGTCTGTACCTGAAAGCTCTCGAGACTGTCTACAATCGTCAGGTCTGCATCATAGCCCGGGGCAATCGCTCCCTTGGTTTTCATATTAAAATATCTTGCAGCATGACAGGTACCGGCACATACTGCTGTGATCGGATCCACACCGCCCTTGACTGCCTCTCGGATGATATAATCTATATGCCCCTTCGTGAGCAGATCACTCGGATGCTTATCATCCGTTGCAAACATACACCGATCTGCAGTTTTCGACATCAGCAGTGGAAGCAAAGCCTTTAGATTCTGGGCAGCTGTACCTTCACGAATCATGATATACTGACCTTTCGCAAGCTTCTGCTTTGCATCCTCCAGATCAGAACATTCATGATCTGAATAAACTCCTGCAGTCACATAAGCATTTAACTCTGCCCCCGGTAAAAACGGTGCATGTCCATCCAAAATCTTCCCATGATTGACTGCATCCGTCACTTTCTTCATCACATCCTCATCCTGCTGTACACACCCCACATAATTCATGAGCTCAGCCAGTCCGAGCACTCGGTCTTCCTGATAAAATGGTTCTATGTCTTCTGCTTTCAAAGCAGCTCCGCCTTCGTCAAACGGAGTCGCCGGAACACAGGACGGAAGCATAAAACGTACATCCAGAGGCAATCCTTCACTTGCTTCCAGCATATAGCGGATTCCATCCGTTCCCATCACATTCGCAATCTCATGAGGGTCTGTCACGACCGTCGTCGTCCCATGCGGTACAACTGCTCTTGCAAATTCCACAGGCATCACAGCAGCACTTTCCAGATGGATATGTCCGTCAATCAATCCAGGGCAGACAACCTTCCCCTGCATATCCAGCTCCTTTACGCCTTCATAATCCTCACAAATTCCAACGATCACACCATCCGTGATCGCAATATCACCTTTCATCAGTTCCTTCGTAAACACATTCACAAACGAAGCATTCTTCAACACCAGCTCCGCCTTCTCCTGCCTCATCGCCGCCCTGATCTGTCTAGACTTATCACTTACCGTCATCCCATTTTCTCCAATCTGCATCTCTTCTCACAAACCTACCGCCCTACATTCACAGTTCACTTGCTTGCCCACAAACCTACCACCCTACATCCGCAGTTCACTTGCCTTTCACAAATCTACCACCTTATATTCGCAGTTCACTTGCAGCAATCACAGTTGGATGATGTGAATATGCAAGGAATTAGAAACGCTTAGCATATCACCCTCAGCCAGCAATTTCGGAACACGATGTTCCGAAAAGACTCAGCTGAGCCATGGATGGCGAATCTGAGTCGGTTGCGTCCTACTCCGACCCCTCTCCTGATATGCTTAGCGTTTCTTATTCCTGAAATCCTGAACTGAATCCAACTGTGATTGCTGCAAGCGAACGTCCGTATATAATAAATACTACCTTTCCTCTCTAAAATACGCAGTCCCAAGTGACATCGGCGGCTGCTGCTCCCTCTTTTTACGCAGACTCGTAATCACCAGTACGATCAACGTTACGAGATACGGAAGCATTTTAAAGAGCTCCTGTGAGCTTCTGGTCAATCCTGATACATAGAAATACATCCAGTACAGGATACCAAACAGATAAGCACCCCAGATTGCATGCTTCGGCTTCCATGTCGCAAAGATAACCAGTGCCACTGCCAGCCATCCCAGCTTCTCGATACTGCCGTCATTTGCCCATGTTCCCTTCGTATAGTCCATAACATAGAACAGACCGCCAAGTCCTGAAATACCCGCACCGATACAGACAGCCAGATATTTATACAACGTTACATTGATGCCCGCCGCGTCCGCAGTGCTCGGGCTCTCACCTATCGCACGAAGGCTGAGTCCCTTTCTGCTCTTAGACAGAAAATACTGTGCCAGAATCGCCAGAATAATGATCATATATACCATAAAGCCATAAGAAAAAACCATTTTTCCTACAAACCCAAGTCCAGACAGGCCCGGAATTGCCTTTCTGTATACAGCGCTCGTCACAGGCACAGAAATCTGTCCCACACCACCAGCCAGCTTGTTCAGCGAACCGCCAAAGAAATTTGCGATTCCTGAGCCAAAAATGGTCAGTGTCAGACCGGTAACATTCTGATTGGCCCGAAGCGTGATCGTCAAAAAGCCAAAGATCAGTCCTCCGAGTGCCGCCGCCAGAAATGCACATAGAAACGAAATCAAAAGACACATGAACCGATTTGGATTCTCTGCATTTTGCTCGTAGAAAAAAGCACCTGCCAGTGAACTGATTCCTCCCAGATACATGATTCCGGGAACACCCAGATTCAAGATACCCGCTTTCTCAGTAAAAATCTCTCCTACACAGCCGAACATAATGACCGTTCCGAAAATGACGGCTGCCTGTATCAAAGATATTAATTGATCCATACTATTTTCCCTCCTGATCGTTCTTGTGCTGAAAGATGACTTTATAATTGCAGAAGAACTCACTTCCTAAGATAAAGAACAAAATGATACCGGAAATAATATCAGATGCAAATTCATTCAGCGAAAACTGTGATGCGATTTCCGCAGCGCCACGATTCAGAAAAACCAGCAGTGCTGAGATTAATATCATAGTAAATGTATTGAACTTTGCAAGCCATGCCACGATGATTGCCGTAAACCCACGTCCGCCTACAGTATTCGTAGAAATCGTATGATCAATTCCGGCTACTCCCATGAAACCGGCCAGGCCGCAGATAGCGCCTGATATCAGCATGGTTCTGATAATGACTTTCTTGGTACTGATACCTGCATATTTGGCAGTTTCCTGTGATTCACCGACAACACTGATCTCATATCCATGCTTGCTCTTTGTCATATAAAAGAACATACCCACGGTGATCACCAGCGTAATCAATACATTCAGCAGATAGGTCTTACCTGCGATAGCCGGAAACCAGCCTGCCATCGTATTCTGATTGATAATGCCCACGGAGTTGGAGCCAAACGGATTCTCCCACAGTGCCACACAATAGGAGGTCAGCTGCATAGCCACATAGTTCATCATCAATGTAAATAATGTCTCATTTGTATTCCATTTCGATTTGAAGATTGCAGGAATCAGTCCCCAGACTGCTCCTGAAATACAGCTGGAAAGAAACATGACCAGTAGCAGCAGTCCTGTCGGCAGTTTGTCTCCGAGATAAATCATACAGCCTGCAGTCGCAATGCCACCCATAAGTACCTGACCCTCTGCTCCGATATTCCAGAATCGCATCTTAAATGCCGGTGCCAATGCTACTGCTATCGTTAACAGGAACATCGTATCGCGAATCGTGATCCAGCTTCTTCTGGCAGCAGCTGCGGCTGACGCTCCGCCGAATGCTCCCTGGAACATGGCTCCATAAACCGCTAACGGATCCAGACCGGTTACAAAGTAGATAAACAGTGCACTGACAATCAGGGCAAGTATGATACCGGTCAGACGGACACCGATTGCTCTTTTCATGGAGGTCGAGCCACGCTTTGCAATTCTCATAAACGGCTCCCGTACCGCGTTGTCTTCTTTACTCATTGTCTGCACCTGCCTTCATCTGTGTCATTAATAGTCCAACCTCTTCCTTGGTCGTCTTTCTGCCGTCCAGTATCCCGTTTACCTTGCCTCCGCAGAGAACCAGTATACGGTCTGACAGCTCCAGAAGTACATCCAGATCCTCGCCGACATAGATGACTGCGACGCCCTTTTTCTTCTGTTCATTCATCAGTCCATAGATGGTATAGGATGTATTGATATCCAGTCCGCGGACTGCATATGCCGTCATCAGAACGGTCGGGTTTGCATCGATTTCACGACCCACCAGCACCTTCTGCACATTTCCACCGGAAAGTGTCTTAACGGGCGTTGTCAGATCAGGCGTTATGACCTCTAGTTCTTCCCGCACATGCTCTGCCTTCTGTTTGGGATCTTTATGATTCAGGAAAAATGATTTTCCTTTGCTGTAATCCTTGAGCATCATATTACCTACCATACCCATAGAACCGACAAGGCCCATACCCAGACGATCCTCGGGAACAAAGGATAATGCTACTCCCTCTTCCTTGATCTTCTTGGGTGTCTCGCCAACCAGCTCATGGATCTGATCCGTATCCGGAACATAATATAGGATGCTGCTGCCCTCTTCTACATTCTGTAGACCTGCAATCGACTCCAGCAGTTCCTTTTGTCCACACCCGGAAATACCTGCAATGCCAAGGATTTCTCCACTGTATGCCTCAAAGCTGACATGATCCAGTGCCAGTACCCCATCCTTGTTATAGCAGCTGACATTCTTGATTTCCAGCCTCTTCTTCGGATTGACCGGTTCCGGTCTGTCAATGTTTAACGCGACCTTTTTACCGACCATCATTTCCGTCAGGGAAGTCTCTGTCGCATCCTTTGTATTGACCGTTCCTATGTATTCACCTTTACGAAGTACCGTTACCCTGTCTGATACGGACAACACCTCATGAAGCTTATGTGTTATGATGACGATGGCTTTGCCGTTGTTTTTCATATTCCGGATGACAGTAAACAGCTTTTCCGTTTCCTGAGGAGTCAGTACAGCTGTCGGCTCATCCAGAATCAAAATGTCTGCTCCGCGATACAGTACCTTTATGATCTCTAACGTCTGCTTCTGGGAAACAGACATGTTATATACCTTCTGGTTAGGATCCAGCTCGAATCCGTATTTATCACAAATTTCTTTTATTTTTGCTGCGATTACTTTATGATCGAGCTTTCCTTTTTCCTTTAACCCCAGCACAACATTCTCTGTCGCAGTAAACAGATCGACCAGCTTGAAATGCTGATGGATCATTCCGATTCCATGGTCATACGCCGTCTTCGGCGAGGTGATGGAGACTGGCTTTCCATCCACACAGATCACGCCACTGTCCGGATAATAGATACCCGACAGCATATTCATCAACGTCGTCTTTCCGCTGCCATTTTCCCCGAGCAAAGATAAAATCTCACCTTTTCTGATATCCATACTCACATTACTATTTGCCACTACTTCACCAAAGGTCTTGGTAATATTCTTCATCTCCACCGCAATTCCAGACTCCATTGATGTTCTCCTTTCGTGCCCATACGTTCAGATACTCTTTTTCTATCATATCGTAAAAATAAAAGAAAAGGAAGTCCTAAGGGCTTCCTTTTCGAAGTTTTTTCAAATATTTTATTGAGTAAACTAGTTCAGTTCTTTGATACCGTCGATACGGATATCAAATGAAGGAGCTGATCTGAACTCTGACTCATGGAAGTAACCATCCATGATCGCATTCTTGTCTCCATCATCTGTTGTCTCAAAGTTACCTGTCAGATCTACTACATACTCTGTAAGGTTTTTGCCGTCTACAGTGAACTTGCTTGCATCGAATACATGCAGTGAACCGTCCTTGATAGCTGCCTCTGCCTCTGCAACCTTCTCTGCTGTTCCCTCTGCGCAGGATGCACCGAGAGCTGTAATTGCAACTGCATCATCAGCATAGCCCTTAGCCCAGTTCTGATCGATCTTCTCACCGTTCATAGCTGCACCGATTGCATATGTGTAATAAACTGCCCAGTTATTCGTAGCACTTGTAAGAGCTGCATCCGGAGCTACTGAGAGCATGTCTACATTATAACCAACACTGTAGTGAACTTCGCCTGCATCAAGTGCTGCCTGTACTGCTGCCGGAGCGCCTGTAGAGTCTGCATGCTGTCCGATGATGACACAACCGTCAGACATCAGTGCCTTAGCTGCCTCACCCTCTGCTGTGATGTCAAACCATGAGTTTGTATAAGATACTTCCATGGATACCTTCTCGAATACACTCTGGATACCGAGGAAGAATGCTGTATAGCCTGAAACAACCTCTGCATAAGGATAAGCACCTACATAACCAACCTTAACATTGCCGTCTGCATCATAGCCTGTAGCAGGAATCTCTCCGAGTTCATCCAACTCAGCAATCTTCATACCTGCAACCACACCTGATACATAACGAGACTCATATACATTTGTAAATGCATTACAGAAGTTAGAAAGTCCACTGATAGAAGCAGTATCACCTGTCATAGAAACAAATGTTACATCCGGAACCTCAGCTGCTGCCTGCTGCATATAAGTCTGATGACCATAGCTGTTTGAAAAAATAACAGTACAGCCTGAATCAACCAGATCCATTGCTGAATCATAGCATGTAGCATCTTCTGCGATAGAATATTTCCAGATTACCTGATCATCTGTCAGACCAAGAGTCTCCATTGCCTTTTTGATACCCTCGATATGAGCATATGTATAGCCTTCATTCTCATCACCAACTAAAATCACACCAACCTTAAAATCTGACGGTGCTGCTGCGGGAGCTGCCTCCTCTGCTGCTGCGTCCTCTGCGGGAGCTGCTTCCTCTGTAGCTGCCTCCTCTGCTGCCGGTGCTGCTGCATCAGCTGCGGGAGCTGCTGCTTGTGATCCGCAGGCTGTCAGTGACAGAACCATTGCGCCTGTTAATAACAGACTTAAAATCTTTTTCATAACTGTGTCCTCCTCTTTCATTATGTAAACAATTTCCTCTATTAAGCAAAAAAGGGACATTTCATTGCCCCTTTGCCTTAATATAAAAAAAGTATAACATTTATTTTTTGTCTGTCAATCAAAAAAACTTTTTTAAGTCCTAAAATCTATTGGTTTTCACGCACAATTCTCAATCCGAGCATCGTCATATCATCAAACTGTACTGCCTCTCCAACAAACGAATCCACATCCTTTTTCACTGCTTTTAACAGCTCCGTGGCGCTCTTATCCCGATTCTGATTCAGTACTGCCTGAAGCCTGCTGTCACCATACAGTTCACTGTGAGTATCCGTTGCTTCCACCACACCATCTGTATACAGATACAGTATGTCTCCGGTATACAGCTGCAGTTCTGTCTGTTGATACCTTACCTCATCAAATCCAGCCAGCACAAATCCGGGCTTCATGCTCAGATATTCAAACGCTCCGTCCGCCCGTTTCAGCAGTGGTGGATTATGACCCGCATTGACATATGTAAAGCTGCCGGTTGATATCTCCAGCACACCCATCCATGCAGTGACAAACATGCCTGCTTCATTATTCTCACATAACTGCAGATTGACCTTATTAAATACTTCCTGCGGATCCTTTTCTACCTGCATCTGGTTCTTGATCAGTGTCTTCGCAATGACCATAAAGAGTGCAGCCGGAACCCCCTTACCGGATACATCTGCTATCACAATGACCAGATGATCCTCATCTGTCAGGAAGAAGTCATAGAAGTCGCCACCGACCTCCTTGGCCGGGTTCATGGTTGCATATAGATCAAATTCGTCACGCGTCGGGAACGGTGGGAAGATAGATGGCAGCATAGATGCCTGAATCTGTGTTGCTACATTTAACTCCGCACCGATTCTTTCCTTCTCGGCAGTGACCTGTGTCAGATTCTCTATGTAGCGGTCAATATCCTCTTCCATCGTCTTAATGGCGTCTGCCAGGTTCTCTATTTCATCGCCGGTATGAATCTCAAACTGCCTGATCTCCTCTCCGATACCATCTGCCCCGTTTTTGGCGGCAACAAACCTCGCCGTTTCTACTGACAGCTGGTTAATCGGTCGTACGATCATGCCATTGACCAGCCACAGATACAGCAGCATAAATACTACCGTAATCGTTGCCAAAATGAGTACAATCGTTTTCAAAAACTTTGCTCTGTCTGTCATGACCTGATCCATGGATATATCTGCGCAGACATAAGCCACCATCTTGCCATCCAGTGTAATCGGATAAAATGCAGACAACAGCCATCCGAATGTTTGATTGGAGATAATCGGCTCTACCATCCTGCCTGATAAAAACGCCTCTTTGTTATTACTAAAATTACCGGGATAATACGCTTCAATATATCCTAGCGGACACATTGTTTCTGAGTCCGGATCCGCATCAAACATATAATAAGCACCCTGCTCCAGTGGTCTTACAACATACAGATATTTTACATCATTTGCGGCACCCATATCTCTTATGAAATCCTGTTTGGCCAAATACTCCGGAGTATTCATGAGTTCCTTGGCCTGCTCGTCACTGATGCCGTCAATATACAATGCATCCAGTTCTTCCGGCGTGAACTGACTGGCAACCGTCTCTACAACATTCGATCCCATCTCATAGTAATGCTCATTCATGGTACGCATATAGGTCAGATAACTAAATACAATCGCGACTGTACTTAACACTAACGCAAACAACACGATGCCCAATGTAGTTTTGGTCCTCAATGAAAACTTCATTTACATCTTCTCCTCTATATCTTGATCACAAGTGTATTAAAACCACTGTATTGTCTATAGAAAAATTCTTTTGCCTTACTCTCTACAAGCTTCATGCCGATTGCATTTTCATTCTCTGCTTCGCTATGAAGATCTGACGTATCCGTGTCAAACGGATTGTAATCATTTTGATTATTATCGCGGATGTGCAGAACAAAAGTCTCCTCGTTCTCCTTCACTACTGTCAGCTGAATATAAATAGCCTGCTTGGTCTGCCGCATAAAAATTGCACTGCTGATCTCATCTACCACCATGGTCACAAAATAAGACTGTTTGATGGATGCACCCTGTTCTTCGCAGAAATTCTGGATCTGTTCTGTAACCTGCGACAGTTCCTCGCTTTTGCTTGACAAAAATGCCGTAAATACCGCCTCTTTAAAATCCAAAAACAAAAATGATTTCTTAGATAAACAATAACACACCAGTATCAGCAACGTCAATAATTCACTGCACAAATAACACCACCAGAAGCTATGAAATCCAAAACGGATCAACAGTGTTCCAAACAAAAGTCTTCCGATCGCCTCTGAGATCAGAATCAGTAAATAAGACAGGCGCTCCTTCTCAATCGTCTGATAGAAATAGGAAAATACCGAAACAGTAAATGTCACAGGAATGCTCAGCATAAACACACGAATGGCCCATATGCCGCCCTCCAGGACATCCCCCTCTGCCAGTCCAAAGACAGGGCAGTACCATGGTGCAAAGTAAATGATCAGAAGCAGCAGAAGTGCACAGACTGCGCCTCCCCACAGATAGGTGTAACGCAGTGTATTTTTGATATTTTTCTTATTTCTCTCACCATAAAAGGTCGCAATCATCGGCTGCAGCGTCAGTCCTACTCCCTCAATTACGGCAACCACAACCGCACCGATATTTGTCACAACATCCAGACAGGCAACTCCGTTCTCTCCCCATGTTCTCATCAGCAGCTGGTTAAATGTTAAGATCACGATAAACTGATATGCATACTGTGCATTGGTTGCATACCCGGTTTTTATACCGTCTGTCACATGCCGAAAGCAGACTCTGGATCGTCCAAAGCCCAGTACCGTCTTCTTTGAGAGCAAATGAAACATACACAGGGAAATCGTAATGACCGCCGCGCAGATTGTAGAATAAATAGATCCAAGGATCCCCACCTTCAAGATTACAATCAGTATGTAATTCATCACAACATCCGTTACATTCGCACTGACCAGTGCGATTGCCGCAAGCTTCGGATTATTATCACAATGTACAAAATAGTAAAAAGGTGCCTGCATAAAAATAAGAGGAGCTGTCCCGAGCTGTACAGAAATGTATTCATACATCAGAGGATAAACAGGACTTGTATCCCTGACTCCTAGCAAATGCAGTACAGTTGGTCTGAAAATGATGCCAAGAACAGACAGCGTCAGGATAATCAGAAAAATAAACAACAGCGTATTCTGAAAGATTTCTCTACCTTTCTGTTGATCCCCTTCACTCAGCGCCTTCGAATAGTGAATGGAAGCTCCTGTAGAGATACCGATACTGATCAGACTGTACAGAGCATACACCGGCGCGCCAAAGCCTATCACAATCAGTCCATCCGTGCCAATCTGTGATCCCACAAACAGACAGTCTCCTAGACCACCGACTGCTAATGCCAGTGATGATAATACGGAAGGTACAAAAAAACGTAAAAAAGACTTTCTTAAAAATATCTGATTTTCTATACTGTGTCCTGTGTCTTTATCCATGCTGTACCCCATCCTGTTTATGATATTCAGCAATACATACTTCTGTCAGGGAGGTTGGTCGAAACAACAGCTTTCTCGTCCGTATTCCCTCATTGCCCATGTCTTCTTCCATATTCATAAACTCATATCGATCCATAAATTGTCTGCAGAACATCTGCTTGCAGTAAAAATCCGCTCCGGGGCTTGTATCAATGCATTTTGCAAAGTGTACATCAACTGTATGCCCATCGATCGGCGTTCCCATCACAAATCCAAAATAGACTCCATCCTTCTTGGCCAAGATCCCAGTCATATTGAGCCTTGCATAATGCCTGACGGCACTTTCCTCCGCAATCGTATCCGCGTAATCGCTATTTCCTGCAGCTTCCCTGCTCCATTCTATAGCAATCTGCTCTACGATATGTACATTCTCCTCATTGATTTCTTCCGTCTCCAACACTCCGCTTCTCTCGAACTGATGGATTTCCTTACGAATTGTACGATAGTGCTTGCCCTCCAGCTCTGCAAACTGCTTCATCGGCACGATATAGTCAAAATTGTCCCTGTCCTCTGTACAATCCAATTCCGGATGTCTGTCTGCAAGCCCTGCTGCCTCATCCTTTTGAATGTATCCTAAACGAAATGATTTCTGCGTATATTCCATGGTCTTCAGGAATACCTCTGTCTTGTCAGGATTGCCGCATGGATAATAATACTCATCACCATCACATTTGACGCTGAACCAGTCCTCCTCTATATAAATACTCAGATTCTGCAGCTGTTTCCAGCAGTAGATACACGGAAAGGTATAGGCTGAAAATGTATTATGATATAACTCTCTGATACGATTGATCTCTTCCATATCAGAGATCCGGATCTCGCGATACTGTACCAGATCGATCGGAACTGCCCCTGTCTCTGTCTGCAGTAAACATCCATAGCCGGCAAAAGCCCGCAGTCTCCGGTCTGTTTCTTCTGCGCTCATCTGTAAAGTGACGATTCGTTCCTGTCCGGAAGGATCTGCCCAGTACTCTGCCTTTCCCGAAGCCTGAGGCACCGCATGCTGATAAATCCGCTCGAAATCTCCAAGACAGTCCTGCAGCATACGGACTGCTGTTTTCTGTATTTTATCGGTCAGTGTAACCAGTGTTTCTCTTTCTTCTATATCATATGAGACTTGTGACAGAATATCTCCGGCATCAAATTCCTCTGACAGCTTGTGAATGGTCACACCACTTTGCTCAAAATGACGCAGTATCGTGACCGGCATCGGCCAGCTCCCTCTTCCGCGTGGTAATAGCTCCGGATGGATGTTGATGGCGCGTATCTGTGTCAGAACCGGAATCCGATATGGGTATCCTGCACAGATCAGCAGCTCACATCCCTCTGACAGCAATTGATCCATATCTTCACTGCTGATCCGTTCTGTCACAACAGGAATAGAAAAATCCGCTCCAAATACAAGTATCTGATCATTCAGATCATAGCGATCTCCTGACGGAACAGTAAAGATTTTTATGATCTCATGACCCTGTTTTCTGATCATTTTTAGACATTCAATTAAAATATCATATCCCAGATATGCTATTTTCATATAAACCTTCCCGATATCTATTTTATACTACGTAAGCCTTATCTACATCCACAACTGCAAAGTACTGCTTTCCCAATGTAGAAACCAGACGGTCTACCTCTTCCTTGACCTCTGCCTCTGATTTTTTATCCGCAAAAGGGACTACAATGTCAAAGATCAGATTGGTATGGGTCGGTCCGCTCACCATCCGAAAGTCATGAATGGATACATCTTCTCCGATTTTCTTCATCAGTGCCGCTACCTTTTGCTTCATTTCCAGTACCTGTTCATTATCCGTCTCGACCGGATCCATATGGATCACCGCTTCACAGCCCATCTTCTCCCGCAGTTCGCGTTCAATATTATCAATCGTGTCATGCAGCTCCAGTATATCGCCTGAAGCCGGCACTTCTGTATGTAAAGAAATCATCCTGCGTCCCGGACCGTAATCATGCACCACCAGATCATGTACGCCCACGATATCCGGATGAGACATCACATACTCCTCGATGCTCTCGACATACTCTTTTTCCGGCGGCTGTCCCAGTAACGGATTTAAAGTCTCAATCGCCGCACCGATGCCCGCCTTTAAGATAAATAATGCTACCAGCAATCCAAAATATCCATCCAGCTGCAGCCCTGTCGTTACGGAAATCAGGATTCCGACTAAAACGAACGTAGTCGCGATGCTGTCACTCAATGAGTCCGTGGCGGTTGCACGGATGCTGGCAGAGTTCAGTTGATCTGCTATTTTACGATTATAGTAATTCATATAGATTTTCACCAGAACAGAGATGACCAGTATCGCAACCATAATTGGCTGAAATACGATATCCTCCGGATGTATGATCTTATCAACTGAGGACTTTCCAAGCTCAAGCCCCATCACCACAATAACCACCGACACAATAAATCCGGTGATGTATTCGATCCTGCCATGTCCGAAGGGATGATCACTGTCAGCCTCCTGACCGGCCATTTTAAAGCCTACCAGTGTTACGATAGAGGATCCCGCATCCGACAGATTATTAAATGCATCAGCTGTGATGGCGATGGATCCGCTGATCATACCTGCAAAAAATTTAATCATAAATAAGATGATATTAAATCCAATACCGACAGCTCCGCACAGCATGCCATATGCCTGCCGTACTCCGGGACTCTTGATGTTCTCTCTGTCCGGTATGAACCATTTTGCCAATAATGTAACCATCTGTTACCACCCCCGTCGGTAAATTACTTTATTTCCTCATCCTCGCCCAGCTCTTTTTGTGTCTCCTCATCACTGATTCTTCTGAATGCACTGGCATCATGTACCAGTATCCTGACACTTTTTACAAAATTGCTGAACATTCCTGCGCGATACAGACTCAGAATGATCATACCAATCGGCACTGCTACGATCAAACCAAAGGCTCCTCCAAACTGAAATCCGATATACAGCAAAAATAAAGTCGGGATCGGCTCCAGTCCTATAGAATCGCCCACCAGCTTAGGCTGGATCAGCTGTCTGATCAATTGGCTGACTCCCCATATGATCATCAGCCCCAGAGCCATTCTGTAGTTTCGCTCAAGTAGCTGATAAAGCGCCCAGGGCCACATCACGGCTCCTGTTCCGAAAAACGGAAGAAAATCCAGAAAAGCAATCAGCAAAGCTAACAATATCGCATAGTCTACTCCCAGTATCGTCATACCGACGAGTAATATAATAAATACAACACCCATGATCTTGAACTGTGCTCTGAAATACCCGCCAACGGCATCTCTCATGGCCCCATAAACAAGATCCCAACGGCTGATCAAAGAATCCGGCACCATTTTTCTGATGATCTGAAGCATATATTCCTTTTCCGCAACAAAAAAATATGCAGACAGAACTGCCATAATGATCCCCAGTACCACCAGAGGGAAATTCTTTGCAAATCCGGTTGCTGCCTCCGCCATCGGTGTACCCAGTCCCTGTACAAATGATGTCGTATTGTCATTGAATCCGGAAAACATATCTGTCAGCCAGTTTCTGACCGCTTCAGGCATCCTGGCAACATATCGGTCATAGCTCTTTGACAGTTCAGCCATCGTATCAGATACGTTCTGCCACAGATCCGGCAGATTTCCTGCAAATCCCACGATCTGTTCTATCAGCATGGAAATCACGACATAGCCCAAAAGTACGACGAGCGCAATGGTCAGTACAATGACAACGGCAGAGCCTGCCCGTCTGACAATCTTGATCCTTTTTTCCAGAAATTTGACCATTGGATTTGCAATCAATGCAATGATACCGCCAATCACAAAAGGCATAAAAAACACAATGATCTTCGGAAGCAGGAAAAAGCAGAAAAGAATGGCTATGATCATGGTAATAATATTAAGTGCGATCTTCCAGTACTTCGTCGATGGTTTCATAGATTTCATCTCTCCCTTGTTTTGAAACAGCTGAAAACGGAATGATGATCGTACCGCTCTCCACTGCCAGTTTCGTTCTGATGACCTTGATCTGTTTTGACAACTGGCTTCGATTGATCTTATCAGCCTTTGTGGCTATAATGATCGGACTGTATCCGTTATGCAGGATCCATTCATACATGCTGCAGTCATTCGCAGACGGATCATGTCTGATATCTATCAGCAAAAATACAGCCTTCAGCTGTTTTGAAGTATGCAGATATCGTTCAATCATTTTCCCCCATTGATCTACACTGGTGGCCGAAGCCTTGGCATACCCATACCCGGGAAGATCCACAAAATACAGATCGTACTTTTTTGTCTCTCCTGAATCTGACGGCTGGTCAGCGATCGCATCGATCCTGTAGAAATTAACTGTCTGGGTCTTTCCCGGCTGGGCTGAAGTCCTGGCAAGCGCTTTTCTGTTCATCAAAGCGTTGATCAGCGAGGATTTTCCCACATTACTTTTGCCGGCAAAGGCGATCTCCGGATATTCATTTTCAGGAAACGTACTGGTGATGCCACATACCGTTTCCAGATTTACATTTCTGATCTTCATAATGCTTCCTTTATCACGTCATTCATTGTTTCCACATAGACAATATTCAGTCCCTGCTTGATTTCATTCGAGATTTCTTCAATATCACGTTCATTCTTCTTTGGTACAAGTACCGTTTTAATCCCGGCATTTTTTGCAGCCAGTATCTTCTCCTTCAAACCGCCAATCGGCAGTACACGGCCTCTTAATGTAATCTCGCCCGTCATAGCCACGCTTGCCTTTACCGGCTTTTCAGTGATGGCTGAGAAAAGTGCTGTTGCCATCGTAATACCGGCACTGGGTCCATCCTTCGGAACAGAGCCCTGTGGAATATGAATGTGAAAATCATGTTTCTTAAAATAATCACCTGCTATTTTATACTGCGGACTGATCGAACGGATATAGCTGATACCGGTCTGGGCAGACTCCTTCATCACATCTCCGAGCTGTCCCGTCAGCAGCAGTTCTCCCTTACCCGGCATGATATTGACCTCGATCTGCAGGGTATCCCCGCCTACACTGGTCCATGCCAGTCCTCTGACGATACCAATCTCATCTGTTTCATTCGCCATATCATACTGGTATCTTTCCTTACCGAGGAATTTCTCCAGATTACTCTCTGTGACACGTACCTGTTTTTTGTGGTTCTGCCAGATTTCTCTTGCAGTCTTGCGGCAGATCTCGCCAATCTTGCGCTCCAGCTGTCTGACACCGGCTTCCCTTGTATAGCCTCTTGCAATATGCTCCAGTGCTTTATCCTGTATCACCAGCTGTCCCGGCTTGATTCCGTGCCGTTCCATCTGCTTTTTCAACAGATGTTCCTTGGCGATATGTACCTTCTCATTTTCAGTGTAGCTGGTAACCTCGATCAGCTCCATTCTGTCTAACAGCGGTCTTGGGATATCAGCGACAGAGTTGGCCGTTGCAATAAACAGAACCTCAGACAGATCAATCGGAACCTCTATATAATGATCACGGAACTTCTCATTTTGTTCAGAATCCAGTACCTCCAGCAGGGCAGATGCCGTGTCACCCTTATAATCCTTGCTCATTTTATCAATCTCATCTAACAGAATCAAGGGATTCTTGACTCCGGCATGCCTGAGTCCGGTCGCAATACGCCCGGGCATAGCGCCGACATAGGTCTTTCTGTGACCCCTGATCTCTGCCTCATCACGTACACCGCCCAGTGAGATACGCACATACTTCTTACCCAGTGCTCTTGCTACTGACTTGGCTATTGATGTCTTGCCTGTACCCGGAGGTCCTACCAGACAGATGATCGGGCTGTTGCCCTTCTTGGTCAGATTACGGACCGCCAGAAACTCCAGCATCCTCTCCTTGACCTTTTCCAGACCATAATGATCCTCATCCAGTATCTTTTCGGCATTGCGGATATCCTTATTATCCTTGGATACCTTGCTCCACGGCATATCTAACAGTGTCTCGATATATCCGCGTGACACTGCACTTTCTGATGAATTTGTAGAGATCTGTCTGAATCTCGAGATTTCCTTTTCCAGCTTTTCTTTTACTTCTGCCGGAGCACGCAGCTTCTTCAGCAGCTCCTCATACCGGTCTGCATCCGACAGTGCATTGTCTTCGCCCAGTTCTGACCTGATATACTGCAGCTGTTCCCGCAGTACATACTCCTTTTGATTCTTCTCGACACGTTCCTTGACCTGATCCTGAATGCCCTTTCTGATATTCATGATCTCCAGATCATTCATCAGGACTGTGATCAGCTCATTGAATCGATCCTTCTCATCAACTGCCTCTAACAGCGTCTGCCTGGTATCTGCATCCATCGGCAAATTGATGGAAATAAAGTCTGCCAGCGTTCCGATATCTTTGGTCTCCTCAAACTGGCGTTCAATTGTCTTCCCCATACGCGGATTAAACTTCAGATACTGCGCCATCAGATCCTTCAGCGTACTGATCATTGCCATCTTTTCAGTTTCATCAAGCTCTGTCTTTGGCTTTCCGTAGGTTCTCACCGAAGTGACCAGACATGTATCATCATCTTCCACAGAAAGCAGCTCTGCTCTCATCTGTGCCTCAACCAGCACGCGTACGATATGGTTCGGCAGCTTTAATACCTGTTTGATCTGGGCAATCGTGCCGACCGGATGCAAATCCTCCAATACAGGCTCCACTACCTCTGCCTGTCTCTGCTTCACCAGAAACAGGATCTGATCCTTCACCATGGCTCTCTCTACTGCATGGATTGATTTGTCTCTGTCGATATCAAAATGTACGATCATACCCGGCATGATGGTCAGACCACGTAATGCAACTGCCGGCAATGTCTTTTTCATACTTCTCATGCCTGATCCCTCCATATAGACATAGCGCCACCGTAAAGGTGGCGCTGGCATATCATTTTATATGATTACTTTGCTTCTTTCATTCTTTCTTCATGCACGATCAAGGGGCCGCTTGTCCCCTCCACTGTCTCTTTTGTGATGACACAGCTTTCAATAGAATCGTCTGAGGGAATCTCATACATCAGATCCAGCATCAGCTTCTCCATGATCGAGCGAAGGCCTCTGGCGCCTGTTTTTCTCTTGAGGGCCTTTTCCGCAATCAGTTCGATTGCCTCCGGTTCAAAGGATAATGTGACATCATCCATCTCAAACATTTTCTTATATTGCTTTGTGATCGCATTTTTCGGTTCCTTCAGGATACGGATCAGTGCGTCCCGATCCAGTGCCTCTAATGATACATTGATGGGTACACGTCCGACAAACTCCGGAATCAGACCAAACTTGGTCAGATCCTCCGGCATGACCTGCTGCAAAAGCACGCCAATCTCAGTCAGCTTCTTATCCTTAATCTCAGCATTGAATCCGATAGACTTCTTATCCAGTCTTGACTCAATAATCTTGTCCAGACCCTCAAACGCACCGCCACAGATAAACAGGATATTGGTTGTATCAATCTGGATCAGCTCCTGATGCGGATGCTTTCTGCCGCCCTGGGGCGGAACACTGGCAACCGTTCCCTCCAATATCTTCAAAAGTGCCTGCTGCACACCTTCACCGGATACGTCACGGGTGATGGAGACATTCTCTCCCTTACGGGTAATCTTGTCTATCTCGTCGATATAAATGATACCGTACTGTGCACGCTCGATATCATAGTCTGCTGCCTGAATGATCTTTAACAGGATGTTCTCTACATCTTCGCCCACATATCCGGCTTCTGTCAGTGCCGTCGCATCTGCGATTGCAAAAGGAACATTGATGATCTTGGCCAGCGTCTGTGCCAATAATGTCTTGCCGCAGCCCGTAGGTCCCAGCATGATAATATTGCTCTTCTGCAGCTCTACATCCAGATCCTTTCCTGCCGTGACTCTTTTATAATGATTATAAACAGCCACAGACAGCACCTTCTTGGCTACATCCTGTCCTATCACATAATCATCGAGGAATTCTTTGATCTCCTGCGGTTTGAGAAGATTGATATCCATCTCCTTCTCAGGATGCTCGTCCTGTTCATACTCCTCTTCAATGATATCCATACAAATATCCACGCATTCATCACAGATATATGCACCGTTCGGTCCAGCAATCAGCTTGCGAACCTGATCCTGAGTCTTATTGCAAAAGGAACATCTTATCTTGTCGTCATTTCCCTTACTTGACATCATATCTTACTTTTCTACCCCTCTGTTTGTCACTACACTGTCGATCAGGCCGTAATCAAGCGCTTCCTGAGCAGACATCCAGTTATCTCTGTCTGTTGCCTGAGCGATCTCCTCGACTGATTTTCCTGTGTTCTCTGCCAATATTTTATTTAACAGAGCCTTTGTCTTAGCCATATGTGCTGCTGCGATCTGGATCTCTGTTTCCTGACCCTTTGCACCGCCTAACGGCTGATGGATCATGATCTCTGCATTCGGAAGAGCTAGTCTCTTGCCCTTTGTACCGCCTGCCAGCAAAAATGCACCAAAGCTGGCTGCCATACCGAGACACATAGTAGATACATCACACTTGATGTAATTCATGGTGTCATAAATAGCAAAGCCTGCACTGACAGAGCCGCCCGGGCTGTTGATATAGAGATGGATATCCTTTTCCGGATCCTCCGCCTCAAGAAACAGCAGCTGTGCAACAACGACGCTTGCAACTGTATCCGTTACTTCTTCACCTAAAAAAATAATTCTCTCTTTTAATAATCTTGAATAGATATCGTAAGAGCGTTCTCCACGACTCGTCTGTTCAATGACATAAGGTACTAAACTCATGCAAATTCCTTCTTTCTTGTCTGTATCTGATTAGTCTTCTTTCTTTGCTGCTTTCTTGGCAGGCTTTTTTTCTTCCTTCTCTTTTGCTTCGCTGTCCTTCTTCGGAGCGGCTTTCTTGGCTGCCTTGCTTTCCTTCGCCTCTGTTACGATCAGATCTACTGCTTTCTGGATGGCGATATCGGTATTGATCTGTTCCTTCTCATAGTCACCAACGATGTCTTTCAGCTTATCCAGCTCCATCTGATAGTTTTCTGCCATCTTGGCCAGTTCTGCTTCATATTCTTCATCTGTTACCTTGATATCCTCAGCCTTTACGATTGCTTCGAGTACCAGTCTGCTCTGGATGCGTTTCTCTGCTGCCGGCTTCATCTGCTCCAGGAATTTCTCTCCTGTCAGACCTGTAAACTGGAAGTACTGCTCAAGAGAAAGTCCCTGCTGCTGCAGTCTCTGCGCATAGTCTTCAGCCATCTGTCTCGTCTGTGTCGTCAGCATCGGCTCAGGAATGTCCATCTTAGAATCTGCGATGATAGCCTCGATGACCGCATCTTCCTTCTTGTTCTTGGCTTCCTTCTCTTTTCTTTCTCCGATGTTCTTCTTAACATCTGCCTTGTACTCTTCTAATGTATCAAACTCAGATACTTCACTTGCGAATTCATCATCCAGCTCCGGAAGCTCCTTCTCTTTGATTTCCTTAACCGTCACCTTGAACATAGCCGGCTTGCCTGCCAGTTCCTCTGCCTGATATTCCTCAGGGAAGGTCACGTTGACTTCCAGCTCTTCATTTAATTTCGCACCGATCAGCTGTGCCTCAAAACCGGGGATAAATGCGTTGGAACCGATGGTCAGAGGATAATTCTCACCCTTACCGCCGTCAAATGCAACTCCATCCGTAAATCCTTCGAAATCAATCACTGTCATATCGCCGTCCTGAACTGCACGGTCTTCTACACTGATGGTTCTGCCATTGCTTTCTCTCTCTTTATTGATCTCCGCCATGACTTCTTCATCAGTTGCTTCTGTATCCATCTTCTCTACGGATACACCCTTATACTTACCAAGTGCAACCTCCGGCTTTAATGCTACCTCTGCTGTAAAGATAAACGGCTTGCCCTTCTCCAGCTGAACAACATCAATCTTCGGCTGTGATACAATCTCAAGCTCCTTTTCCTCTGCCAGTGCCTTCTCATATGCATCCGGAATCAGGATATTGGCTGCATCCTCATAAAAAATCTCTGCTCCGTACATCTTCTCGAGCATCTGCTGAGGCACTTTACCCTTTCTGAAGCCGGGAATGCTCATCTTGCCTTTATTTTTCTGGTAAGCTTTCTCGATTGCTTTGCCGAGTTCCTCTGCTGAAGCCTCGATCGTAAGCTTCGCCATGTTCTTTTCTAATTTTTCTACCTGTAAACCCATTGATAAATCCTCCTTAATATTATATACACGGGAAAATGCAACAAATCCCCATGCTTACAGTCATTGTAACATTATAGCATAGGGATTCGTAAAATACCAGTATTTTTATATTTATCTGACATCTGTCACCTGTAAAAGATTTTATCTGAATCCGACATGCCGAATCATCCTTTCTACGTCCTGATTTGCATGGATTACAGTCAGTTTTGTCTCAGGATGTGCATTGTGAAATACACGAAAGACCTCATCAGCAAATCCCTGTCCGCAGAAATCCACCTCCGAGAAATCCAGTACCGCTTCTTCAAACTCCTCCAGCCTGCGTACCAGTCTGCGGGCCTGCGATCTGGCAATGACTTTTGTCGTCCGGCAGGCATCACTGACAGGTATGGAAGTTTTCACGAAGCCCTTCTCTGCATCTGCATACAGGTTAAATACATCCCGCGAATCCCGTGTACTGAAATTGGAAAGCCGCATACTGACCATCGTTCCGATATGATTCAGCTTTTGATAATAGGCAAGCAGCCTGTTGTTCAGCAATCTCTCACGGTCTGCATACTGGATATAAACAGTTCCGTTGGCGCTTAACAGGAATTGATCCATCATTCTGGAAGAGAAGAAAATACCCTCGCCTGAATGGTTTGCTGCCGCAGTCGTCAGTTTTCCTTTATACAGCTCCATCACAGCATCTTCAAAACAGATTTCTCTTGACAGCTCTCTCTGCATGTACCTTCTGACATTCTCAAAGGCTCCAATCCCGTCATCCGTGATCACAACCTCTGTATACAGATAATTCTGTTTGATTGTGACTGACAGTTTAGAACCTCCCGAATGCTCAATGGCATTATTCAGTATCTCCATACAGGTATAAGCCCAGATATCCTGAACCGTATCCGGCAGCATGGTCAGCAGTGGTGAGATTCTGTCAAAATAGATCTGGTCCTCTTCCGGTGTATCATCCTGCAGGGTACACTCATATTTCGTGATTTCAGAACACAGACGATAACCACATTCAGCCGTTTTCTCCTCCTGCAAAATCCGGTCATCAACACATTTTGCAAGATATCGCTTGACAGATGTAGTCGATATCCCGAACTGCTCAGTGATATGCCTGATGATATCAGAACGGTCTGCAGATACCATTTCAAGCATATACAGTATGATTTCCCTTCTTCTGTTCTCATCAAATGACATATCACCACACCCCTTCTGCATGTACACTTTAATTTGATTTATGCCGACTATAAATCACATATTCTTAACTATATCCGAATATTATCATACCATGCATGATGTGTCAAGAGATCATTCCAGTCCTTATGCTTCTTCCTTCACAACCTTCTCCAGACGCAGCCAGATCAGCCATGTCAGCAGGCTTCCGATCAGTGCTGTGATCAGCTGATATACTGAGAACGTCATCTGAAACACTGCCATCTTCGGCAGCATCTTCTCCGGCAGCATCATCGGGATCAAAATCATGGAAATGACCACACCCATAAACAGTGCCTTTGCCACGGAACCAACCACCAGTCCAACAGGCAGACCTGCCTTATTTTTCATCTTCTGATAGAAAAGACAGCTGCAAACGACAATAATGATGTTGCCGACCATCACACATGGGATAATCGCCGGGACAGCCGCCATAATGGGACTTCCTGTGATCCAGAAAGCCGTCAGCGGCGTAATCACAGAGAGGATAATACCGGCATACATTCCCGCACCCAGCCCCGCAATGATCAGACATGCATTAACGATCGGCCCTGTGATAAATACACTTGTGTTCTTAAAAAACTGGCTGACGATACAGATGGCAAGCATTAACGCCGTGATTGTAATTTGTTTTGTTGTAATTTTCATATGTTGTGTTCCTCACTTTCATAATTGAATGATTTCATTGTTTGGGTTCATAAGCGAAATGTTCTGCAGCTACTGATTTGTCTGCAGATCTGCCTGCATGGACTTGACTGTAATGCCATCCAGTCTGCCGAGCTTTCCGGCAATAGAGCTTATTTCATTTGCCGTCGCATTCATGATCACGGAAATGATATTGATAGACTTTTCCCGATACGGGATTCCCATGCGCCCGACGATCACGTCTGCATATGTATGCAGGATTTCATTGACCTTGACAGCGGCTTCGGGACGATGAATAAAAATTCCAATGATGGCAACTCTCTCTTCCAAAGATTGTATCCTCCTTTCCGGATGGATTTCAAGTGAGGAACGATATTGTTCACAGGAGTACTTCACTGCAATAAAAAATGCGTCTTTTCCGGAATCAACCTGAAAGGCGCATCAATAGATACAATACTGGTTCTGCACTTTTTCTTGTCCTCAGGAAATCCTTTGTGTTAGAAAAACTGATATGATGTAATACGGCAGATATCAGGCTGATGAAGCTGAGCATGATGACTGGTGATTCAAGTCATGGTCGGCATCACAGGCTGTATCATATGTCTGCTTATATTTTAGTATAACATTTTTTTGGAAATTGGCAAGGAGGAGTATAAAGAGCTCCCGTAACCTGAATTGGTGACGGGAGCTCTTGGGTTATTTAGATTTACCACTCTGTGGTGGGGTGAAAAAATCTTTGATTTTTTCACTGCCGGCAAAATGGCTCTGCCATTTTATCCGGCTATTTCATCTGGCTTTCCTGCTTGGCGATCATCTGACGAACCATCTCGCCACCGATAGAGCCGGCTTCCTTGGATGTCAGATCACCATTGTAGCCCTCTTTCAGGTTTACACCGAGTTCTGAAGCTACCTCTGTCTTGAACTTATCCATAGCTGCCTTTGCCTCAGGTACCTGCATTCTATTTGATCCATTCTTATTTGCTGCCATTCTTTTCACCTCCATAATCATTGAGTTTTATTGATTACTCACTCTATTTGATAGATAAGCGACTACTTCTCGTCGCTTATCTAAGTCGTTCCTCGATACACAACGGTTTTCATCACTTATCTTGGTACTATTATGTGAAATAACCAAATTATTATGTTGGTAAATTATTCATTCATTTTATTTGTTTTTCATCAATACTTCTCGCATGATGCTCAGGGTTCCCTGATTATTGATGCGTGCAATCAGATTCCAGACCTCATTAATTGTCAGGTTCTTCTCCTCCTTATACCACTTGGCAAGAATCGCAAACAGACCGCTGATATGATACTCCAGCACATAGGTCATCTCCAGCCTTTCCTTTTCAGGCAGACTGTTCAGAAACTGTTCACACTCCGGCTGGATCCACTCACGCAGCCTCTGCGTAAAGATCGGGGTTCTGACCTTATGAAACATAATGGTCAGCACCTTGCTGTTTTCTTTATAAAATCTCACAAAGTCTTCATCCGGACTCAAATCAGTCAGATCTGCAGTCCTGCCTGCTGCACTGCACTCTTTATGCTCCATGTGAAATTCGCCGATTTTCTTTGCCTGTTCGAATAGAGAATCCACCACATAGTCCAGCACATCCTGTACATTATCAAAATAAGAATAAAATGTACTTCTGTTATACCCTGCATGCTCTGCTATTTCCTTGACTGATATCCGGGAGATATCTTTCTCGTCATAAATATTCAGAAATGCTTCTGCAAGATTACGTTTCGTCTGTTCTGTCAGTTCCGGTTTTTTTTGCATGTTTTTTCGGCCCCTTAAATAATCTGCGTTCACCGCTGTTGACCTGATCCATCAGTGTGTAAAATACCGGGATCAGGAATAGTGTCAGGACTGTCGATGCCACAAAACCGCCGATGATTACCACGCCCATGCTCTGCATCATCTCTGTTCCTTCTCCGATTCCGAGTGACATCGGCACCATAGCTAAGATTGTCGTCAGACTGGTCATCAGAATCGGACGAAGACGGATACGGCCGGTCTCGACCAGAGCATCCTCGCGTTCATAATCCGTTCGCAGCTGATTTGCTGTATCTACAAATAAAATACCATTATTAACAACTGTACCGACTAACATCAGCAGACCCATCATAGACACCATGGTCAGCGTCGTTCCTGATAACAGCATCAGGCCAACGGATCCGACCAGACTGAACGGTATACACCACATAACCATCAAAGAGAAACGGACTGATTCAAACTGCATCGCCATAATCATCAGCACCAGCAGGACTGCAACGATAATAGATGTTCCAAGGCTGGAAAATTCCTCTGTCATCATTTCTGTCTGTGTTGTCGAACCGATTGCCACATCTCCGGGAAACAGACAGCCTTCTGCTCTTGCATCCACACTGTCCTGTGCATCGAATTTAGAATCCTTTAATGTAGTACCTGTTATGTCTACACTATATCTCCCGTTATATCTGGTCAGCTGCTCCGGACTGTCAGTATATACAAACTCCGCGATATCGGAAAGCAATACCTTCTTCCCTGTAGGTGCCTGCAAAACCAGATTCTTTAAAGACGCCACATCCTCGTACAGTTCATCCGGATATTCTACCGTAACTGTATATAGCTTCTTCTGATTCGTAATTTCTATCGTGTCCACACCACTGAGTGCGTGATTGACCTCCTGCGCCACTCCTGCCGGGGTAAATCCTACAGAGGCTGCCTTCAGCGGATCAATGACCAGCTTTGCTTTGCTGCCGCTTGTATAGGCGGTTGATGTCACATCAATGATGCCCGGCGTATCCTTCATGATATCCTCTACCATAAGAGAGGCTTCCTTCAGATCCTCCATATCACTGCCCATCAGGGTAATCTTCGTTCCACTGCTGCCAAGAGCGCCCATGCTTCCCATATCGCTCGTCACTTCCTCCACAGAGATATCAAATCCGGCTATCCCCTTCATGGCGAGTGTCCATGACTCGGCTGTCTCCCAGGTTTCCTTTTCTCTGTCCTTCTTCAGGAAAACATTGACAGCAGCTGTCGCTCCTGAGCTGTCTGCTGTGACATTATAGGACTCTACATCCGGATTGCTGGCAACCATTGATTCCAGACTCTGCAGCAGCCGGTCATACTTCTCCAGTGCCAGTCCCGGTCTGCCTGTGATCTGAAATGCGATCTGTCCCTGATCGGTTGTCGGCATCAGCTCCATATTTAATAGTGATGCCCCAAACCCGGATAGTACAAGCAGAATAATCGCAATCAAGACAGCCAGTTTTTTATGATGCAGGACTCCTCGCAGCATCTTGGAATAACGTGTCGAGATTCTGTCCAGTGCTCTTGTAACAATGGTATCCTTTCTCTCCCTCGGCCGATAACGGGAGAAGAACAACGGCACCAGCGTGATAGCTGATACCAAAGATGCCAGCAGTGAAAATACAATGGTAAATCCCAATGGTCCGAACATCTGACCGGATAGACCCTTTGTCAGGCTGATCGGCAAGAATACGGCTACTGTAGTGGTCGTTGACGCAACGATGGAATTCAGAACAAATCTGGTTCCTTCCTCTGCTGCCTCACGATAATCCAGTCCGTCATCTTTTTTACGGAAGCAGCTCTCCAATACAACGATCGAGTTGTCCACCATCATGCCGACGCCGATGACCAGACCGCCCATTGTAACAACATTCAGCGAAAAACCCATCAGCTTCATCAGGATAAACGTAATCAATATGGAAATCGGCATAGAACAGCCGACAATCAGACTTCCTTTGATATCTCCAAAAAACAGGAACAGGATCAGCATAGATAGTCCCATACCCAGCAGCAGTGTATCCGCTACTGCTTTCAGCGAATCCTTAACATCCTCACTGGTATCAGATATGATCAGGAAGTTCGCTCCCGAATCCTCTGTTTTCAGTTTCTCAATAACTGCCTTTACATCATTTGCCACCGCAACATCACCGGCGCTCTGACGTTTGGTGATACTGATGGTCACATTATCCAGTCCGTTGTACCGGCTGAGAGAGGTTGATTTTTCATAATTGTTTCTGATATCCGCTACATCAGACAGCTGAATAACCGTTCCTTTTCCTGTTGTAATCGGGATGGAACGCAGCTGTTCTATCGTATTATATTCTGCACTGATGCTGACATTCATGGACTGATTGCCCTGAATGGCAGTACCAACCGGCATATTAAAATTGGCGGCATTGATATAGGTCACAATGGTACTCATGGATAGCCCGTACTGAGCCATCTTCTGTGGATTTAAGGAAACACTGACATATGCCTCCTTACCACCGGATACTTCTACCTCAGCAACATCTGTGATACGCTCCAGCTCTGGTACGACATCATTTTCCACATAGTTCAGTAAGTCGATATCTCCGTCTGCAGATGCAGAAATCATGACTGTCGGTATTGCATTGATATTCAGCTCGATGATACGTGGCGTTCCGGCTCCGCTTGGCAGCTTATTTGCATTTTCATTCAAAGCCTCCAGCAGATCCATATACGCATCGTCCATATCGGTTCCGTATTCATACTGGAACATGACCATGGACATACTCTCTGCTGATGAAGACTGTATATTTTTCAGTCCCTTTAAAGTACCTCCGGCCTCTTCAATCTCCTGTGAAACCAGTTCATCAATATCCTCCGGCGATACCCCTACATAAGTGGTCATAACGATAAACATCGGCATTTCCATATCCGGAGACAGCTGCATGTTGAGCCCGAAGATCGAGCCGACTCCGAATACGATGATGGCTGCAATGATGACAATGACGGATACCGGACGCTTTAATGATAATTTAGTCAACCCCATTTACTTGCTCTCCATCCTTTAATCTTGCAGACCATGATGTGATGATTTTCTCATTTCCGGTCAGTCCTGTCGTAACTGCGATTCTGTCTTCATTATAAATACCGACCTCAACAAAGCTCTTCGTTGCGACTCCGTTGACATCTATATATACATAAGCCTGCTCATCCTCATAGTAAACAGCATCCAGGGGAATCGTCACTGCATTTTCTGCCACGGCTGTCTCCAGGATGATCTTGACACTGGATCCTGCAAACAGACCATCACCGCCTCCATCAACGGAAGCCTCGACCTTAAACATGCCGGTAGCCGTATCAATGCTGTCTGCAATCTCTGTGATTGCTCCGGTATAAACAGCATCCGCATACTCGATACTGATTTTCTGTCCCAGTGATACATGATTGATATTGCTCTCACTCACATAAAATGTGGCTATTTTATTTTCATCCGTAGTAATGACATAGGCCGGTGATCCCGCCTGTGCAATTCCATATTTTTCCACGTTAATCTGTTCAATCACACCACTGACCGGTGCTTTGATCTTATAGTTGTCCAATGATTGTCTGGCGTTGTCTACCGCTACCTGTGCCTGATTGACTGTTGCAGATGCTGTACTCATAGCCTCCGACAGGATCTTCGTTACGGTCAGGTTCAGGTTGGCAGTTGCTGCAGCTTCACTGACCTCGGCTGATGCAATTGCATTCTCATAGGTATGGATACTGGATTCCAACTGCGATTTCGTCGCCTCAGTAGATACAATCGACTTATCTATGGTCGCTATTTGTGTCTCCAATGCCGATATGGCAGTCTTTAATTCTGCTACCTTGGGATCATTTGGATTGACTGCAATCAATGCTGCCAGCTGCTTTTTTAATTCTTCCTTCTGACCGTTCATACCATCCTTGGAGGATTTCATATCCTCGATGCTTCTGCGTGCATCTCCGATGGCATCACATGTATTATAGTAATTATAGTAAGCATTATCGACACCAATCTGTGCATTCTTATAAGAAGAGGTCGCCGTGATCGCCTGTGCATCCAGTGAACTGCCAAGCGTTCTGTCTGCGCTGCTCTTGCTGAGCGCATATGCCGCCTGAGCCGACTTGATGGCCTGCTGTGCCTGTGTATCATCCACCTCAAACAGCAGATCTCCTTCATTGACGATATCGCCCTCTTCAAAATAGGTTTCCAATACCTCACCGGCTGCCTTTGCCACTACAGACACCGTATCTCCTGTGGCAATTGTTCCGATAAATTCTCCCGTATTGGAAATCGTCTCAATCTGAGGAGACTCCTCCTTGACCCGCAGGTTTTCATACTCCGTCGTTTCTTCCTTCTGGCTGCAGCCGCCGAAAATCACTCCCATGGCGCACAGCAAACCTATTACTTTTACATTTCTCAATCGCATACCAGATTTCCTCATTTCCATATCATTCAGATGTCGTTTACATTACCCGACACCATGTTGTCCATTGACGATTATATGCGATGACTCCATAAATATCAACCGACATATTTACAAGGTCTGTCGCATTTCATAAAGTTTTTATATTTGTAGTTCATACATATTCATAGTTTGGGATTATTTCAGAAATAATATGACATGAAATGGATAAAAAAGAATATTCTCGCAGAAACAGCCCTGAGAGGTTCTCAAGGCTGCTGATGTTTTGTTTTACTGTCTGTAGATAATCCTGCTCTTCATGGCACCTGACTCTGTCTCACAATCTAACAGCTTGATTAACTCCAGCGCAAATGGTATGGCAGTTCCGACACCGCGGCTTGTTGTAATATTGCCGTCTGTTACGACCTCTTCCTTCAGTACGTTTGCGCCCTGCAAATCTTTCTCGTAGCCAGGATAGCAAACAGCCTTCTTTCCAATCAGGACTCCCAGCTTCCCAAGTATACTTGGTGCCGCGCAAATAGCCGCAATTCTCTTTCGTGAAAGATTATATGCCTTGATCTTCTCTGTCAGTCCAGCATGTTCACCGAGTATTGTATGTCCGGGTCCGCCCGGCAGAATCAGCATATCCACATCCTCGAAATCCGCTTCATCGTAGGATAGATCCGCCTTTACGGTAATCTGATGTGCACCTGTCACATTCGCCTCATTCTCCACAGATATCATCACAACCTCGATCTTATCCCGGCGCAGGATATCCACCACCGTCAATGCCTCAATTTCCTCAAATCCCGCAGCCAAAAATAAATAAACCTTTGCCATACTGTTACCGCCTCCCTTTCAGCCTTCGTTCTGACCCGATGTTCTTATTATGTGTTCCTCACACCGTGACAATCTGGATCAGATCATTTTCTATAAATTTGCCCATGACCTCTGTGCCTTCATATTGAAACTTAATATTTGTATACAGTTCCATCTGTATATCCAAACGCATACGCTTCTTTGATTTTTCCACAATATGACACATCGTAGATTCTTCTCTTGCATACTTGCCGTCAAACACATGCACTTCTATTTCAACAGGTGGTTCTGCTGCTGCCAGTTCATCTGTATCTGTACGACACATCAGTTCTCCGACAGATGCAATATCATAGACATTGATTGGTATCTTGATACCCTTTGGGTAAATCTCATGTACACTGCGATACTCGAACGATCCAATCTGACGGGTCGTACTCTCAGAAGCCAGCACTTGTCCTCCGACTGTATAGCCCTCAATGCGTCCTGCCAGATTCACATTCTGCCCGACCACACCATACTTGGCGCGCTTCTCGCTGCCTATATTGCCAAGAATCACTTCACCGGTATTGACACCAATCCCCATTTCCAGATGAGGGTATTCCTGCTCTTCATTGTACTGGTTGACCGCCTCCATGGCATTTTGCATCTCAACTGCACATCGTACTGCATTTTCTGCGCCGTTTTCACATTCAATCGGCGCTCCAAATATAGCAAAGATGGCATCTCCGATAAATTCAATAATGGTTCCTTTATACTTCTGTATGATCTCGGTCATCACTGCCAGATAATGATTGAGCATCGTCATAAGCTCCACAGGCGGCATAATCTCGCTCATAGCCGTAAAACCGCGAATGTCACTCATAATAATTGTAACCTCCTGCTTGTCTCCACCGAGTCTTCTCCCGTCCGGTGAACTTAGCAGCTTTTCAACAATTTCATCCGATAAATACCGTCCGAAGGTCTCTGAAATCAGTTCATTGCGAAGCTTCAGCTGCTCATTCAGCGCCTTGATCTGCTCCATCGCCTTGACTGCATCCTTCAGTTCATACAACTCTGAAAGGTCATTAATGACAACTACAACTCCATTATTTTCAAGGTCAGAGGATGTAGATTTCTGATCATCCTTTTTCCGTGATACCATAACATCTGCTGCTGATTCTGTATCTTTTAGATAAGAAGTCGTCACATATAATTTTTTCTTCTGCTCATCAACAACATAGTCTACGATACTGCTCTGTGTTGTCGTATGATCGTAGATTGCATTTAATATCGTCTGGTTGAAATCATCATTCTCTTCCCGCCCGAAAAAGCTCTGTGCGAAGCTGACTCCTATGACAGAATCGTCTACGCCGAGTATTCTCTTGCAGGCTTCGTTAACCAGTGTAGTCATACCATCTGCACTGATGGTAATGACCCCTTCTGCCATGTCCTTTACAATACGCTCATAGATCTTTCGTTCGTCGCTCATTTCAGCTCCTCCAGATAAGCGGCTGATATCTCAAAATCCTCCGGCTTGGTAACTTCTATTGTCGCAATCGGTCTTTCCTTCATCTGATGAATCTGTTTGCGTAGACCAAACCAGTCAATATTTCCCTGTCCGATTGGCAGATGATCATCATACACTCCGTGATTATCATTTAAATGCATATAGCCGATGTAGGGCTTCAGCTCCTCTACCCACACACTGACCGGTACAGACGACAGATTGGCATGTCCGACATCCAGACAGACTCCCAAAAGCTCATGATCTGAGAGTTCCATCAGTCTCTTCAGAATATCCGGATTGATGTCCAGTGAGTTTTCCACAAAAATCTTTACCCGATACCGCTTTGCCAGCATCCCCAGATAGGCAGCGGATGTCTCACACCAGATATCAATCACACTTTGATTGACCAGCACAGGATGGCAGCAGGTATGCACGACCACATTCTTCACTCCGAGTTTCTTTCCTGTTTCAATGGACATCTCTACACGTTTTTGCGATATTTCTCTTATTTTCACATCATTACTGGCATAATTGATATCCACAAATGCAGCATGCATGGAATTCATCGTCCTGCCACTGTAGGCTTCCAGGATCAGTTTTTCGTTATAGTCCGGAAAAGCCACATCCATAACCTCACACGGATATCCCAGCTCCAAAAATCTCTTTGCATAGTTCCGGGTGATCTGACATTGAATCATATTGACTCCTTCATGCTGCAATTCACAGCAGATGATTTTAATAATACATACTGAAGTGATCCATCATATAGTATGCATCATATCCGCTTTTTACAAACGCATCATTGGAAAGTCTGTCATAATCCTCGGCATACTTTTTCATTTTTTCCCACAGACTTGGTTTCTTTGCCGTCATTCCTTCTGCAACAATCTCTGACATGGTCTTGCATACGTCCATATAGTCATTGGTCAGCGCACGCAGTCTGCCGGACAGCTGCGTCATAATAGACACGGCAACATCAGAATGATCTGCAATATATCCGACAAATTCAGGCTGTGTGATCACTGTCAGTTCAGTCTCCTGAAAAGCAACTGCAGTAGCACTGCGAGGCATATCCTCGATCATTGCCATCTCTCCGAAGAATTTTCCCTCACCCAGCTCCACGAGGCATTTTTCATTTTCTGTTCCGTAATTGACATAGATTCCGATCAGGCCGTGATTGATTTCATACATCTTATCTCCGTTATCGCCTTGGTTAAAAATCACATCACCCATCCTGTAAATCTCAATTTTAGCGTTTGCCATTTTGTAGTCCTCCTTTGTTTGTATATCCTGACTTCTATTATACCCGTCCCAAATCCTAATGTAAAGTTTCGAGATTTATAATTTTCAAATAAATGTAAACAATACAAATGGCAGTCAGTCTGAAAATATGTTACTATAGAACTGAAAACAATTTTACCGTTATGATACCCGGAGGAAACCGTTCATGGAAATTGAAAGAAAATTTTTAATCAAAAATCTGCCCGCAGATATCGACGCCTATCCCTTTCACATGATCGAACAGGCATATCTGTGTACTGACCCGGTCATCCGTGTCCGCATGGAGGATGACAGTTACTACATGACCTACAAAGGAAAAGGACTGATGGCTCGTGAAGAGTACAATCTGCCGTTAAACCGCATGGCTTATGAGCAGCTAAAGCCCAAGGCTGAGGGAAACGTGATTACAAAAAAAAGAGTTCTGATCCCGTACCTCAAGTACACGATAGAACTCGACCTCTTTGCAGAACCCTTTGCTCCCCTGCAGCTTGCAGAGGTGGAATTTGAATCAGAAGAAGAAGCACTTGCCTTTACTCCTCCCGACTGGTTCGGTCAGGATGTCACCAACGATCAGACTTATCACAATAGCAACATGGCTACGATCTTTACAAGAGAGATATAGAAGCATTGTAAATGCTTCTATATCTCTCTTGTTGATTCTCCTATGATTAACTTTCCTTCAAAGGTCTTGTGCTGGTGTTCCTCTTCATTCTGGATGACATCAAACAGAACCTCGACTGTTTCCCGTGCCATTTCCTCAATTGGCTGTCTGATGGTCGTGATGGATGGGCTGTAGAAATATGCCATATCAATTCCATCATAGCCGGCTACCGATATATCCTCCGGAATCCTGCGCCCGCTCTCCAGAATTGCCTTACATGCACCAATCGCAAGTGTATCCGAGATCGCATAGACAGCTGTAGGCAGATCCTTACGTTTTAAAATCTCCTGCATAACGGCATATCCGTTCTCCATCGTATAAGGATCCAGCTCATAATTCATCTCATAAATCATGGACTCGTCCACCTTGATTGCATTATCATGCAGCGCCAGTCTGTATCCCTCTCGTCTCAGATTGCCGACACTCTCGTCAGAAGAGCTTGCCACGATCGTCGCTATCTTTTTATGTCCCAGCTTGCACAGATAATCTACGATTTTATAGCTCTCCTTTGTATCATCTACTGAAACAGATGAATAGCTCTCGCTTGGCTTTTTCTGAGACATTGCAATCGTACTGAGCACAAATGGTACCTGCAGCTGTTCCAGCTTTTCCTTTGTGTGTGAAAAATAACCGCCCAGAAATATAATACCCTGCAGACGCTTCTCCTTGATCAACTCCAGCGCAACATCTACTTCATCTTCATTCATTTCTACATGGTGCAGAACCAAAGCATACTTCTTATTCTGTATTTCTTTCTCCATGACCTTGATCATTTTCATAAAAAACGGGTTTGATATTCCCTTGACCAGTATCGCAATTGCATTTGACTCTGTCAGTTTCAGGTTTCTGGCACTGTTGTTCGGAATATAGTTATACTCCCTTATGATTTCCATAACCTTCTGCTTGGTCTCTTCATTGATATCCGGATGGTTGTTCATGGCTCGCGATACCGTACTCACTCCAACGCCGCACATCCTGGCAATATCTTTGATTGTAATCGTTTCCATGATCCTCATCCCCGTTTCAGTACTTAAAGTCTACCATATAATTTGGTCATTTCAAATACCCGCTTCAACAATTTCTTGTTAATATCCTTTTCGGACATTCTCCATTTCCAGTTCTCTCCCAGTGTAGAAGGGGTATTGATCCGTGCCTCAGAGCCCATACAGAGATAATCCTGTATCGGAATGATACACAGCTTTGCCACACTTGACTGAGCCAGTCTGACAAAATCCCAGCTGATCTCCTTTGGCGGTGTATCAAAATTGTTGATATAAGCAACTGACAATTTTTTATCCGGACGGGACAGTTCATCATACCAGCCGCGAATCGTATTATTGTCATGTGTTCCTGTATATACCACGCAATTCGATGTATAGTTATGCGGCAGATAGTCGCTCTCTTCACGTGAATCGAAGGCAAACTGCAGCACCTTCATACCCGGATAGCCTGTATCCTTGACCAGTTTTATGACTGAGGGAGTCAAATATCCGAGATCCTCCGCAATGATGTCGACCTTGCCCAGCTTGGCTGCAAGTGCTTTAAAGATGTCAATTCCGGGGCCCTTTTTCCATTTACCTTTCTCGGCTGTTTTATGACCATACGGGATTGCATAGTACTCATCGAAGCCTCTGAAATGATCCACACGCACTACATCATACAATTTGAAGCAGTAACCGATTCTCCTGATCCACCACTCATAACCAGTCTTCTTATGATAAGTCCAGTCATACACAGGATTGCCCCACAGCTGTCCTGTCGCTGAAAATGCGTCGGGCGGACATCCGGCAACTGCAATCGGCATATTATCCTTATCAAACTGAAACAGCTTGGGCGCTGCCCATGTATCTGCACTGTCAAATGCGACATAAATCGGAATGTCTCCGATGATTTTGATTCCCTGATCATTTGCATACTTCTTCAGTTTGGTCCACTGCTCTGTGAATTTATACTGCTGGAACTGATAAAACTCTATTTCCTTTGCAAATTTCTTTCGATACTTTTCGAGGGTTTCCGGCTTTCTGACGCGGATATCCTCATCCCATTCGATAAAGCTGGCTCCTCCGAAGTGATTTTTCACTGCCATATAAAGTGCATAATCATCAAGCCAGTAGGCATTCTCACTGATAAACTCTTTAAACTTTTTCTTTCTGGAGATGCCGCTTCTCTCGTATGCGATATGAAGCACCTTAAATCTGGATAAATACAGCTTTTCGTAATCAATATATCTTGCGTTCTTCCCAAAATCACAGCTGTCACATTCCGTCTTTGTCAACAGCCCCTCTGCAATCAGTGTCTCCAGATCAATGAAATACGGATTGCCTGCATACGTTGAAAAGGACTGATATGGTGAATCGCCATAGCCTGTAGGACCCAGCGGAAGCAGCTGCCAGTAGGACTGACCTGCCTCCTTCAGCTGATCTACAAACTGATATGCATATTTTGAAAATGATCCAATCCCATACTTGCCGGGTAAACTCGCAATCGGTAACAGAACACCGCTTTTTCTCGTAGACATAATCTCTCCTCCCGTTTCTGTTAACCCTTGACTGCTCCGGCTGCCACACCTTCAATGATGTATTTCTGACAAGCCAGATAGAATATAATGATCGGGATGATTGCAAGAACCAGCAACGCCATCATGGCTCCCATATCCTTTGCGCCGTAAGAACCAACCAGATACTGTACAACGACCGGAATGGTTTTATATTCTGTACTCAGACCAATAACCAGATACGGCAGCAGGTAGTCATTCCAGATCCACATTGCATTCAGTATGGAAACTGTAATGGCCGTCGGCTTTAGAATCGGCATGACCACACCGAAAAATGTCTGGAGAGGATTGCAGCCGTCAATCATTGCTGCCTCTTCGATTTCAATAGGAATAGACTTCACAAATCCGCAGAACATGAATACGGAAAGTCCGGCTCCAAATCCAAGATACAGGAGTACCATTCCCGGAGGGCTGTTGAGCTTGCACATATTCGCCAGCTTTGTCATTGTAAACATGACCATCTGGAACGGAACGATCATAGAAAAAACAAACATATAGTACAAAGCGTTTGTAAGCTTTGATTTTACTCTTGTAATATAGTATGCCGTCATAGAAGTAAAGAGCAGGATTGCCAGCACGGACAGGATCGTAATAAAGCATGACCATCCGAATGCGGAGAAAAATCCGGTCTTCTGGATACCATTGATATAGTTTGTCAGACCCGAGAATGTCATTGCCGTCGGCAGAGCAAACGGGTCATCACTGATATAAAGCTTTCCTTTAAAGGAATTCAGAACAACAAAGTAAATCGGAACCAAAAATGCAAGTGCTACAACCAGCATGATAACAGTTAAAAATCCCTTTGCAACTGATTTTTTCATTATTGCTCCACCTCCTTATTTCTGGTAGCAACCAACTGAGTCAACGCAATTGCCGCTACTACGATAAAGAACAGTACAGCTTTTGCCTGCCCTACGCCCTCAAAACCGACACGTCCGTAAAAGGTATTGTAGATATCAAGTGCGAGCATTGCTGTTTTATTACTCGGAGCACCTGCTGTCAGAGCCAGGTTCTGGTCAAACAGCTTGAAACTGTTTGATACAGTCAAGAATAAACATATCGTAATCGATGGCATAACCATCGGAATCTTCACATTCAGTAACACCTGCCATGGTGTTGCACCATCTATTTTGGCGGCCTCAATCAGATCCGGCGGAACATTCTGAAGTCCTGCAATATAGATGATCATCATATAACCAATCAGCTGCCAGTTCATGAGTACAACCAATCCCCAGAAGCCATAGGTCGCGTTGGCAACCAGTGTTGTTTCATACTTTACAAGAAATGCATTGATCATGGACTGCCAGATATAGCCCAGAATAATGCCGCCGATCAGATTCGGCATAAAAAATACGGTACGGAACAGGTTGGTTCCTTTTATTTTCTGTGTAAGTGCCAATGCGATTAAAAAAGCCAGCAGATTGATGGATACAATGGCAACTGCCGCAAATTTCAATGTAAACCAGAAAGCATTGGTGAACTTATCATCGGCAAAAATCTGGGCGTAATTGCTAAGCCCTACCCATTTTGCACTTGTTACGGTTTTAAACTTACAGAATGACAGATACAGACCCATAGCAAACGGTATAATAAATGCAAATGCAAATGCGATCACCGTCGGCAACACGAATATGGGGAAATACTTCTTTAATGTTTTCTGCATACGCTCTCTCCTTTTCTGACTCCCGGAATGCCAGAGACATCATATCTGTGCATCCTATTCATAACACAACTGTTTTTTCTTAAAATATGGGCAGTGGCTAGGCAAAGCCACTGCCCACTAAATATTATAGCATAATATTCTTACTTTGTTTCTTAAACTTATTCCTGAGCTGCAGCAGCTGCTGCCTTCTCTGATGCCCACTCATCGATGAATAACTGCTTAACATCTTCCCATTCCTTAGAACCTGATGCATACTCCAGAAGAGCTGCTCCGAAGTCATCCTTGAATGTCTGGCTCGGGAATGATGTGAAGTTCCATGCTACGCTTGTTAATGAGCTGTCTGCCATATACTTGATAACTTCCTGTGCAAGAGGATCGGTCGGCTTCTCATCATCAGCAAATGTGTTGAAAGGAGCGATGAATCCAAGGTCGTTTGTAACTGCTGCTTTACCTGCATCTGAGCTGAATAACCACTCTACGAATGCGATTGATGCTGCCTGATCTTCCGGCTTAGCCTGGCTGTTGATTGAGAAGAAGTTCTCTGTACCTGTGCAAAGGCCCTGTGACTCCTCACCCTTAACGCCTGTGTAGATAGGTAAGAACTTAACGTCTGTGTCTTTTACTGTGTTGCCTTCTACGCCTGAGATCTGTCCCCAGCCCCAGTTACCGTTCTGTACCATAGCTGCTTTTCCAAGTGCGAATTCTGCCATGGAGTCATCAACTGACTTGCTTCCAAGGAGACCTGCTTTTGTGCATGAGTTGTTGATATACAGATCAAAGATGTTCTTGTAGTTGTCTGAATATGTGAACTCAATAGCGTCTGTATCAGAGATTCCTTTGTCCTTGTACTCATAGTATACAGGTACGTTTGCAAGATGTGTCTGCCATCTCCAGTCCTCACCAGGTGTTAATGATGTGGATGCGAATACGCCTTCGATACCAAGATCTGCTGCCTTAGACTGCATATCTTCTACAACTGCCTTTAATGTATCAAAGTTCTTGATTTCGTCTATGGAAGCTGCCTTAGCGCCGTCCATTGCGAAATATTTGTCCATGATTGCGTTGTTGTAAATGATGCCGTATCCTTCAACTACGTAAGGGATACCATATACACCACCGTCTTCGCCTTCAACTGCAAGGCTCTTGTCAAGCAACCAGCTGTAAAGGTCTGTGTCTTTCAGATCTGCACAGTAATCTTTCCAGTTCTGATATCCTACAGGTCCGTTGATCTGGAACAGTGTAGGTGCATCAGCGTTAGCTACTTCTGACATTAATGTCTGCTCATAAGTTCCGCTTGCTGCTGTAACAACTTTAACAGGAACGCCTGTCTCTTCTGTGTACTGCTTTGCTAAGCTCTGCCAGATTTCATCTACTTCAGGTTTGAAGTTCAGGTAGTATACCTGACCTGCTGCAGCTGCTGTATCATCTGCAGGTGCTGCTTCCTCTTCTGCTGCAGGTGCTTCCTC
>JAUNSO010000077.1 GCA_030539165.1 bacterium
CATAATCCTGTGTTATAAAATCAGGCTGCATAATCATCATCGTCCATGTGAATGCGGTGGTTGCGCCTGATTTGTCTAGGTTCCACTTCACTTCCATGGGATTCACCTTATAATCAGTATCAAGCTGCTTGCGCGCAATGTCAAACTTAATGATGTAGGACAAAGTATAAAGAGCTTCACAGGCTGTCTGAAAATCCGACCCGGATGGATGTCCTGTTCCATCAAACATCAGAAAATTCATTGCCGGAACATCAATGATAAATGGCTTCCTGCAGGTTGAACGATAGATTGTCTTCTGTATATCACTATACTCCAGTTGATTCATGATTTGTATCCTCATCTTTCTTTATATCATCATATCATGAACTTCGTTCATGATCGACATTCGCCGCTCGCTCTGAACAAGCTGCGCTTGCTCCGGCTCGCTAACGCTCATTATATCATAAGGATAAACCCTCGCACTATACTAGAGTCAACTGTTTTCATTATTTTTTCATCAGACATTATTATGATATAGACATCACTACACCGACAACAATATCCTGTCATTATCAAGTCTCTTGCCTGCTTGAATACGAAATTGTTCCAGCAGCCCGTCAATTGTCATATGAGTGCGTTCTTCACCGCTCACATCCAGGACAATATTGCCTGCATCCATCATCAGTGTACGGTTTCCGAGTTCCAGTGCCTGCTTCATGTTGTGTGTCACCATGAGACAGGTAATCTGATTCTCTTCAATGATGCTTTTTGTAAGGGAAAGTACTTTCTCTGCTGTTTCCGGGTCGAGAGCTGCTGTATGTTCATCCAGGAGCAGAATCTTGGGCGTGACCATCGTCGCCATCAGAAGTGTTAGCACCTGTCTCTGTCCTCCTGATAGAAGTCCTACAGGCTGCTTCATCCTGTCTTCCAGCCCCATCTCAAGAAGCGCAAGCTTCTCTCGGAATGTCTTCTTCTCCGCCTGGCTGACTGTACTGAAGAATTTATAATTCCTGCCTGCACGCAGATAAGCCAGTGCCAGATTCTCTTCTATGGTCATATGTGGTGCTGTTCCCTTCAGCGGGTCCTGGAAAAGATGTCCTATGAAATGACTCCTGATATATTCCTTCTGGTAGGTGATGTCCTCGTGATCCAGAATGATTTTGCCCTGATCCACAATAAAGCTTCCTGTAATTGCATTGAACAGAGTCGATTTACCGGCTCCGTTACTTCCAACTATGGTAACAAAATCACCTGATGCAAGCGTCAGACTGACATCCGTCAAAGCCTTCTTCTCATTCACTGTATCAGGATTAAAGGTCTTGCTGATATGACTGATTTCTAACATCTAACTACACCTCCTCTGCTTCAGTGCTGCAGCCTTCTTCTGCAAATAAGGGAAGGCGATTGCAACTGCCACAATGATTGCCGATACAAGCTTCAGACATTCTGCCGGAATGTTCAGACGAAGGGCAAGCGCTACGATAAAACGATATAGACAGCTTCCGATGACAACCCCAAGCAGTCTTCGTATGACAGACCCTTTGCCAATCAATGTTTCTCCAATGATTAAGCTGGCAAGAGCAATCGTTACCATTCCGGTTCCAAGGTTAATATCACAGGACTTCTGATACTGTGCTAAGATTCCACCGGATAGAGCTGTCAGTGAGTTTGATACACAAAGCCCAACTGTGATGGTAAATCCGGGATTGATACTGGACGCCCTGACCATATCCGCATTATCTCCTGTGGCCCGAATGGAGAGCCCCAGCCTTGTATTCAGGAAATAAGCCAAAATCAGACCAATCACCACTACGATGATTGCAACAATCAGGAGCTTATACCATTCTCCGCCTATCGATTCCTTCGCCATACTGAAAAGTGTATCACAGCCAAATAGATTGACATTGGATGCAAAGCCCATCACTGCAATGTTGATGGTATAGAGCCCGGTATTGACTATAATTCCTGCAAGAATGGATTCCACACCCATCTTCGTCTGCAGAAAAGCCGTTACATAGCCTGAGCAAATACCTGCCAGCATCGCCGCAAACAGGGCCAACACCGGATGTCCTGCCATGGTCACCATGGCGCCTACTGCACATCCCAGCGTAAAGCATCCGTCTGTGGAAAGATCTGCGATATTCAATATAGAAAATGAGATAAATAATGCCAATGCCACAAGTGAATAGATGAAGCCTAATTCCAGTGCACTCTGGACAATCGACAGGCTGAAAATGGATGTCATACAATCAAACTCCTTTTATCTTTTATTCAAATTCCTTAGCTGTTACTGTTTCCAATACATCCTCACACATATCCTTGAACATACTGTAATCAAGATTCATTGCTGCTGCTGTCTCTGTATTGATGGTTGCGATGCCGTTATCCAGAGTACGTACTGCAAGCTCTGCTGGAACCTTTCCTTCTGTCAGTACCTCTACAGCCATATCTGCTGTGGCAGTTCCAAGCTCTACATAATTAACACCATAGCCACAGAATGCACCATTCAATGCGAAGGAATCAGCTCCGCCGTAATGAGGAATATTTGCCTGTGCAAACTTCTCATAGATTGCAAGCTCTGCTGTCATGACTGTATTATCTGTCGGTGTAAATACCGCATCCACGCCTGCTGCCACAAGTGCATCTGCTGCTAATGAAATCTCATCATTTGTCGTTCCGGTCTTCTCCACACAGCTGATTCCCTTGCCTTCTAAATAGGACTTTGCTGCTGCAATTGCGGTCGTAGAAGAATCCTGACCCTTATCGTAGAGCAGTCCAACTGTCTTAGTATCAGGATTTGCTGCCAGAATCAGATTCATAACTGCTTCTGTATCAAGCGCATCACTCGTTCCTGTAACATTTGCTCCCGGTGCTTCCATACTTGCCACAAGACCGGTGCTTACCGGATCAGATACAGCTGAGAAGACAACCGGTATCTGATTTTCCTCTGTTGCTGCCTGCATAATCATAGCGGTCGGTGTTGCGATTGGAATAATCACATCCACCTGATCTGCAACAAGCTCTGCTGCAATTTGGTTGATTGTGGTCGAATCAGCCTGACCGTTAAAGGTGTAGTCTGCATAATTAAATGTAACTCCGAGCTCTGCTGCTTTTGCATCAAGCTCTTTCTCAATCGCTGCTTCAATCTGGTTCAGGGATGCATCATCTACATATTGAACAATTCCCACCTTGTATGTAGTGCCAGCTGATTCTGTTTCGGCTTCTACTGTTTCTGTCTTTGTTGTTTCTGCTGTTGTTGCATGTGACGCATTTCCACATCCTGTAACCATTGCCATTGTCATCACTGCTACCATCATTGCTGCTAATACTTTCTTCTTCATAATCTCTTTCTCCTTTTTTAGTTGAGTTAGTGTTAGTTAAGTGAAACTTTCACCGTAAGAGATTGTCATTTGCGATCCGCTGTTTCGTCTGGCCATAACGAAAATTCTGAACAAAAAGCGCCTCAGATATTAATCTGAGACGCTAATAATTTCTTATTATCGCGGTACCACTCATTTTGACAAATTGTCCACTCTTTCATGTACCATCATACATGCCGAATTGATAACGGGCTCGGGTCCCGGTGACGCCTACTATTAGTTCAGGTCACCCTCGAAAGTCCATTCAACCATTACCTATGTACTGCAATCCCACCACCTGCAGCTCTCTTTGACTTCAGTAAAAGTCTACTACTCTTTCTCAACGGTTTCACTTAATGATTTAAAGAATAGAACAAAATATTGTTTTTGTCAACAAGAAATTTATGCACGCATATAAAGTGCCTTACAATCACCGCAGTCCTGTTCGTCATAGGTTACAAAGCCAGCCTTCTGATAGCACTTCAATGCTCCTGTATTATAATCATACACGCTCAGTTCTACTGCCTGATACCCATTCTCTTTGCAATATGTCTTCACCATCTGTATTGCTTCAGTTCCCAAGCCCTTCCCGCATAGTGCAGGGTTCATCAGAAAGCAGCCGACATATGCCGCCTTCGTATCTTCATTCTCTCTCAGGATTTCAATCGTACCCACAATCTCACCGTTTAGCTCAAACTGCATCATTCTGGCTCCGCCTGCATATCGTGTCTTCATCTTCTCAACTGTAATTGGGTACTCATAATTCTTCCCAGTCCACTGGCGCAGAAATGCTGCATCCGTATTCTGACACCACGACACAACTGCCCTCATGCCCTCTTCTGTAATGGTTTTCAATTCCATCTCTCGTACCTCACCTAAATTCTGCAATATAAATTACTATATCATTTTCAAAAGAAAAAACAGGTATATTTATTGAAGCAAAATCAATCTGACAATGAGAAGCACCAGTATTACAAGATAATAGATAATCGGCAGATTCGCTGTATGCACTTTCTTCTCACATTCCGATTCTTTGTCAGACTGCTCTCAATAGCAGCCATCTTGAAAAAGTCCTGATTCATAATCTCTTATCCCTCAGATATGCGACCGTCTTCGTAAGTGCCTCAATGGTCTTCGTCTCCAGCACCACCCGTGCACCGGCTTTTCTTGCCCGCATCAGTGCACTCTCAAGATTCAGCTCGCCATCTCCGAATGCCAGATGATTATGTGTGGCATTCGCATCATGCGCATGCATATGCAGCAGTCTGTCTCCGTGCCTGTCATAAAAGGGCAGGTCGCAGTCTCCCACTACATAGCTGTGCCCAATATCCAACGTAAGACCAAAGCATTGTCTCTCCAGAAGCAGTTCAATTGCTTCCTGCTCATAAGGCTGAAAGCCTCCTGTATTCTCTAACGAAATTCGAACGCCAGAATCACCGATTTCCCGCTCACAAATGTCACGGAAATGACGCATATTCTGCATATAGAAATCTCTGTATTCTTCAAACAGATACCGCTTTTTGTCCGGCAATGTAATGAAAATCCCCTTTGCCAGATGCATGTTGATAATCGGAGCTTCTATTTTCTTTGCAAGGGCAATCGTCTCTCGAACAGTTGCTAAATATGCCTCTGTAACCCTCGTATTAAAATCACTGATATTCAGATTCTCATCCAGGTGAATGGTGAAATAGATTCCATCCTTCACCCGCACCTGATTCAAATAATCCGGATTCAATTGACTCAGCTGACACTGTGGAAAATTCATATTCCACTCAATGAACTGCAGCCCTAACTGCCTGCATAATTCAATACACTTCTGTTGTGTTTCTGTCTCAATCAGAAAGGGCATGCCATAATCCATGATTGAAGCTCCTTTTTAATCCTGCTTTCTGCACCGTCCCATGAGTGTTGCTGTAATCACTCCAAATAAGGTCATGGAACTGAGCATTTCAACAAAATGTCTCAGTCTGACTGCATCCGGAAATAGGAAGTTCGGAATCATCAATCCCATTGCCGTACATAGAAATACAGCACAGACAGCAATCAGAAAATCATATTTGTGTTTCCACTTTATCATCATAAACGGAATAACGCCGACTGTAAAGAGCATTCCTCTGACATATTGAATCGGATAGATTGCCGCGCTGTCTCTGAAATTCACATAGAGTCTGTCCAGAAATCCGTTATCTACACCCGAACCTGAATAGAAAATTCTCAATTCTTCTGACTTCCATGCCACAAAATACCCAAACACAAAGTAAATCACCATGTAAATCAGTCCATTGATCAGCAAATATTTGAAGAACTGCTTCCAGTCGATGCTGACTGTTCCCTCTTCCGATTCCTGGTACTTTCTTTTCACAATCAGAATCATAAGCGAGCCTGTAATTGAAATAGAGAGCAGGTCTCCCACAACCATCAGAAGGACATCCCTTAATCCAAGTCCCGTAAATGCACTGCCGAAAATAATCGTTTCAATCTGCGTCATAAAGGTCTGTATAAAGAACACGCCCCCAATGACTGCAAGATATAACTTTCCGCCTTTGCACGCTGCATTTTCCGCAATGAAATACATCGTTCCCGATATCCACAGCATATACAAAAGTGTTAATACAAGATTCGTGCTCTGACCTGCACTGTTTTCTTTAAACCATTCTGTAAATGGCATGACGCTGAATGCGATTCCATTCACAATCATGTACACAACTGCCATAAGCAGGATGGTCAGAATTCCTTTTACTATCTTCTTCATTTGATTTCCTCCACAATGTTTCATATTGATGTTCATTTGCATTGTATCAAATCATGAAAATATGTATAGTAGGCTCCGACTAAGTTGCCGATTCGGCATCCTAACTTACCATTGTGGAGCAGTATAAACTCTTTCTAACCATTCCTGCCCTGTCATGCAATATTCATAAGACGGAATTTCCTGCTGCAGCGAAGTTGATTGATAAACACCCTCCTGCACAAAATGAAATCCGCATTTTTGCCTCATACTTGGTTCAAAAACTCCTGCAGCTTTGTGGTAAATTGACCTATATGGATTCCATCCACAAAGGAATGGTGCGCCTGAATAGAGACAGGAATCAGTACCCTGCCATCCTTTTCGTAATATTTACCCCAGTCGAAAAGCGGTGTGGCATTATCCTTCTTGCCTGAATTGGTATGAGAAATATGTGTATAGGTGACCCATGGCATTGGAGAGCACTGAAATACATCGTTGCCCAAAGGTCCTGTAAAATACTCTTTCTGCTCTTTTGCAGTTTTAGATGCCAGTTCACAATACTCCTTCAGATTCTCTATGAACGGGACATTGACCACCTTAAATAATTCTGTTTCTTCATTCAAGTATGTAAATGCTGTATCAATGCGGTCATACAGTACCACCCTGCCGTCAATGAAGCGATACCGGAATGCCTCTATCTCATTGGCAGTCTTGCAGACGGCATACACCATTGCCATTGTAAATGACAGTCCCTGCCTCTTCACCATCTCTTTATACCTTGTAATATCTGCTTCGATTGTCACACAGAATGCAGGTTCCACACTGTTTCTGAAAATCATGCAGTGCATTGCCCTGTCCCAGTTTTTTTCATCAATAATCCGATACTGATTCGCCATTTTTACACCTTCATAACGTCATTCAAAATATTTTCTCAATTTCCATGCATCCTTGAATTCAAATCCGGACTCAAACACCTTGCTGCAGATGCCAATACAAGAGCCATTCACGACAGCGCATATAATCGTTCCAATCTTAATACCTTCAAAATGCCCGAATCCAAAAAAGACAAAGGACAGAAGCACCGCAATCAGGCAGCTGCAGCAGTCATAGACTGTCTTCGTCTTACTAATATTCGTTCCGTATCGTGCCGAGATTTCCTTTACAAATAATTCATATGCCTCCGGTGAAATATAAGTATGAAACAGCAGAGACACCCCTATCGCACAACCGACAAATCCAAGCACATAAAACAAAACATTCCCCACAAACGTAACCGAAGGAATCACCGCAATCACCTTCATGGAAAGATCCAGTGTATACCCGTAAAAGACCGCCGTTCCGAAGGAGAACAAATATTTCAGCTTTATTTTGTGCGTCAGAATCGCAAGTACAATCAATAACAATGCCTGCAGACAATATTCTGCCATTCCAAAAGAAAATGCCGGAAAGCTCTGTGAGATACGCAGATAGAGCAAATAGGCCGGTGCCACTACCATAGACATACCAAAATCCGCCCGCTCCATCATAGCCGTTCCAACTGCCAGCAGCACAATTCCACATACATACGCCACTTCTGAATAAAACACCCTTTTACCGTTCATCATGACCTCCTAAATAATCGTACCGTTTGATACAGAAACGGAAAAAGATGTGATTCATGTTTCTCTTGAATAGATTCTATTCTTCGGATATGATTATATATAGATACTAACAAATTTGCAATCAGAAACGAGGAAAAATATGAGAAAAAATCTAAAGAAAATAATATCCATGATATGCCTTTTATCCCTCTGTGGCAGTCTGTGTGCCTGCGCACAAAAAGAATCACCCGCTTCAACCGATGAAACTGCACAAATCCCTAATCCAATGGTAGAAATCACGAATGCTGAGGATTTTAATACAAAGCTTGGAATTCCAATCAATCCAGAGTATCTGGTGGGAGATGTCAAGATGTATATCATCGGTGATGAACTTGCTGAGCTTACTTATCAGGTTGAGAATATAGAAGGCGCCACTGTAGAGTGTACTCTTCGTGCCGCCAAATCCGATACATTTGATTCTGATATCTGCGGTGTATATGATGAGATGACGGAATCAACCGAAGAATACTCCGCTGATGAAACCATCACCGTCACACATAAGACACCCAAAACCGAGCCCTATCAGATTTATGAATTCGAATATAAGAACAATACATACTGCTTCATGTATTCCGGAGACCTGAGTGCCATGCTGTTTGGCGAGCTGATAGATGGTGTCTTCTGTGCAATCGGTGCAGAAACCGCTCCCTGACCAGCCTCAGAACGGGTATTTTTCCAGTATGGAGGCCTTGGCATTTTCCAATGTCTCAATCACATCATCACACCATGCATCAAATTCAGGATCTAGCATCTGACACTCTTCGTGTGAGAGGATGTAATCGACTGCTTTTCTGATTCCTTCCTCCGCACGTACATGTGTCCGGAATCCGGGTACTGCGTTTTTTAACTTTGTATTATCGAATACGACGCTGTTCGACTTATCGCCTATCAATCCGCCTGTAAAATCATAATGTCCTGCATCCGCAAGGAACTGTGAAGCTACATAATAGGGCTTTAATTCTACGCCCAGCGCATCTGCCGCTATCTGATAGATCTGATTCCACGTCAGTGTCTCATCACCGGTAATCTGAAATGCTTCTCCAATTGCATGCGGATTCTGCATCAGTCCGATAAAGCCTTCTGCAAAATCTGTATTGAAGGTTATCGTCCATAGGGAGGTTCCGTCTCCCTGAATAATCACCGGCTTGCCCTCTAACATACGTTTCAGAATCTGGTAGCTGCCATGATCTCCGTGAGCTCCCAGAGGAACTGATTTCTCACTATACGTATGTGAAGGTCTGATAATGGTAACCGGAAAGCCATTCTCACGATGCTGCTTCATCAGGTATTCTTCACATGCGATTTTATTACGGGAATACTCCCAGTATGGATTCGACAGTGCTGTTCCCTCTGTAATCCTATAATCCATCACCGGCTTATGATATGCCGAGGCAGAGCTGATGTACATATACTGCTTCGTTCTTCCGTTAAATAATCTGAAATCACGTTCTACGTGGGCAGGTACAAACCCAATGAAATCACATACCACATCAAATGTCATATCACCCAGTTTCGCTTGTACATCCTCTTCCTGGTTGATGTCTGCCTGAATCATATGAATGGTATCCGGTAATCCATAGTTACGTGTTCCTCTGTTCAATAAGTAAAGTTCATGTCCCTGTTCAGCAAGCTTTCGGGATATTGCGGTGCTGATTGTTCCTGTTCCGCCAATCAATAATGCTCTCATATACATGAACACCTCCTTTTTCCCATCATACCATTTTTACCTGCTGCTGAACATCCCTATTATCATCGTTACTTTGCGGCACAGACCATAAAGCTTCTCCTGGTAATCATTTTGCATATCGCACGAACTAAATCTTCATAATACTCTTAATATCCGGTTTTTCTATCGTATCAAACATTTTGCATATATATTCCTTTTCCCCTACTGCAACAAGATTTCTGGCTTCCTTATCATAGATTCCATAGACCTGATTATCATCCTTCTCTTTGCAGATACACAAATCTAGTTTTTTTCCTTGTAAGAGCGTTTCCATAATGTTGTATTTTTTCATGATCTTTCCTCCTGTGATATTGATGAATGATTTATATAAATTTCAGAGTACAAAAAAGCACTTTCTGACAAGAATAATCAAATTCATTATTCTTGTCAGAAAGTGCTTTTATACTAAACATTATTTTACAAGTCTGTCTGT
>JAUNSO010000116.1 GCA_030539165.1 bacterium
TTTGCCTGTTCGAAGACCTCCCCGGTTACGAATTCCGGCTGACGAATCATGGATGTCCAGTAGAATGCATATTCTGTCATCCTCACTCCCATCAAAATCAAATTGATTTTTTATATAAAAAACGGACAGATGATATACACCTGCCCGTCCCGCTAATGGAATATTTGAATTGAGGGCATTGCCTGCACTCGCAGACAATCCTTGCCTTCCCACGGCTCATTCTATTTTATGTACTTTACAGATACTTTATTCTGTCAAACTTATCTTCCCAATCTGCTGGCAGAACGCCAAGCTGGTACACATCAACTTTAGCTCTTGCAATAATTTTCTTTAACTTTCTTTTCATTTCTTCGCTGTCTTTTATATTCATCACTTTTTTCAGAGCATACAGTCTTGAAAAGAAATCCTCTCCATTCAGCAATATATCGGTATCATCTTCCGCATCCGGCAACACAATGGCTTCCTGCATCCCTGTAAGTCTGGAGTGGTGGGCACAGATATTTCGCAATGTTCTCACACCATTCAGCCATGTATCCATCTGCATCGTTATCTTCTTACCATATTTTCCGCGGCTATAACTGTATAACAAAACTTCCTTACGCAAATCACTTCTTAAATACATATAAATATTCTCAATCGTACCAAACTCAAGGTATGAAAATGCCGCCCAGCTCGGAATATTCATTGCAGCTCTCTTACCGCCATTTCTATATTCCTTCAGTTCCGGATATTTTAATACATCTTTTCGCAGTTTTTCTTCTTTGTCTTGTATATCGCTAAAGAAACTGTTGAAAAACTTAACATTCTTTTTTCTGTAAAACTTATTTCTTTCACTTCTCGTTGGTGTATAATTCTGTTGATTAAGATAAAATACTGCATCACCCGTTTTCAATGAAACCGCATTAGCAATCGCAGACTTTATCTGAATTTCTGCTTTCGCACAAGCTTCATACATAACCTTTCTCAATTCAAAGTCAAACTGATACAAAGCAAACAGCACATCCTGTGACGGCTTCATCGCAAATATATTGGTATATGATAACAAATACTTTCCGTATCTACTGGCACGAAAATATCCAGAATACTGTAAAAAATCACGCATTTTCGCTCTCTTTGTGAATGTCACATATTTTTTCATCGTATCAATCTGTTCTTCCACGGTAAAAGGTTTATCGTTAGCCAATTCTACACCCCCTAATTGGTAAAAAAAAAGAATGGTTATACCATTCTTAATCCCGTAAATGGAATATTTGGATTAGGGCATTACCCATGCCTTCCCACGGCTCAATAATATTATATCATAACCACTTTGTTTTGCAAGTTATTTAATTTGTTTTTCAAAAATTAAAAATTTCAAAAATCAGCAAAAGCTACCTTACGGCAGCTTTTTGTATGAGTTAAGACAAATGATTTCATTTTTGTTTCACAGCTTCACAATCGGGTGTCTGATGACGGTCTTGCGTTTCTCGGGAGCGATTTTGCGGGGGTCTCCGAGGTAGATTTCGTGGTGCTTTCTGTCACCGGAGATGTCGGTACGGTATCCGGATTCATGGATGAATTCTTCCAAGCCTCTGACGGTAGGACCCTCGTCATCAAAGAGGCCGAGGTGCATCACCTGGGCACACAGACCTTCCTTCCAGTCTACAAGGCGTGCGATTGACAAATCCAACTCCGGTTTCTTCTTATGAAGTCCTTCCTTTGCCTGTTCGAAAACCTCTTCGGTTACGAATTCCGGCTGACGAATCATGGATGTCCAGTAGAATGCATTCTTATCCTTGATTTCCATACTGGTAAAGTCTACATTATCGCCCCACCAGAGTCCCTCAAGCGGCGGTACGACATATTCAAAGTAGCCCTCCGGTGCATTGCCACTCATTTTACTCATCTTGATTCCATAAGACAGTCCGTACATGATTTCCATTGCCTGTGCATAAGCTTCACAGGTATTCGGATTACCCTCACCGTCTATCATGATAAACTTAATCGACGGCACCTCGATCAGCATCGGTTTTGTCTTCGGCATATAAAGGTCCTTATATTCCTTCTTGTAATCCAGTTTTTCCATATTAGCAATCCTCCAATCTTTGAAATCCCGCTTTGTTGACGTTCATAACTTCTGTATATAATGCAGGGAGCTCATCTGTCCTGTCTTCCCTGCCCGTGATGTAATCCACGATCACGTCCTTGATCTGTGCAATCACAGGTGCCCCCTTGCCAAATATCTCTGCTGCTTCCAGCATTGCCTGATCATGATACTTTTCTCCGAGCATTCTTAGTATTACTCCTATTTTATCAAATCCGCCATGATACGGCAACGGATCCGGTGCATCAATTCCTCTGATGGCATTCGGTACACC
>JAUNSO010000020.1:0-31064 GCA_030539165.1 bacterium
CCGGCTTTTTTGAATTTTTCAGGGTTGGTTTATACTGTTTAGTTTTCAAGGTGCTATTGCTGCAACGCTGATTATTACTGACAAAAATCAACTTCTCGAAAATGTTCTTTCGATGTGCGGCTTATATATAGTATCATCGTGTCGAAAGAATGTCAACATTTTTATTCACTTTTTTTAAAGATTTTTTATGACATAAAAAAAGACACAATATCTTGTATCTTTTCTATTCTGATACCTCTATTTTCTAATATATATGGATATTCTTTCCTATCAAAACAACTCTTACAGACCTGTTATGAACTTTGCCAACAAATTATTATTAAAGAGTAATGTTAATATGACACTGCTGTTAATAGAGGTGAGCATCTTACTTCCGATCGTATTACCAAAGAAGATAATCGCTATAAAAAACCCGACCCATACTATCAATAGTCCCTTGACCAGTCCGGCAAACAAACCCAGCAGTTTATTAAATCCTTTAATAATAGGAATCCGAGCTATAATATCCGCTGAAAAAAGGATAAACCAGATAAAGATCCACAGCATCAGAAAACAGCCTATAAATGATATGGCATTGATGATCATTTTGGCAAGGTATCCTGCTACATACTCTTCAAATAATGTAACCATCAGTTCATGATATACTTCCGAGGTATTATTATTAATTAAGCAGGAGGTGATGATCTCCGGCAGATCATAAGATTCTATTGTTTTGATCTGATTTTCTTCTATTGTATTGTCATACTGTGCATTATTATCAGCAAATACCTCTACCACCTTTTGCTTTAGATGGTCATAGACCTTCGTATGGTTGGTCAGATAATTGCTGACATATGGAGAAATGACCGTTACAATACATATCACCAGTATGATGTTAAATAATGATATCGCTATTCGCAGAAAGCCCTTGCGATACCCGTTTACTGCACTGATTACAAGAATTGCAATCACTGCTGCCAGTAAAAAATTAATATTCATTTTTGACCCCTTGCAGATCTTACTTCAATCTGATTTCCTCTGCTCTGTTACCTGATATCAGTATGAATTTTGTCATACTGTCTGTAGGAATCAGAGTCAGCACAGACTTATCAAAAGTCCCCTCAAACTTCTCTGTGCCTTGTATATTATATATAGAACATTCAGAACTGTTATATATAATGACCAGTTCTCCCTGCAGTACAATATCGGTATATTCCATATCGAACTTTCTGGAAAAGACAAGATTACCTGCTTCATTATATACATCTATCCTGTACTTTGCCTCACTGCTTCCCTCCAGAAAAACAAGTCCTGTATATTTATCTCCGTGAAATACACTCTCTACCTCTTCTGTCAGAGGCTGCTCGAACTTACTGTCCGGCTTCTGATTTCCATTATAAATCACAAATCGATCATCGCCCACTGCGATGGATGTTGCATTATTTACAAAATCAACATATGGTACAACCGTATCGGAATAACTGAATCCGCTCACAAAGTTATCTATTTCATTTTGCCCGACTGACCCGAAGTTGTAAAATCCTACAGTTGTAGTCAATTTTCCGCTATCTATGAATAAATAGGAGATTGCCAGCTTGATTCCGTCATCTGACAGTGCAATGTTGAATGGATATCCACTGATGGCCATGGTCGTCTTAATATCCGCTACGGTTTCTCCTGATGAATTATATACACGTACCCATGTCGTTCCACCATCCTCCAGAATAGCTGCAACCATACCGCTGGCAGATATACAAAACTTCTGTACTGACAACATAGTGTCTATCTCACCACACTTGCCTGATGTATTCATCACATAAATCATAGTTCCTTTATAATCACCCAGCGCTACATATTCACCGGATACATCCACCATCGGATTTTGCATCTCATATGTCTCGTTCCACAGCATCTCATTGTCCATCGTAAAGGCTGTTGCTCCATCCTGGCTGAACTTTAATATATTTCCGTTATAATTCATATAGGAAGCTGTCGTCGTTTCTTCAAACTCTACTCTTTTTAACACTTCATAGCTTGTATATACCATGTTCTGATAATTATAATATAACCCGAATGAAGCCGCCACAATGACTAAAACAATCAAAACCACACGGTAAAATATCGTCAGTCTGTGTCGAACCAGTTTTTGACGAAATTCGTTTTTTTCATTATTCTCTTTCTTCTGGAAATAGGCTTTCGCACGAGACATTTACTTGATATCTTCCTTTGCACAACTTTCACTAAGTATATCATAATCCTATTATGGAAGCAAAATTTTTTGTCCACACAATATGATGTCTTTATTATCTATCTGATTCAGCTCACAGATCGCATCTACCATATCTCGCGTCTGATAATGCTCCATACTGATTCGCATGAGGGTATCTCCCTTTTTCACGACATATGTCTGCTCTTTGACTGCCGCTTCTGCGGTTTGATTCCATACAGGCTCTGTATCCGGCTGAAGCTCTTCTGCTTCAGGCGTCTCCGGTGTTGTTTCCTGCACAATCACCTTGTCCGTCTCTGCTTCTACAGTTTCCTTTGGAACTTCTGCTGTCTGCACAACTGTATCCTCTTCTTCCAATGACGTCGACAGTTCAACAATTGCAACCTCCATAGCCTGCATTTTTTCATAATTGTTTACCATAGTAATTCCGATTGCCAGTACCAGCAATGCCAGGCATGAACTGGCACATGACAAAACTGTCATCATCTTTCCATGTTTTACGATTTCTTTTCTTTCTTTCATGATCTGCCGGAATTGTTCTATGGTTCTCTCATCTCGAAGATCTTCTGCACCAAACTGCTCTGTATTTTGCTGCTCAACCATATAGTTCTGCATGGCTTCATTTCTTGCATAGTAAATATAGTAGCCTTCCTGATGCTGCATGCTGCCCTGATCGATCAGGTAGTAATCCGTTTCTCCTTCCCCGAGTCTGATATAGATTCTGCTGCTTTCTTGAAAAAATCTTCTATGTATGTCCTCTGCAGATTCACTGTCCTCATTTCCTGCCCATCCAACCATCTCCAGATCCGTAAAATACTCTTTTGAGGCTATTTTCAGTTTATCCCATTCTTCGGAGTTTATCTCTGCATCTCTATGAAATATTTTTTCTGTTTCCACACTGATTGCGCCATCTATAAAAATATAACGCTTGTCCTTTGCAGTGACGATTTTTCCAAATAGTATAAAGCTCATTTGATTATGACTGTCAAAATGCTGGTTTAGATAACTTTTTACATAATCTTCTGTGTAGATCTTTGTCTTCTCACTCACGATACCAATCTGACGTATATTTTTGGGTAAACGGATCAGATTTTCGGTCTTCATCATACCTGTGTTTGCATCATTATAAATAATTTCTACCATATCTTATATGCCACCCTCTCTGTTATGTACTCTGTTTTAGGGTAATCGTAACATAGAGAGAGTGCAGTTCTTAGTGATTCCTGTCGAATGAAAAAAATAAAAATCATCCCCACAGACAATGCTGCAGGGATGATTGATGTTCTGATTTACTCTGTGATTCCGGCTGCCCACTTGGCCAGCTGGATGGCTCCCATAATGCCCTGGTCATCGTGCAGGCTTGCAGGAACGATATAATGATCAATATCTCTTAGTTCTTTCGTATTAATATAGCCATTCACCATTTCCAACGTCTTTTGCCGTATTTTCGGAAAAAGCTGTTCCTGATGCATAACTCCACCGCCAAGAATAATCATCTGCGGAGATAGTGTCATGATATAGTCAGTCAGTGCCTGAGCAATGTAATATGCCTCTATATCCCATACTCTTTCATCATCTGCCAGCTCAATTGCCTTTCTGCCCCAGCGTTTTTCAATCGCCGGTCCTGCTGCCATACCCTCCAGGCATGTCCCATGATAAGGGCACCATCCTTCAAATGTATCCTCCGGATGCTGACGCAGCAGAATATGCCCTGCCTCCGGATGCAGCATGCCATGTACCAGCTGTCCGTTTATGCCGATTCCGACTCCGACTCCTGTACCGATTGTGATATAAATGACGTTTCTGATATTCTTCGCACAGCCAAATGTCATCTCTCCGAGACAGGAACCATTTACATCTGTATCTAATTCCATCGGGATATCCAGTTCTTTCTTAATGTTTCCCAGCAGATCATATCCCTTCCATGCCAGCTTCGGCGTATCCAGAATATGTCCGTATGTCTCTGACTGCTTGTTCACGTCTACCGGACCAAATGATCCGATTCCTAATGATACGATATCTTTGTCTCTAAAATACTCGATGATATCCGGTATTGTTTCCTCAGGTGTTCTTGTCGGAATGGATATCTGTTCCAATATAGTGCCATCCTCCAGTCCAATGGCACAGACCATCTTGGTTCCGCCTGCTTCCAGTGCTCCAAACTTCATGTTGTTTCCCCTCCACGTTGTTCCTATACTGCTGTGATCAGTACTTCCAATTTACCTGTTAGCATATACTCTCCGTATCCTGCAGGTATGATAAAGGAATCTCCGCCATTAATTATATGTCCGTCCACCTCTCCTTGTCCATTCAAAATACTCACAATTTGAAAAGCTTTATCTTGTGTAAATTGCTGTTTTTTTTCTATTTGATAGTGATGAACCGTATAATATTTACAGGACACAAGTGTTGATGTATCATGACCGGTATATGCCGGTTTCTCCTCAAAGGGTGCCTTAATCACATCTATGCTTTCCTGCAGATGCAATTCGCGGGGTTGTCCATCCTTTAATCTTCCATAATCATAAAGACGATACGTAATATCACTGCTCTGCTGGATTTCCATAATATCTGTATTGTGCTTGATTGCATGGATCGTTCCGGGTTCTATCTGAAAGAAATCCCCTTTTTTCAATGGTATTTCCCGCAGCAGATCATTCCATCTGCCATTATAAATCAGATCAGCAACCTCCTGCTCTGTCTTTGCATGATGTCCGATAATAATCGTTCCGTCGGGAGCACAGTCTAATACATACCAGCACTCTGTCTTGCCAAGAGATCCATTTTCATGTTTCATTGCATATGCATCGTCTGGATGTACCTGTATACTCAGGTCATCTCTTGCTTCTATTTTCTTCACAAGCAGTGGAAAAACTGCTCCCTCGATTCCTCCGAACAGTTCTCTGTTGGTCTGCCACAGCTCAGATAATCTGCTGCCCTTATATGTTCCTTCTGATACCCTGCAGTCACCATGTTCATGTGCACTGACAGTCCAGATTTCCCGACCCCATATCAAATCAATGATGACCGGCTCAAAAAAAAGTATTTCCTTCATTTTATTTCCTCTCCATAACAGAATTTCTGATCACCAAATGGCCACTGATTACTTTTCGTCCCGGCGAATTATCTTTTCCTGTTATACTGCGCAGCACTGACTCCACAGCCATGGAAGCCATGACTTCCAAATCTACTGCAAATGTTGTCAGCTGCGGATTACATATCGTTGCATAAATATAATCATCATATCCTACTACCGATATATCCTTTGGTACTTCATATCCTTTTTTCTTCAGCGCCTCCACAACGATATAGGCCACTTCATCACAGTTACATACAAATGCCTCCGGCATTTCTTCCGGAAAATCAAAGTCACTATATAGCTGTCCGTTTTCATCCCGATCCCTGATGATCCAGTCCTCACGTTGTTCGATTCCATGCTGCAGCAATGATTTATAGTATCCCAGGTATCTGTCCAGTATACTGCTGGTCGCAAACCGGTCTCCGATAAAGCCGATCTTTTTATGACCGGTACCAACCAGGTAATTCGTTAATAAATAGCTTCCATATACATTATCACTTACAATGGAGTCCACAGTTGTATGCTCATCATAGAAATCCAGAAATATAAACGGAATCTCTGTCTGGCGTATTTTTTCAATATACTCCTTACGCAGCTGACCCAGTATAATGATTGCATCTACCTTTTTGTTAATCATCATATTAGGCAGTACTCCTGCAGTTTCATTTCTCTTTGACAGGATCTCCATGATGCCATAATGATTCTGATGACTGAGCTTGATAATCATATTATTATAAAGCTTGGAGTAAAAAGCAGACTCATCCTCAACAAACCGACGTGCAATCAATATTCCGATATTGTAACTCCTGCGGGGTTCGGTCACTCTTCCGGGCTGACTGTAATGGTATCCCATCTCTTCAGCTCTTCTCTTGATCTTCTCTCGTACTTCCATACTGACTCCATCCTTATCGGACAGCGCTTTCGATACGGATACTGTACTGATATTCAGCGATTTTGCAATGTCTTTCATTGTAACTTGTTTTGCCATATGACTCACTCCCTGCCGGAATTTTTCAACATCCAAAGCATATCATATTTATTCTTTTTCGTAAAGTAAATTTACCTAACAAAACACCGGGTATCTCTTTAGGATATCCGGTGTCTGTTTCTGGTCTATTCTATAAAAATGCTTTTACTTGTTTGTAAATTCCCTCTGCATCCAGTAAATATTTATGAATCAGTTCTGATGCCGTACCTGATTCACCATATACATCACGCATGCCAATCTTATATACCGGCGTCGGCAGTTTCTCAGAAAGGACATCACAAACCGCACTTCCCAAACCACCTATGATAGAATGCTCTTCTGCTGTCACTACCTTGCCCGTCTTCTTTGCTGATGCAATAATCAAATCATCATCTAACGGTTTGATGGTATGGATATTGATCACTTCTGCGTCAATACCGTCGGCTGCCAGCATTTTTGCTGCCTCCATAGATTCCGGAACGGTCAGTCCGGTCGCTACGATCGTCACATCCTTGCCTTCCTTTAATACGACACCCTTACCCATCTTGAATTCATAAGTCGCTTCATCATTAAATACAGGAACACCTGCACGACCAAATCTGAGATAAACAGGACCTACATACTCATAAGCGGCTCTGACTGCTGCTCTCGCCTCTACATCGTCAGCCGGGTTGATGATGACCATACCGGGTATGGTTCTCATAAGGGCAATATCTTCATTACACTGATGTGATGCACCATCCTCACCGACAGAGATCCCTGCATGTGTTGCACCAATCTTTACATTTAAATGTGGATATCCAATACTGTTTCTGACCTGCTCAAATGCACGGCCTGCAGAAAACATTGCAAAAGAGCTTGCAAACGGAACTTTGCCGGTTGCGGCAAGACCTGCTGCTATACAAGTCATATTTGCTTCTGCGATACCACAGTTGATAAACTGATCCGGATGAGCCTTCTTAAATATATCTGTCTTGGTTGCTGCTGCCAGATCTGCGGTAAGCACTACAAGGTTGTCATGCTCATTTCCCAGTTCTACCAGTGCATTGCCATAGCTGACTCTGGTTGCGATCTTCTTTACTTCTGACATAGTGCTTCACCTACTTTCTCTAAGTCTGCCATAGCAATTGCATACTGCTCATCATTCGGAGCTACACCATGCCATGCCACACTGTTTTCCATAAAGGAAACGCCTTTACCCTTCAGGCTCTTTGCAATAATTGCTGTCGGCATTCCTTTTGTATTTCTTGCCTCTGCAAATGCTGCACGCAATTCATCAAAGTTATGAGCATCACAGTTGATTACATGAAAATTAAATGCTTTGAATTTTTCGTCGATCGGATAAGGACTGCATACCTCTGTGATCGGTCCGTCAATCTGCAGATTGTTGTTATCTACAATGACTACCAGATTGTCTAACTTTTTGTGTCCGGCAAACATAGCTGCCTCCCATACCTGACCCTCAGCGAGTTCTCCATCACCAAGCAATGTATAAACTCTATAACTGTCGTTGCTCAGTTTTGCTGAAAGTGCCATACCGGTTGCTACTGAGATACCCTGTCCAAGTGAACCGCTGCACATATCTACTCCCGGAGTATGCTGCATACATGGATGACCCTGCAGATAAGAACCCAGATGACGCAGCGTCTTCAGATCCTCTACAGGAAAATAACCTCTGTAGGCAAGTGCAGAATAAAGACCGGGTGCTGTATGTCCTTTTGATAATACAAAGCGATCTCTGTCTTCCTTTTTCGGATTCTTGGGATCAATGTTCATCTCTTCAAAGTACAGATATGTATAAATATCTGCTGCCGATAGTGATCCGCCCGGGTGACCGGCTTTGGCACTGTGTACTGCCGTTACGATGCCCTTACGGACTTCATTGGCCTGTTTCTGTAAATCCAATGTGTTCATATACATTCTCCTTTATTATTTTATTTCGCTTGTCCATAATAAGCACCTTCACCATGTTTCCGGAAATAGTGTTTATCCTGAAGGACCTGAGGGGCTGGTTTTACTTCCTTATTGATTAATTCAGTACGATATGCCATCTTGGATACCTCTTCCAGTACTACTGCATTGTGCACAGCCTCTGCCGCATCCTTGCCCCAGGTAAAGGGACCGTGATTGGCACACAATACCGCAGGAACTGCCACCGGATCTCTGTCTTTAAAAGTATCAATAATCAGCAGACCCGTATTTTTCTCATACTCTCCGTTAATTTCGTCTCTGCTCAGGCTTCTCGCACATGGAATCTCTCCATATATATAATCAGCATGTGTCGTTCCGTAACAGGGAATGCTCCGTCCTGCCTGTGCCCATGAAGTTGCATATGAAGAATGAGTATGTACAATACCACCAATCTCTTCAAATGCCTTGTACAATTCCAGATGTGTCGGAGTATCTGAAGAAGGATTATACTTGCCTTCAACCTTCTCTCCCAGAAGATTCATGACAACCATATCTTCCGGCTTCAATTTGTCATACTCAACACCACTTGGTTTGATCACGAACAAACCCTTGTCCCGATCGATTCCGCTGACATTGCCCCATGTAAAAGTAACCAGTCCATATGCCGGCAGCTTCATATTTGCTTCATATACCTGCTGCTTCAATTCCTCTAACATCATATCATACCTCTCTTTTGGTTTCAATAATTAGTTTACTTAATAAACAAATTGATTTTCGTTTGTTTTTTGTGCATTTCTACCGAAGAAAATCAACTGCTGCACGCTCGATTGGAAGTCCCTTGGAATAGCGTGCGATAAAGGTATCAAACCCTGCAACATCCTTGGCATCCGGCGATATCTTAGAGCCTGACATTCCTGCAAATACCTTATTTGTAAGATAATCTGCCAGTGATTCGCCCTGTTCACGGCTGATCATATAGGCAGCTAACAGTGCAATACCCCATGCTCCACCCTCACCTGCTGTTTCCATCACGGAAACCGGCGCATCAATTGCTGCAGCAAGAATACTCTGTCCGACACCCTTTGTCTTAAACAGGCCACCATGACCAAATATCTCATCTACTTTGACATCTTCCTGTTTTAATAAGATATCCAGCCCTGTCTTCAATGCTCCAAGAGATGTGAATAAATGAACTCTCATAAAGTTTGCAAGGTTAAACTTGCTCTCCGGTGTCCTTGCAAATACCGGTCTTCCTTCTTCAAATCCTGTAATGTGCTCTCCTGAAAAATAATTATATGCTAATAATCCGCCACAGTCTGCGTCTCCCTCAAGGGCCTTATTATATAATGTAGCAAACAGCTTGTTCATATCAACCTGAATGCCAAAGCTTTCAGCAAATTCTTTGAAAATGCCTACCCATGCATTCAGATCTGAAGTGCAGTTGTTGCAGTGAACCATACCAACAAGATCTCCGCTTGGTGTTGTTACAAGGTCAATCTGCGGATATACCTTAGATAACTCCTTCTCTAATACGATCATGGCAAATACGCTGGTTCCGGCAGATACATTACCGGTTCTGACTGCTACGCTGTTTGTGGCTGCCATACCGGTTCCTGCATCACCCTCTGGAGGACATAACGGAATACCTGCCTGCAGCTGTCCGGATACGTCCAGGAATCTGGCACCTTCTTCTGTCAGTGTCCCTGCATCCTCACCAGCCTTAAGTACTGTCGGGAATATATCCTCCAGTTTCCACGGAAATCCGTTAGATGCAGTCTTCTGATCAAACTGCTGTATCATTCTCTTGTTGAAGCTACCTGTTTCTGTATCTATCGGAAACATACCGGAGGCTTCACCGACACCGAGTACCTTCTTACCGGTCAGTTTCCAATGCAGAAATCCTGCCAGCGTTGTCTGATAGCAGATCTTTGATACATGATCCTCTTTATTTAATATCGCCTGATACAAATGAGCAATGCTCCATCTCTGCGGAATATTGTACTGAAACAGCTCTGTCAGTTCCTTTGAAGCCTGTTCTGTCATTGTATTGCGCCAGGTGCGAAACGGTACAAGTAATTCGCCATTTTCATCAAAAGGCATATATCCGTGCATCATGGCACTGAGACCGATGGCTCCCAATGACTGAATTGTCACACCATATTGATTTTTGACATCCATTAACAGACTCTGATAGCAATCCTGCAGTCCTGTTCTGATATCCTCCATGCTATAAGTCCAGATATTATTCTCAAATCTGTTTTCCCAGTCATGACTTCCTGATGCAATCGGTGCATGATCCTCTCCGATTAACACTGCTTTGATTCTGGTAGAACCCAGTTCTATACCCAGAACTGCCTTTCCATTCACAATTGTACTTTTTGCGTCACCCATAAATACCTGCCTCCTGTTCAATTAATTGCTGTTTGATACCCATTATATTTAGTATATAACTTGTATGGTTATATGTACAAGTTGTTTATACCTCTGTCCTTATTTCTGTATCATATTCTCTTTTTACAGGAATCCCGGATGATCATTTCCGGTTTGATGATTCTCGGAACCTTACTGTCCTCATCTCCAACACCTTTTATTTTCTCCAGCAGCAGTTCCGCTACCATTTCACCTATTTTCTCCTGTGGGTGGGATATCGTTGTCAGATGCACCGGTCCGTTTTCTGCAATCAGGGAATTGTCATATCCGGTAATCGATATGTCTTCAGGTACTTTCAGACCATAAACCTCCAGCGCATGTATGACCTCTAATGCAATCTGATCGTTATAACATACGATCGCATCCATCTCCATTCCACTCTCTACAAACTGCTTTACCATGGCTGCAGGCTTTTTTGTCCTGTCCTCTGTATGAAACAATATGACATTATCCGGATTGTAGTACATGCCTGCCTCATTCAATGCCTTGATATATCCTTTGTGTCTGGCTGTTCCCTGACTGTCATCAATCTTAAAAATTCCTATAATATGTTGATGTCCCAGTTCGATCAGATACTTTGTCAGCAAATAAGTGCCCTCTACATCATCCATCACCACATTGGGTCTGTCCTTCATCTGCGGATATGTTCCCTGCAGAAATACATAAGGCAGTCTCATCAGATCCAGTGCCTCATACTGATTCATATGTTTACAGTAAATTTCACTCTTACTGGGTTCAATAATGAGGCCATCTATATCCTTTGTCATGATATCTTCCAGTGCCTTTGCTTCATTCTTCTGACTGTTTCCTGTATTTTTGAGAATGATGCTGTAGCCCTCTCTCGTCATAACATGATCAATTCCTTGAATCACTCTCGGAAAAATATAATCTGAAATATAGGTCGTTACCACAGCTATATTGTGCGAGCTGCCTACTCCGACGCGTCCGCGTTCTACACAATAGGTTCCCTTACCATGTACTGCCTCCAGCAGTCCCTCATGCTCTAATATAGAAAGTGCTTTTCTGACCGTATGTCTGCTGACCTGATACTGCGCCGCAAGTTCATTTTCTGACGCGATCTTATCCCCCGGTCTGATTTTTCCGGCAAGCATGTCCTGTTTCAAATGATCCATTAATATGTAATATTTCGACTGGCCGTTCTCATGTGCCATGTATCTATCACCTGCTTTCATATAAAATCTATATTACTACTTGTCAGGTCATCTATACAAGTTGATTTTAATAAAATCTTTATTTATACAAAATATGACGCTTTTCTTGTATAAAAATAAACATTACATTATTTTATTGTATTTGGTGCATCCAAATGTATTGTGTGGTATGTTAAGGATACAAAGAAAGGATGTATGCAGATGAAAAAGACAAAAGAATTGCATGAAATACTGTACGATCTACGTACGGCTAAGGGACTGAAACAGATTCATATTGCCAACCTGCTTGGAATACGCCAACAGACCTATTCTACTTATGAAAAAGGTACCAGTGAGATTCCTTCCAGATTTCTGGTTCAGCTGGCTCAGTATTATAATGTTCATACAGACTACATTCTCGGCAACACATCTGCTCTGAGCAGTACTATGGAATTGAATATTCCATTTACTCCGGAGTATACTGTTGGTGAATTTCTTGCCATCTGTATGTCACTGGATGAAAAAAGCAAGCATGAATTATATGATTATGCTAAGTATTTAAGTCAGAAATCCTAGCACCTACTCAGATACACCGGCAATGAGTGCTGAAAAGGAAAACGAAACACTATTGCCATCATCTTCAATGTCAACAGTATAGCTCTTTGTCTGAAATCCGTTTGCACGCAATGTAATCACGTGTGAACCTGTTACCTTTTTGAAGTTACAGGGCGCAATTCCTACATAGTTACCATCCAGATATACCTCCGCACTCTCTGGCCCATCGATATATACCCTGCTGTCTGCAGGTGTTACAGTCGATGATGAGCTCGACGAGGAGGAGCTGCTGGAGGAGGATGTACTTGAGGAGGATGAACTCGAACTGCTGGAGCTGCTGCTCGATGTAGTAACCGAGGTCATGGATGTCAGCTGATTCAGCAATGAATTCAATAATTCCGAGGTACTTGGAATTGTACTGGATGTAGCTGTCATGGAGCTACTGCTTCTCGTACTGCTTGATGATGTACTTCCATCACCATCATTTTCTAATTCTATCTCAATCTCAGCTAACGGAGCACCTATTCTTATATTTTTCGACAAAGTCTTGTATCCCTGTGCCATAGCATTAATCTGATGCACGCCATAACTCAGCTCTACAAGATCTGTATAGTCTGTTGGTTTTCCGTCTATCTCCAGCTCTGCATATGCAGGATTAATGATAAAGGATATCTTTCCTGTGATGACCTTTTCAATATCTATCTCGGCAAGATCGATCTCTGTTTCCTCATCTCTCATGACTGTTACATCAGATTCACCGGTATTTCCCTCATTTGTCAGCCGGACATGATACTCTCCCTCCGGCACGATCAACAGCATTTCCGAGCTGATCGGTTTGATCACTGACTGACCTACCTCAATCCATCCGCCAATAAAATACTCATCATTGAGCAGCCGGATATACCCATGACCCTTTTGTATCATAATAGAGGTAATCATCCTGTTATATCCTTTGATGGTCAGAGTATCCTGATCATTAATATCCATCAGTTCTACAACCTGATCTCCAGATGTTACAATCAGGTCATCTGTATACATATATTTTTCATTTGGCAGCTGCAGTATTTTTTTATCTTTATCAAATGTAAATTTGACAACATCCGTATACGTCCATGTATTTGTAGATACTGCCATCTTCTGTACGATCTTGGAATGTGAGGAATAGTTCAAATCAACAATTTCCCCGATTGGTATCTGTGCAACAGACATGACTTCCCCGTATTGATCTGCTGCCTCTGTTGTTCCGTCATAATAAAGGGCATACCGTTTCCCTGATACAACAGACTGAAAATTCAGGATTTTATCTTCTGTATCCCGGTATATTACAACAGCAGTATCATCTTTTGTTAATTGAGTATCAACGGTTTCTGCATCTGTATTTTCGGTATCATTTATATTGCCTTTTGATTGTGTGTTCATATCCATGACAATCAGATAGCATGCCATAAACAAAACCACCAATATCATGGTTACAGGAACCAATGGAAAATTTGTCTTATTCATATATCTGCCTTCATCTATCGATTCTTTGGTACTCTATCAATAATCTATCACATATTGCTCTAAAAAGAAATGCTTTGCGCTGTTTTGCTCGACTATCTTTCTCAGCTTTTCAATATTCTTTTCCGGAATCCATGCTTTATTTGAATTATAGTAATGATTGGCCATTTTCCAGAATTTTTCTGGATATGCAAGTCTAAAAAACAGATTCTGCCGTTCTTCTTCACTCAATGGATTGATTTTTTCATAGGTTTCCAATACCAGTTTTCCCATTGCTACGGCCCAATCATTTTTCTCCAGTACCTTTCTTATAAACTGGTACAAATCATAAACCGGGGTATCCAGTTGAAACTTCTCAAAATTGATTGTTGCGATATTCTGTCCTGACATAATAATATTATGGTATGTATATTCGCCGTGACAAATCTGTCCTTTCTTCCTGATTGTATCCTGAAAACATGGTTCATCCCATGTCCGGGTCAGCTCCAACACTTCCTCTGCTTCACTGTAAAATGTATCAAAATACTTTGCAAAGTATAGCTCAAACTCTGATTTGCAGCTGCGTCGGCGCATATAGTTCATGACTTTTCTCAATTCCCGTGTATGCTTCTGAAATTCATTCTTAATCGAATGAATCACCATTTCCTCTATGCCTTCTTCCTCCGGACAAGTCATTGCCCTGTGCAGTCTGGCTAGATTGCCTGCTGCCTCCTTGATTTCATCCGGATGACAGATATTACACTCTGGTCCCTCATAACAGTCTTTTAAAATGTATGTATGATTCATCTTGTCGGTTGACAAGATCTGGTTTTCTTTATTTCTGACATAAGAATCTACATCTGTGATACCGGCAAGCCGGATCCTCGACAGCAGCCGATCCTGAAAATCAACTCTGCTTTCACGCCCTGTATACTCACGTAATATTTTTAATCCCTGATCTGTCTCACAAATAAGAGCGCCTCGCCCTTTGTAGGTGCGAAGCACTTCTAAATCGTAGTTTTCCAGCACACCGATTCTCTTATCATCCACCATTATTCCCCCTAGGTATTGTTTCATTACCTAGTGTATGAATAAAGAAAATCAAATATGTTTAAAACTCCTTCTGTATTTTGATGATCAGATCCGGCAGCTGTTCCTTCAGATATTCTGGCGTATTGTGTTCCGGTGTTTCGATGACATCCTCTAACAGCCACTCCAGTACCTGTCCGATCTCTTTTCCCGGCTTCATTCCGGCCTGAATTACATCTCTTCCCGTAATTGCCAGATCCTTTAATGATACACATTCATGTGCTGCTATGATTTTATTATAAATGTCCTGTAAATGGTCAACGTACTGCAGTTTCTCTTGTTTTTGATAACTGCTCTGTGCCATGATATCTGCTCTTTTAACAGGAAACAGCAGTGGAAATATAGCTTCTCCTGTTTTATTCACTGCTCTTCTGACTGCATTTGACTGCAGCGGAGGATTATAATCATGATATCTGATCACCGTGCTTACAGTATAGATGGTATCATTATCAAATTTCAACCGACGCATAATGGCACGTGCCATATCATAGCCAACCTCACAATGTCCATGAAAATGATGGATGTGTTCTTCATCCTCTGTACGGCACTGCGGCTTTCCGACATCATGAAGAAGCATGATCAGTCTGAGGTTTTTGTCCGGGCCTACTGCACTGACAGAACGAAGTGTATGTTCTCCCACCGTGCTGTCATGATGCGGATTGTTTTGAACTGTCTGCATCATAGTATCGAATTCCGGAAGAAATACTCTGGTTACTCCGGTTTCATAGGCTTCACGAAGTAATTCCGGGTGAGGGGAAACCAATAATTTAATCAGTTCCGTACGGATTCTCTCTGCGCTGATGTTCTCCAAAGTCGGAGCCAGCTCACAGATTGCGTTTCTGGTTACTGGCTCGATCTCATAACCCAGCTGCGCTGAGAACCGAAGTGCACGGAGAATACGCAGCGCATCCTCCCCAAAACGTTCTCTTGGATCGCCGACTGCTCTGATACATTTTCGCTCTAAATCCTGCATTCCCCCAAAAACGTCTATCAAGCCATCCCGCTCATTATATGCCATGGCATTGATCGTAAAGTCTCTGCGTTTCAAGTCTTCTGTCAGGTTCCGTGTAAATGTTACATCTGTTGGATGCCTGCTGTCCTCATAGGTTCCGTCTATGCGATAGGTTGTTACTTCATAACTGTCTGAACCCATCATAACAGTCACGGTTCCATGCTTGATCCCTGTATCTATCGTACGTCTGAAATACTGCTTTACTTCCTCCGGCAGCGCTGATGTCGTGATGTCCCAGTCCTCCGGACTTCTGTGAAGTAAAGAATCCCGTACGCATCCACCAACGGCAAAGGCTTCAAAACCAGCGTCTTCCAGAGTCCGGATTATGGTTTTTACATTTTGCGGTAATGTGATATGCATATGGGATTCTCCAGTTTTCTTAGTATGCTTTGCCCCAGTAAACTAGGGTCTTCGCAGGTTTTCCACAGCAGACACAGGTGTCTGACAGATGCTCCTGTTCAAACGGCATGCAGCGTGATGTGGCACCATACTTCTCTTTGATGGCTTCTTCACAGGCTGCATCTCCACACCACATTGCTTTTACAAAACCGGGCTTTTCTGCCAGTGTTTTTTCAAAATCGACTGTTGTAACTGCACTGTAGGTATGACCGGCAAGATGATCCTGTGCTCTTTTCAGCATATCCGCCTGTATCGTATCCAGTATCTTCTGTACCTGTATCTCCAGTTCATCCAGAGAAACGATCATCTTTTCCCTCGTGTCCCTGCGAACGATTACGCATTGATTTGCTTCTATATCCTTCGGTCCGATCTCCACGCGGATCGGTATTCCTCGCATCTCCTGTTCAGAGAATTTCCATCCGGGACTCTTATCACTGTCATCGACCTTGACTCTGAATGCTCCCAGTCTCTCCTTGAGCTCTGCTGCCTTCTCCAGTACACCCTCTTTTTTCTGCTGGATCGGGATGATCATGATCTGTGTCGGAGCAACTCTCGGCGGCAGTACCAATCCACTGTTATCACCATGTACCATGATGATGGCACCTATGATTCTGGTGGACATACCCCATGAAGTCTGATGTACATACTTCAGCTGATTATCTTTGTCTGCATACTGGATTTCAAATGCTCTGGCAAATCCATCTCCAAAGTTATGGCTCGTACCTGACTGCAACGCTTTACCATCATGCATCAAAGCTTCTATCGTATATGTTGCTTCTGCACCTGCAAACTTCTCTTTATCTGTCTTTCTTCCCTTAACAACCGGAATAGACAGTACTTTTTCACAAAAATCAGCATAGACATTCAGCATTTGTTCGGTTCTTGCCTCTGCTTCCTGAGCTGTTGCATGAGCTGTATGTCCTTCCTGCCACAAAAATTCACGAGAACGCAGGAACGGTCTGGTCGTTTTTTCCCAACGTACTACACTGCACCACTGATTATACAGCTTTGGCAGATCTCTATATGACTGAATGTCATTCGCATAAAAATCGCAGAACAGAGTTTCCGATGTCGGTCTGACACACATCCTCTCCTGCAGAGGCTCCAATCCTCCATGTGTGACCCATGCCACCTCCGGTGCAAATCCCTCGACATGCTCCTTCTCTTTTTCCAGAAGACTTTCCGGAATAAACATCGGCATATATACATTCTCAACACCTGTTTGTTTGAACATATCATCCAGCTGTCTCTGAATCAGTTCCCATATTGCATAGCCTGCCGGCTTGATAACCATACAGCCTTTTACATTAGAATAGTCAATCAACTCAGCTTTTTTTACCACATCTGTATACCATTGTGCGAAATCTTCCTCCATGGATGTAATCGCCTCAACTAATTTCTTTTCATCAGCCATTCTCTTCTCTCCTTCGTATCTGTATAAGTGGACACATCCCGATTTTATTGCAAACCATACTGTTTGTCAACCGTCATCACCATATGAATCCCCTGTTGTCTCAGTTGTTTCCTTCCTAAAAAAAAAACAACAGAGTTCATATATGATCAGTAATGAAACCGGTCCGGTTATAATACCTGAAATTCCGTATAGTTTAATGCCGACATAAATCGCCAGCATGATCACAATCGGGTAGATCCCCAGCTTCTTTCCGATCAGTCTGGGTTCCAACAGCTCTCTGCTGATAGAACAGACGATAAACAAAATTCCCAATATCAGTGCATTTGTATAGTTTTGGTTCACTGCTTCTACCAGTGTCCATGGAATCAGGATCAGCCCTGTTCCGATAAACGGCAGTGCATCCAGCAATCCGATGATAATGCCTATAATCAGAGCATATGGATTTTTCATAATCCATAAAGCCGTTATACACAATATGCCTGTTATAATCATAATGATCAGCTGGGATTTTAAAAACGTCCAGATTGCAGATGCCACCTTTTGTATGATTTCGCACAGTACATGAAACCATTCATAATGTCTGCACTGCTCGCTGATCTTTTCCAGATCCTTTGAGAGCAATACGACCGAAATCACAGAAATCATGACGGCTCCAAAAAATTCAGCTGCGCCTTTGACATAAATAAAGGAATCGTTCATCAGATCCGGGATTATATTGACCTGCATACTGTCTACCATAACATTAATATTCTCAAGAACCAGCGTCTCAATATTCACTGCATCAATTCCAAAGGTCTGTTCCATAGTCTGACAGGAGTCTCTGACCAATCTGCACAGTTCATTCTCATAGATGCCGATACGTGGAAGAAATCTTCTGAACTGACACATCACTGCATCTCCTGCCATCCATACAAGGGCTGACAGCAGTCCGCCGGTGATGATCATAATGACTGTAGCAGCAATTCCCTTATTAATCTTGAGTTTTCGATGCATCCAGACTACACATGGATTGATGATCATGACTATGATTCCTGCAAATAAAAAAGGAATGAAGAGAGGTACCAGATACTTCATTCCCAGATATACACCTATGATGATTCCAAACGGAACTAAATACTTTTTTTGCATGCCTACCACCTTAGTGATAGTATCTGCAGCCAGTCGGATTTTATTCTCCTATCTGCAGAAAAACCCCTGCTGCCGGTTTGATCTCAAACTCCATCTCCCGTTGTGTCACAGGGTGATGAAAACATAGCTTATATGCACAAAGTGCTATGCCATCCGTACCGATCTTATCTCCATGATAACCATACTTAAAGTCATTCACAAGAGGAAGTCCCTGATGCGCCAGCTGTACCCTGATCTGATGATGACGACCTGTGATCAGGTTGATCCGTAATACATGCAGATTTCTCACTTCATCACTTCGAATACATTCATAGCTTAAATCTGCCCTTTTTGCACCCTTTGTATTCGCTGACACTACCTTTGAAAGATTATCTCTGCCGTTTTTCATCAGATAGTCTGTCAATGTGGCTGATTGCTGCTTTATGTCTCCACATACAACTGCATAATAGGATTTTTTCATAGTATGCTCTGTAATCTGGCGGCTCAGATCTGCTGCTGCAGAAGCTGTTTTTGCAAATACAAGGATTCCTTCTACACCTTGATCCAGTCGATGAATCAGTCCGACATAAGAATCATGTCCGCTCGTGCTGTACAGATAATTCTTCAGCTCACTGAGCATATCCTTTTCACCGATTCTCGCAGTCTGCGTTGCAATCGATGCGGGTTTATGACATACAATAACGTCACTGTCTTCATATAATATATTCATTCTCTGCTCTTGTTCCGGGTCTGTTGGTCTGATTCTTATATCTTGAACCGATAACCCACTCCCCATATCGTCTCTATATACTGTGGTTTGGTCGTATCAAATTCGATCTTCTCTCTTATTTTCTTGATATGAACCGTAACAGTAGCAATGTCTCCAATGGAGTCCATATCCCATATCTCCCTGAACAACTCTTCTTTGGTATATACATGATTGGGATTCTGTGCAAGGAATGTTAATAAATCAAACTCTTTGGTCGTAAAGTTCTTCTCTTCTCCGTCCACATAGACTCTTCTGGCCGTCTTGTCAATGCGGAGTCCTCTGATCTCTATGATCTCATTGGAATTTGCATTACTGCCGATCAGACGTTCATATCTTGCAAGATGTGCTTTGACACGTGCTACCAGTTCACTCGGACTGAATGGCTTCGTGATATAATCATCAGCACCGAGACCCAGTCCTCTGATCTTATCAATATCATCCTTTTTGGCAGACACCATAATAATCGGAATATTCTTGGCAATACGAATCTGCTTGCAGATCTCAAAGCCGTCTACATTTGGCAGCATCAGATCCAGAATAAACAAATCAAAGTCCTCCGCAAGTGCTCTGGCAAGACCCGTGTCTCCCGAATTTTCAATCTCCACTTCAAATCCTGATAATTCTAAATAATCCTTTTCCAACTCTGCGATAGACTCTTCGTCCTCTACGATTAGAATTCTATTCATCCTCGACTGCCTCCTGATATTTTCTCAAGCAAAAATGTATCGTTGTTCCGATTCCTTCCTTGCTGGTGGCCCAAATATACCCACCGTGGTCCTCTATGATCTTCTTTACAATTGATAAACCGATTCCGCTGCCGCCCTGCGATGAGTTTCTGGAAGCATCGGTCCGGTAGAACCGCTCAAATATGTTCGGCAGATCCTTAGGTGCAATTCCTTTTCCATTATCCTCGATCTCTACCTGTATTGCATCTCCGATATCATTGATGGTGATGTTGATCTCACCCTTTGGTTTATCTATATACTTAATGGAATTTCCAATGATATTATTAATGACTCTGCGCAGCTGCTCCGGATCGGCAATGATACGGATGTCGTTATCCAGATAATTTGAATAATGAAATTCTATATCCTTATCTTCTAACTCCAGTCCGACCTCTTCTACACAGTCGCGAAAGTAATCTCTGACATTAATACGATGGAAATTATACGGAATACGGTTTGTATCAATTCTTGAGTACAATGTCAGTTCATTGATCAAGCGATCCATTTCATTTGCTTTATTATAGATGGTCTTGATATACTTTTCCATCTTTTCCGGCGTATCTGCCACACCATCCATGATACCCTCTACATATCCCTTGATTGCAGTGATCGGAGTTTTCAGGTCATGCGATATATTGCTGACAAGCTCCCTGCTTTCTGTATCATACTGTACCTTGGATTCTGTGGATTCTTTTAAACGCTTTCGCATCTCTTCAAAATCATGACACAAATGACCAATCTCATCCTGACTCTCTACCTCGATTGAAAAGTCCAGATTCCCCTCTGATATCTTTTGCATGGCTGTATTCAGTTTGTGCAAAGGTATCACAATACTTCTGTAGATCCATGAAGTCATTACAATGCTGGTCAGGATCAGGATCAACATGATTGCCATAATCATATCAATGATCAGAGAATTAGGAACCAGACTGTTCAGCTGGGCAATATACTCCTCCCGCTCTATCCCGGCAGTCTGTTCTATATTGCGTATCTGTACAAACCCCATCACATAAATTGCCACTGAAGCAAGAATCATGGGAATGATAACAATAATGCATGCAGTTATCGTCAGTTTGGTCCGCAGTTTCATAATAATTGATTATATCATATACAAATGAAAAGTTAACTATAATTACTCTAAATTATTCTTAAAATAATCTAAAAATTAACCCATATGATTGACAAAATCTCCTTTTTCAGTTATGATTAATATCAGTAATCATTATTAATATTAAGGAGGTGAATAGAATGGTTATGAAATATAGCCGTCAGCGAGAAGCCGTCAAGGATTTTTTGAAAACTCGTAAAGATCACCCTACTGCAGATGTTGTATACATGAATGTGAAGCAGGAGTTTCCTAATATCAGTTTAGGAACCGTCTATAGAAACTTGACTCTGCTCTCTGATCTTGGAGAAATTCAAAAACTGAATATGGGAGATGGGGCTGACCATTTCGATGCCAATATCACCCCCCACTATCATTTTATCTGCACAGACTGTGGCAGTGTCATTGATCTGGATATGAAGAGCATTGAACAAATCAACGATATTGCAGGCGCTGATTTCAATGGAAAGATTGCCGGACATATTACTTATTTCTATGGTAAGTGTGGTAACTGCAAATAAAAATAATACAAAATAAGCCCCGGTAACTATCTGCCGGGGCTTGTCTTTTAATCAATTCGATTTCTCTTTTCGCCCTTTGTATAGGCGGTAATATTCTGATAGACCTCATCCATAACACGTGCTCTGGCCTCCGTAGTTGCCCATGCAATATGCGGTGTAATTAGTAATTTATTACTGTCCTTGATTCTTCCGAGCGGATTGTCCTTACGAATCGGCTCTGCTGACAGTACATCCAGTGCTGCACCCGCAATCATATCCTGTTCCAGCGCCTCTGCCAGGTCTGCCTCATTGACAATCGGACCTCGCCCCATATTGATAAAGTAAGCTGTCTGTTTCATTTTCCGAAATGCATCCAGTGTCATGAGGTTTCTGGTATGCTCATTTAATGGTGCATGTACCGATATAATATCTGAGGTCTGAAGCAGTGTTTCAAAGTCTACCTGCTGATAATCACTTGTACTGTTCCTTCCGCTTGTAGAATAGTAAATAACCTTGCAGCCAAACGCAGATGCCACTCTGGCTACCCCTCGTCCGATCTCACCAAGTCCGATGATTCCCCAAGTCTTATCCTTGATCTCTATAAAACGTCTGCTGAAATGTGTGAAAATCTCACACTTTTCATAACTGCCGGATTTGACATACTGATCATAATAATTCAGTTTTTCCAACACATAAAAGAGTGTAGCAAATGTATGCTGTACAACACTTTCTGTAGAATATCCTTTGACATTGCAGACTGCAATTCCCCGGTTTCTGCAGTACTCTGTATCTACATTATCAGAGCCTGTCGCTGTCAGGCAGACCAACTTCAATTCCGGCAGCTTTGAAATCGTTGCAGCATTGATCGGCAGCTTATTCACGATCAGGACATCTGCACCCAGTCCTCTCTCAGCAATCTGATCAGGTGTTGACATATCGTACTCAATAAATTCTCCCAGCTCATGAAACTGACTGACATCTACATCATACCCTACATTAATTCTCTCCAGCGCTACTACCTTCATATTATGACCTCTCTTTCTGATTGCTAAAAACTTCCGGACGATATCCACGACCGGAAGTTTCTGCATTCATTTATTATAATCTCTTCAGTAATGCTTCTCTTTGTACTTCATAGCCCGGCTTGCCCAGCAGAGCAAACATATTCTTTTTGTAGCTTTCTACTCCCGGCTGATTAAACGGATTAACTCCCAGCAGATATCCGCTGACTCCGCAAGCAAACTCAAAGAAGTAGAACAACTGACCCAGATAGTACTCATTTACCTCAGGAATATTCACAACTGTATTCGGAACATTTCCATCTGTATGTGCCAGAATCGTTCCATTCATAGCACTCTTATTTACAAAGTCTACTGACTTTCCTGCCAGATAGTTCAAGCCGTCCAGATCTACCGGCTCTTCACCGATGATGATCTCCTCGCGGGATGTCTCGATATTGATAACGGTCTCAAATAGGATTCTGGCTCCATCCTGTATGAACTGTCCCATAGAGTGCAGATCCGTTGTCAAATCTACGCTTGCAGGAAAGATTCCCTTCTGATCCTTGCCTTCACTCTCTCCATAGAGCTGTTTCCACCACTCTGACACAAAGTGTACGCTCGGCTCGTAGTTCGCCATGATCTCGATTTCTTTTCCCTTTCTGAGAAGGATATTTCTGATCGCTGCATATTTTAATGCATCATTCTCGGCAAACTCTGCTTCCATAGCTTGCTTTCTGCCTGCCTGCGCACCTTCCATCAGCTTGTTGACATCTGCTCCGCTGACTGCAATCGGCAGCAGTCCGACTGCTGTTAATACAGAGAAACGTCCTCCGACATCATCCGGTACTACAAAGCTCTCGTAGCCCTCTTCTGTTGCCAGATTCTTTAAAGATCCCTTTGCCTTGTCTGTTGTTGCATAGATTCTCTTTGCTGCCTCTGCTTTGCCATATTTCTTTTCCATCATTTCCTTAAACACACGGAATGCAATTGCCGGCTCCGTAGTCGTTCCGGATTTAGAAATCATATTAATAGAAAAGTCTCTGTCTCCGATGACCTGTTTCAAATGATTAATATAAGTGCTGCTGATGCTGTTGCCTACAAAGTAAATCTCCGGTGTCTTTCTGATCTCCTTGGATACCGTATTATAAAAACTATGTCTCAGGAACTCTATTGCTGCTCTGGCACCAAGGTAAGAACCTCCGATACCAATGACCAGTAATACTTCTGAATCAGATTTGATCTTCTCTGCAGCCTTCAGAATCCTTGAAAACTCTTCCTTGTCATAATCAACAGGCAGGTCTATCCAGCCTAAGAAGTCATTGCCTGCTCCGGATCTGGATAATAACTGTTCCTTTGCATCCATTACAAGCTTACTCATGAATTTTACTTCGTCTTCACTGATAAATGAAGATGCTTTGCTGTAATCATACGTTACTTTACTGCTCATACTATCTCTCCTTTTGTGACGATCACTTTTCTCATTTCCTCGAATTATTACATGATAATTCTTTGATAAGTGTAGCAAATAGCCTTTATTTTAGCAAGACAATTTTTCCTCCGGCAGATCCTCCAGCAGCATTTTCCGTTCCTCCTGTGTCAGCTCAATCGTCTGCGATACCTGATAGTAGTTCCTCATCTCTCTGTTTTGATGCTCCGTCATACAATAAGAGTCCAGCATGTCCCTCATCTGCACAATCCTTCTGATGATCATGCTTCCAAGAATTCCCCCACATAGAAATCCTGCAAGCAGAATAAAAATAATACTATAGAGAAATAGTTCATTCATACCTGTTCATCCTTTCTGAATCATACTCTTTCATCAGTATAACTGCTGTCGATGTATGAAAAAAGAAAAATCGTTCAACATATTTCTACATCTTTTAAAATACCATGGCGAAAAAAGCAGAGCTTTGTTATAATCATCCTATATAACGCAGAAAGGCAGTGAATGACAGTATGAAACGCATTATCCTGACAGGCGGCGGCACAGCCGGACATGTAACACCTAATATAGCATTGATTCCCGGGCTTATCGATGCCGGTTTTCAAATAGATTATATCGGTTCTTATGAGGGCATTGAAAAGTCTTTGATGTCAGACTTTGACGTCACCTACCACGGAATCTCTTCCGGCAAATTACGCAGATACTTTGATTTTAAGAACTTTACAGATCCGTTTCGTGTCTTAAAGGGCTTTCGAGAAGCGAACCAGCTCATAAAAACACTGCAGCCGGATGTTGTCTTTTCCAAGGGAGGCTTTGTATCGGTTCCTGTCGTTTTAGCCGCCAAACGCAATAAAGTACCTGCTATTATCCATGAGTCAGATATGACCCCAGGACTGGCAAATAAACTATGTTTTTCTTCTGCAACAAAAATCTGCTGTAACTTTCCTGAAACAGTCAATACCCTTCCGAAAGATAAAGCTGTGCTGACAGGGTCTCCGATCAGAAGTGAACTTCTGGCGGGCAGCAAGCTGGCAGCTCTGGAGTTCTGTGGATTTTCCGCCAGCAAGCCAACCATCATGATCATGGGAGGTAGTCTTGGTGCCACTGCGATCAATACAGCTGTACGAAATATCCTCCCACAGCTTCTGCCACAGTTCCAGATCATACACCTGTGTGGAAAAGGGAAACTGGATGAAACTCTGCTTCATACAGACGGTTATATCCAGTTTGAGTATATCAAGCAGGAGTTAAAAGACCTGTTTGCACTAACAGATATCGTAGTATCCCGGGCAGGGGCCAATGCAATCTGTGAATTGCTCGCTCTCAGAAAGCCTTCTCTGCTGATTCCATTGTCTGCAAAGCAAAGCCGCGGCGATCAGATTCTGAATGCACGTTCATTTGAAAAACAGGGGTTTTCTGCTGTTTTAGAGGAAGAAGATGTTACAGATGAGAGTTTATTAAATAAAATTTTAGAATTGTATGAAAACAGGTTTCAATATATTACACAAATGAATCAATCCAATCAGACGGATTCTGCTTCTGTGATTGTGGATATGATACAAAAATGCGCGGGTCTTTAGACCAGCGCATTTTTGATTGCCGTAAATTCCTCTTCTGTTGGTGAGGTTGGTTTCCATCCGATGACCTGTCCGTCATCCTTATATCTTGGAATGATATGAATATGAAAATGAAAAACCGTTTGTCCTGCTGTTTCTCCGTTATTCTGTACGATATTGACTCCGTCACAATCCAATTTGTCCTTCATATTAACAGCCATTTTCTTTGCAAGGACAATCGCCTTTTCTGCCAGATCCTCCGGTAATTCAAATAAGTTCGCATAATGCTCCTTTGGGAGAATCAGAGCATGTCCCTTCGTGGCAGGTGCTGCGTCTAAAATCACTCTGAAATCAGCATCCTCATAGATTGTGTTTGTCGGTATTTCGCCGTTTGCCAGTTTACAAAAAATACATTGTGAATCTTTCATTTTTTTCAATCCTTTCGACAAATTTCACGTTCTTTTTTCATTCTGATTTTGTATAATGTGTTTAGTAGAAAATAAATATTCAAAGGAGGAATTAAGATGCTGTCTTCCCATGAAAAAGAGTCTTTATCCCGTATCATTCATGATATCAGTAATCCGCTTTCTGTAATCTACAGTTCCCTGCATGTGATTCAAATGCAGCACCCTGAGGTTTCCAAATATAAGTACTGGGAGGAAACCCTGTCAGATATTGAAGAACTAAAGCGGCTGTTGCAGACACAGACTCAGTTACTGTCCGGCATAAATGTAAATACCTGATCCAGCATCCGCAGGACACGGAAGTCTCCCTTGACCTGCATATCACCCGACATAAAAGCTCTCTGAAATGTCATGCGTGCATCAATGATATGATTCATGACCTCTGAAGACAGCTTGCAGATGACTTCCGGATTTTCTATATTTCCATAATAACAGTTCAATTCACTATTTACGATCTCTACGATCAAAGATTTCTTACGTTCTTTAATGATGAATTTGTAGCTGGCTGAGAAGTTTCCCTGCGGATTAAAATGATCTTCAAAATCTGCAATAAATACCATGTTCTCATCCACGCCCTTGTTTTCCATCATATCCTTGAACAGACTGGTCAGTTCCTGTATATCTTCCTTTTGCTTCTGTACATAGGTATCATCAGAAGCATATTTAGACAGCTGCTCTGTTTCCTGAGGGGTCAGATTGGTACTGCTGGTGCTGTCCACCATCTTCTTAACTGCCTGGTTACTGGCCGGCAGACACGGAACCTTCTGTGATATCGTTCTGTAGATGTTCTCTGCCTTACGTTCAATCAGATCTGCATACTCCGAATTGATCTCAAAGGATACTGAATCATTGATGTATCCGCAGATACCGCTGCAGGGAAGTCCTCCGAGAATCTCCCATGCCACTGACAGATTCAGCTTGCCTTCCCGTTCTCCGTATGTTGTGGACATAACAACCGGACACATGTAGATCTTACTGATCTTTTCTTTGTTTCCATACAGCCAGCATGCATCAAGAAACTGCTGCATATAGCCGCCGATACCATACCACTCTACTGTTGTAGCCAGAATAATACCGTCTGCATCATTGAGTGTTGCAGGCAATGTAGTAATACCGTTTTTCAATTCATAGAGATTGAAGCGTTCTACATTCACATTTAATTCATTTAATACGTCCTGCATCTTATTGATTACATATAAGGTAGGATCATCTAAAATCCCTCTGCCGCCGTAATAGATATTAATCTTCATAGAATACCAACAACCTCTCCTAGATTCCGACATTACTTTCCTATATACAATACCACAAATCTAAGGTTTTTAGCAACAGGCGAAATAAAACGTCAAATCAGCCAGTCTGATCTCATCATCACGTTTAATGGTTGTTGTTTCATTGGCATTCAGACGTACGCCATTTTTATAGGTTCCGTTCGTAGAATTCAAATCCGTCAAAAAATAGCTGCCTTCTGATTCAGATATTCTGGCATGCATCCGGCTGATAGAATGATCACGGATCACCGCATCTACTCCCTTTCCCATTTTTCCTATAATAAAAGGTGTCGCTTTAATCACGATTTCCTGTAATTCGCCATCCTTTATGTGAATCAACTTTGGAATCTCTTTCTGTTCTGTCTGTATTAACAGTGTCGTATCCCCACAATAGGGTGTTTCCTCTGACATAGCCTCCTGCATCGCTTCCTCTGCATGATACCGACGGATAATACTCTCCTCGGCCTTCTGTACCTTCTCCTGATTCTTCCGTCGATAAATTCTGTTTGCCGCCACAAATCCGATAAAAGCCACGATGCCGCCCATGCTGCCGGCTATGATTAATACAAGCTTCTGCATATTTCTTGAATGAATCAGGAAGACAGGCTGATAAACCTGTATCCATAATAAAAGTAAAACCAACAAGCCGAGAATCGTCGTTCCAGTGATAAACAGAATCTTCTCATTTTGGGGTTTTTCTATCAAATCTTCTGTTTTCATATTTTTCTCATGAGGCGGTTGTAGCTGTTCATGTGACGGAACCTGTAATATTTCATTTCCAACGGAAACCGGCTGCTTCAATATTGAGCGAATATTGAAATTATCCTCCTTGACCCTTCGATAGAAATCATAAGCTAATATAACAGCCCTTTCCTCTTCGTAGTCTACTTTGTCCAGAATATACTCTGCCAGTTTATAGAATGCCTCTTCCGGGCTCACCTCATGTAAAGGAAAGAAACACAGGCTGATTTTCTTAGTTTCCGGATTCATATACATATAATCCGGCTGAAGGATAAAATGCCGCGTATCCAGCAGATACTCCTTCGCTGACTCTACAGACCGGACAATTCCCCTCAAGATACTGATTAGTGCATTATAGTCTATTTTTGCTCTTTCATAAATCCTGCTGATTGGCTGTCTGGAGCTGATTTCATACAGAAACTTCTCGCATCCGTCTATTACTCTGATCTCACATTCCAGTATGCCTGCTATTTTATTGTTCATCAGCATTTTTACCTGGAATTCATCATAGTCTTTCTCTTGTTCGCTCAGTACTAGATAATTACTTCCCAGATCCCTGATATATTCCTCCTGAAACATCCTGTCATCCCCTCTGCCGTATTTTGATTCACTAGTTCTGCCGTTTTCGACGCTCTCTGATATATCTGGGCTCATCTACACGCCTTGCCACAGCTTCTCTCTTTAAATACCAGACATCTTTTAGTAAAACCATTTCCATCAAAACTCCTCCAGATATCTGCATAGTACCCTCATAGGTAACGGTAACAAGCTCCGGATTTACCTGAACAGCATCAGTCAATATCCAGGATCCCAACAAATGTCCCTGCGGCAGCTGTGTACTGCATTCCTTAGCCGCATGATATGTCGCAGCATCTCCTTCCCGCTCCTCACTTCCCCGAAGCGCTGCAATATAAGCACACTTTTGTATAAACGCTCTGTCGTGCGTGTAGTATGCACCATAAATGATGAATACAATACTGCCTATTATAAATGGCATGATAAGAGCTGCTTCAATTGTATAGCTTCCTCTTCTTTTCATTGCAGAACCATCCCTGTGTAAGTCATGAATAAAAACGGAACAAATGCAAATTCCTCTTTTCTGTTCTTATGTTTTATCATCATAAGAAGCAGTCCATATACTGCGGCCGCAACAGATGCGCCTGTGACTAATATCAGATTCGATTTCATATCCAGCAAAAATCCGGTCATCATAATCAGCACCGCATCTCCATCCCCGACTGCGCCTCTCGTGTATTTGCTGATCAAAAGCAATCCGATTCCCACGAGCACGCCCCACGGCAGGCAAGTCTCGACCCATATCAGTCGGTAAAATATCAATGCTGTTTCCACGATTCCAAAACCTGTTAACAGTCTGACCGAAATCTCTCTGCTTTGGATATCAGAATAGGAACAGATCGTTAATAAACTGAGAATATATACTTTTTCTATCATTTTCTCTCTCCCCCGGCTGGTATTTTCAATCAATGATTTGATGCGCCACATCTGGAACAGGCTCTCCTGCTGCCGACTTCCGAAATTGGTATTGTAATAATATCTCTCTTGAGACCACTGCAGATAAGACTGCTGTGATATCTGTCTCCATCCTCTGTAATATAGAGATGTTCACTGCTGAGTGAACCTTTGCAGATCTCACAGCTCTTGTACTTTCCACCATCTGTATTTCTGAGTCCTTTTAATTGTCCTGCTGCTACCTCTTGTATTGACAGCCTGATATGAGAGCAGTCCGCAGAACGATGATATACGGTTCCATGTGGAGTTATATATACATACTCTTCTTCCCCTGCCATTGTATGCTCTGAAAAAGCACTGCCGTAGCCGACCCATTTATGAGCCACACTCCTCTGTTCCATCGGAAAAGTTCCGACTCCGATCAGATCAAAAGGAAACCGTAGGCTATACTGTGCCGTAATATCAATCACATCCGGATGATTGGAACGTGTACTGCTAAAACGAATTCCATCCCTGCCTCCCTGTATCGGTGCATGTTTCATACAATCCTCATCCAGATCTCGCAGTACCCCTGCCTGTATTGCAGAAATGTCTATCCTCTGATCATAAGATAGCTGTGCGGCATATTTCACATTTTGATCGAGTGCTCCCTGTAGATTTATATATAGCCCGATTGCATCTGACATAGAAATCATCAAGAACATTGCAAATAGAAAAACAGGTAATACCAATGCCGTTTCTATCGTCATACTTCCTCTGAAATGATGTGTGATAAATGATGACACCCTCTCCCTGTCTGCTTCCTTATGGGTTTTCTGACCTGATATTAAGAAGTGCAAATCTAATTTATATTTTTTTGTGTGAGGGATTCTAATACATTTGATCGGACAAGTAAAGGGCATCATCATTTATCACCTTTTATTTTCTTTATTCTGTTTCATACCCGTAGCTGCGTGTAATATTGTACTCATAACCATATTCACTGTTTATGTCTGCCCTTGCATTGATATATTCAGCACACCCGTCCATGCAAAAATAGTAGTTTCCTTCCGTCAGCCTGACATTTGCCTCAATCATATCCATACATCTCTTTCTTTTGTCGGACATGGATTTCTTTGCAAGATAAGCGCTTAGATATTCCTGATAACTGAGGCCATTCCCACCGCCTTCTCCCATATAGGTTCTGAACATCAAAAGATCTTTCAATGGCAGTCTCCAATCT
>JAUNSO010000020.1:31164-45595 GCA_030539165.1 bacterium
GCAATGATATACTCTATCTCATATTCCAGCGCATTTTGGGAATACCTTCTTGTCTGACAGGAACATTTTTGAAATATGTACGCATCAAAAAGTCTTTCGAATTCATTTCCTGTTATCCTTTCTGAAAAAGGAGCATTTCCGATTCCGGTACACAGACTTCTGTGTGAAGCAAGTGTTCCCAACGAAATTCCTTTCTGTGATATCTCCACTCCGGCTGATACCAGGGAAAGAAGGTCTTCTCTGCGCAATGCATTGATTTCACTGATCTGTGCAGGCATAGAAATTCCACTGACTCTATTCTCAGCCTGACTTCGGCTTCCACTCAGATCTGTTTCATCAAAATGCTGGATTTTCTGATAAATTGCCTTTCCATCCGGTAACTGCTGATTATTTGCAGAATCCTTCATATAGTGAACGGCTTGTCTGCTAAATACCCTTCCATCATGATCTGAAGCCAGGAGACTGTCCTGTATCCTGACATCTTTGATATTGAAACGAAGCCAATCACCTGTCCGGTTTCGCTGCGTTTTATCTACTGTCAGATTTGCTTCCAGATACTCCTGCAGATGTCTTTCTGTATTGCCTGTATCCGCCGCTGTTTCCCGATAGGACATATCAATAAAAAAGAGGTCATATCGCGATAGAAGTGTGCGATTATATTCTGCCAAAACCGAATGCATACTCAAGTCCATGCCCGACTCAATCTGCATTCGCATTGCACTCACCTGCGTACTTTCAATGATTGTCAGTAACAGACTGCAGATAAAGGATAACAGCAATGCCAGAAAGATTGTAATTTGACCTCTTTTCATGTGTACTCCTTGTGTGGTAGTAGATTTCTATTTCAGTGGATGCAACAAAGTAATGATTCAGACAGAAGAACTGTCACTGACAATACGGTCAAAAATACTATTGATCAGTGAAGTTAATTGATCCCGAAAAATAATAACCAGCCCGATTAGTACCACCAGTATCAGAATCAATTCCACCACTCCGATACCGTCTTCTTCCCGTATAAATCTCTTTACGACTGTCATTTCCTCACCTCCTTTCCTATATTAATCTTACGAAACACCCTGAAGAGATAAAAATGCAGGCAGAACAATCATGAGCATTACAATCAAAAGCATCATGAACATAGGTATCAATAGCTTTGTTCCTGCCTCTTCTCCAAGCTGTCTTGCAATACTTTTTCGCTCCTCGAAGGCACCTGTCATCTCGCGCAGCAACAGTGTCACGGTTCCTTTTGCCCCTCTTTTTACACTCTGGCTGATAATCGATGCCAGAATCTGATAGCATGGCAATTCAGATCTTCGTCCAAATCGTTCATAAGCCGTTGATTCTGATACACCACTGCACATTTCATGATAGGTAATCATCATTTCTTCATATGCATATCTCTTTTTCATCCCAGAATGACAGGCTTTCTCATAATCGGTTACTATTTTTTTCCATGCTCCCTTTGTCGTCATTCCTGCTCCTAGAAACAAAGCAAGTTTACTGATAATCTCAACATAGTCTATTTTCATTTCCTTTCTTCTTTGCTCTACCTGTTTGTGCAGATTCATATCCTTTCCATAATAGAGCGTCACAGAGCAAACGATCGTCAGCAGCAATAGATACAGACTTTCATGACTCTTCTTTTCTCTCCAGATAATCTCTTTCTTTTCGATCTGATCCGGCAGTTGGATCTCGGCATCTGTCACACTGGCAGCATTTCTTTTCTCGACTTCCTGATGTATTTCTTCTATAAACTTCTCCTGTTCGGTCAGCAATTGTGGATAAAGCCTTATATGAAAGACACTTTCTGCCTGATAATCTTCATATGTAATGACAGCTTTTATTCTTGTAACACTACCTTCCTCTTCTATTTCTTCGCTGTGGATCGTACCATACTGATCAATCAGTCGATAACTGTCAGGCTGCCATCGAATATGAAAAGGATAACCCTCTACCCTTTTTACAAGATTCAGATGCTTTCTGACTTCATCAAACGATGAATTCTCTCCCAGGATGATACTCGGCAGCTGCTTCATCATTTCTGTGTACATTCTTTCTGTCTCGGAAAGACTATATTGCTGGCCGGATATCTGCATGGATATATCTTCTTTTTCTGAGCCATCATTATAATACGCACTCAAATGTACGGTTTTGCTGCCTGTATCATAGCTTCCTCTCGCAATCCTGTTTCCGGTCTGCAGAACGGACTGCTGGAGGGTACTGATTTCTAACAGAATTGCAAATAGAATTCCTCCCATCAGAGCCAGAAAAAAATACTTTTTCTTTTCTTTAAAATACCTTTTTGTTTTTTCAGCTGCCGGTTCTGTCGGATATAATATGTCCATATCATGTAAAATACGATTTCTGTCCTCTTCTCTCTCCATAAAGAATCTGCCTGATATCATTTCGATCTCCCTTACACTTGAATATCCACAATTTTTTCTGACAAAACGATTGCAAACAGATAAACTGCCATACAGATTGTCATGACTGTTATTCCGACAGCATTGTGATATAAAGAATCCATCATACTTCCCGTACTGCTTCCCACATATAGCACAATGAAAAAAGGAATGACATTCATGATCTTTTGCTCCAGCTGCTTTGCGCTGATCAGCACCTCTATCTCTCTTTTGATTTCTGTTTTATCGTTGATAACAGATACCGTATTACAAATAATCTCTATTAATGACCCACTGTTTCTTTTTGCCGCGGTAAATACCGCTGTAAAATCCCTGATATCATCTACTCCGCTTCTCTCTGCAAGATCATACAGACAGCTCTCCAGCGTATGATTCATCGACAATCTGCGTTCCATGTTTTGAAGCTCCATCGTAATCAGACCTTTGCTTCCATACAACATGTCCATGTCCTTAATTGCCTCTACAAAGGCATTCTCAATTGAATAACCCGCACTCAATCCTGATGAAACTGCAGAAATAGCCTCTTTAAACTCCATCCTGAGCCTTTGTTTTCGTTTTCGAATCAACTGTCTCTTTTTTCGTTTAAACAATAAAATCATACCTGGCAAAAAAAGAACGACTGCTATATAGGAACGATAAAAAGTATACGCAAAAAGCAAAATGATCATCATAAACTCAGCTCCATATAGCAGATACTCCTTCCATTCAAACTGATATATTCCGTAATCAATCTGCAAGGCTTCCTGTTGTTTTGTTTTCATACTCTTCTCTGCTCCAATTTCTGCGTATTTATCAACGAACAGACCTGTTCCAGTTTTCCGATGATTTTTCCGTCTCGATCTTCACCATATTCTTTAAATTGATAAAGACTCTGTAACGCTATTTCTTCCTCATGAAATCCAATGATTTCTGCTATTTCCAGCACTCTCCTGCTTCTGTCCCGCAGCCTTCCGAGATGAATGATCAGATCTATACCGGAAGCAATCTGTCTCCTGATTGCAGGCAGCGGCATTGCTACTCCCATCAGCATCATGGATTCCAGTCTGCTGAGCATATCTGCGGCACTGTTGGCATGTGCCGTAGATAATGAGCCATCATGACCGGTGTTAAAAGCGGACATCAGATCCACTGCTTCCTTTCCCCTGACTTCTCCAACGATAATTCTGTCCGGACGCATACGAAGTGATGTCCTGATCAGATCCCTGATGGTTATCTCACTGCACCCCTCTACATTGGCATTTCTCGTCTCCAGCCTGACCAGATTTGAAATTCCCTGTATCTGAAGTTCTGCACTGTCCTCTATTGTGATGATTCTTTCATCTGAAGGAATAAAACAAGATAGTGTGTTGAGAAATGTGGTCTTACCGGATCCCGTTCCCCCTGAAATCATGATATTATAGCCTGCTGCCACCATTTTTCTCAAAAATTCGCACGCTTCCTCTGATATGGATTCCATATGAAGCAGGTCACTCATCTCCAATGGCTTGTCCGGAAATCTTCGAATGGTCAGGATCGGACCATTGATTGCGACCGGAGGTAATACAACATTAACACGTGATCCGTTTTCCAATGTGGCATCCACGATTGGGGCAGCTGTATTAACAACTCTGTTCGCATGAGAAACAATCTGTTGTATAATATCTTCCAGTCGTTCCTTTGTTTCAAAATGTATTGCCAGCTCGCATAGTCGTCCGGCTCTCTCGACGAAAATCGGATTTGTTCCATTTACCATAATTTCTGTAATTTTTACATCATCAATTAAATCCTGCAGAATATCTAATTTTCTGATCGCATGAAACAGTTCTTTTCTGAGACGATTTTTTTCATTGAGACTGATAAAGGTTCTCTTGCTTTCCTCAACAATTCTTTTTTCGATGATTTCTAAAACCTCTTCATCGGTAACCTCTCTGCTAAGATCAATCTGATCTCTGACATCCTCTAACAGGCTCTGTCCCTGCGTTACCACAGACCTTCCTCTCTTTCATCCTCTATCAATCTCTTTACATACTCACCCAGCTCACTGTACATCAGATGTTCCGGTCCATACTCCAACCCCTTCATAAAACCAAATGTCAGCTTCTTTGTCTTCTCAAGCACTCTTGATTGTCCGCTTTGCTCCAAAAACGCCTCATACTGCAGCAGCTTGGCATTTGAAACCGCATCAATCCCACACGGTGTATACAATCTCTCGCAACAGTCCAAAAATCTTGGAAGTGCATTCAGATTCTCACCAATGTCCAATATCATAATGTCATACAAGCTGCTGAAACTGATTTCTCTCAGAAACATCATCCAATCCTCCGTAGATACACACTGCAGATCCAAGGGTGATGAGACCGGTGGAATATAGTCCAGTCCCTCTATCTGCTGTACGATACTTCTAAGCTTCATATCCATATCACGATTTTCTTGTGATAAATAGAATAGAAAGTCAGCCAGATCGTTGTCAAATTGCTTGTCCATCAATGTCTCAAATCCGGCATAGCTCTCCAGATTGACATATAGTACCCTATGTTCCGTCGCAAGAAGCTGTCCCATTGTCAGTGCGAATGAAGTCTTCAGTATCCTCTTGACCGGCGAATAAACGCCTATCATTCTGATATCCTTTTGCAGCAGATGAAAATTCTTTTTTTCTGCCGTCTGTTCAGCATAGTAACACATGATTTCCTCTAAAATATGTTCTGATGACTGATACTTATAAATGGATTTTTCACACAGACAAGTCGCTTTCTCTTTGGAACCGGACAGGACAATGATATGATTGACATTCATTCCCTGTATGCTCTCTTCCATTGCACTTTCTGAAATCAAAAGAATTTCAATACGATTCTCCGATGCATAACCGGCAAGCCTCTCTACGGTGGTAAATGCCTGAATAATAAAAGGATTTTTCTCCTTCTGGTTTAAAAACTCCATTAATTTATATGCATAGGTCTGTTCTACATCGCAAATTGCCAATATACAGTTTCTCAAGATATTCCCTCCCAACAAATTACTACACTGATCAATACCGCTATGGAAAAATGAATTCCATACTCTCTTTTTTGATGCATGCCGTCTTGATATGGCTCATAGCATCTGTTCCTTATAACCTTTCTAAGATATTGAAATAAATATTGATATCTTTGTATCAGATTGCCCTCATAAAGCATCTTTCCAAGAGACATGACTCCTCCAATTAAAATTGCATACAGTATACACTCTAATGCCATTAACGGACCTACAAAACATCCTACAACTGACAGCAGTTTAATATCTCCTGCACCTAATGCATGAAAGCAGAATAAAGGCCATAGACATAGAATCGATAGAACGATTCCCGCAGCAGCGTTTAAGATCCCTTTCATACCATAGTCAATAAACTGGAAATACAAACCGGAGATGATTCCGAAGATGATGATAATATTCTTTACTTTGAATGTAAGAATGTCTGTAGCGGCGGCAATAGAAATGATAATGAGTAAAACAATCATTTTCATATTCTCACCATATTTTCATTATGATTTCATTTATTTCTTTGGGGCATGTGTTTGAATAAACCGGATACTCAGAACTTCCAAAGAATTGTAAGCTGAATTATAGTATAGAATCATATTCATGTCTATGGTTATTTTCGACAAAGATTTATAACATCATAATACCATAGAGAAGGAAAAGCCCCGGAAATCCTAGGGTTGCGCATGTCAAAAGACTGGCGGCATTAATCCCGACATGAATGCCTGCTTCAAAAAAGGTAAATACTTCATTTGCAAAGTAAATCAAGATTCCTCCAAAGATTCCTCGAAGCAGAAAATTCAGAATCCATTCTGTTCTTTTCTTTAAAAAAATAATTCCGAAAATCATTGCACAGACTATAACAATCAAGAGCATTCCCTGTTCCATTGTGAGTCTCCTTTTTTCAAAATATAATACAAGTTCTTTTATACGAATATATGTATAAAGAGGTAAATTATGACTATACTATCTAAAAAGAGGTAATTTTAGCCAGCAAAAAGGTAGGTAAATCATGTTGAGAAAAAATCAGACTACTTATGAAGAAAAAGCACATGTTGAGCTTATGCAGGATATTGCAAAGACCAAATGTGCTTTGGATTGTGCTTATTCAAATTTTGATAATGTAGTCGACCCTGATTTGATTGACTGCTATATCTACGAAGTAAATGCCGTCCAAAAGAGGTACAAATTTCTATTGGAAAAGGCCTCACGGCAAAATATACCTATTCCGGTCACTCTAAACCCGGAACCCTCTTGATGTACCCTGATCCTGAAGGTTCTCTGTCAGATTGCCTTTCCCATAGGTAAGACCGGCGTAAACAGTCTGTGTATTTTCCATGATTGGTCCGGAGGAATCCTGCTCACTGATTTTCAGAAATGCTTCTTTTAGATTTTCAGCAATTTTCTGTATCATTTCCAGTCTTGCGGGATCCTTTCGGATCACAGCCGCTGACGCCTCACGATTGATATATAGGTACAGCTGTCTCAGATTAAGCGATATCTCATAATCAAAATTCAGTGCTTCTATCAGATCAGATACACATCTTTTGATATGATTGCACTGATTCTTAAATGTCTCATAATCATTTTCATGATAAGCACTTCGCGCACTCTCTACATCATCAAGGATGATATCATATAGTATCACGATGATTTGTGTCTTACTGGCCTGGGTGATCCTCAGTGTATATTGCTGTATCTGTTCATTTGTCATACTGTTCTCCTTCTTTCTACTGTAACAGCTGCAGTGCCGACTGTGGTCTCTCGTTTGCCTGTGCCAGCATAGAGGTGCCTGCCTGTGCCAATACCTGCATCTTTGTGTATTCGACCATTTCTGTTGCCATATCTACATCCATCATACGTGAATGTGCTGCTGTCATATTCTCATCCGTAATATTCAGGCTGGAGATTGTATGCTCAAAACGGTTTTCATAAGCACCCAGCTTGGAACGTACCTCAGAAATAAAGTCAAGTGCCGTTCCGATCTGATCCATTGCCTCTCTGGCACCTTCCTCTGTAGAACAGTCGATCTCACTGATTCCCATATTTTTAAGAGAGATTTTTGGAATGGTTACTGTGATTTCCTGCCCTTCATTTGCACCGACCTGGAAGGTCATGCCACCCATACCGGTGATATCCAGTTCCACTTCTGAATTTCCTGCCGGAACCAATGACTCATCAATCAAATCCATCTTCATTTCAAAGTTGTTCCTATCTGTTACCGTCACTGTTCCATTCTCATACTCAAACTTTGCCGTTGCACTAAACCCGCCTCCATTAGACGCAGTAATCGTTCCGTCGGCTGCTTTGTTCAGACTAATTTTATAATCCTGAATCTTCACATCATCTGAGTAATATCTCACCTTTGCATAAACTTTATCTGTATACCCTTTAAGCTCCTGCTCCCCACCCAACAGATTTTGTGAGTTATACTCTGTATCCGCTGCGATTCTTTCGATTTCATCACATAATTGCTTTACCTCAGCCTGTACTGCTTTTTTATCAAGTGAGACATTGGTTCCATTAGCTGCCTGTACTGCCAGCTCGTTCATTCTCTGTACCATCGACTGGATTTCTGACAATGCTCCCTCTGCGGTTTCTATCACAGAGATTCCGTTTGATGCATTCTGAGAAGCACGTTCCAGTCCACGGATCTGTGCCTTCATTTTATTGGAAATCGCAAGTCCTGCCGGATTTTCCTGTGCATGATTGATCTTGTATCCTGATGATAATTTCTCAGAGGATGTTGCCAGTCTGGATTCATTGGTCGTCAGGATATTGCTCGTTACCATTGCCTGAATGTTTTGATTAATTTTCATAAGTAGAACCACCTCTCTGTTTTAATGCAACAATAAATGCTTTTGCTGTTTCGTATAGTTCCTTTGTGCCGGTTGTCTCAGATAATTCTGTCTGTTCACTGCCCTCCGGCTCCTGTCGCCGGCTTTGTCCAAATTGATTGATATTCAGTTCCTTACTGTATATAAAGTTCAGATCTTTCACTTCCTGTGACTCTGTCTGCAGCAGATTTCTGAATGATTGATCCATCTGAGATAATTTACTGAGACCTTCTTTACTGTCTGATCCGATATACCCTTCTATCTTTCCGTTTCCAACTCGGAATTCCGCCGCTACCTGCCCATATTCCTCTGTCTGCATCGTAATATCAACACGGCCTTTTTGATCACTGTCCTTGATGATCCTCAGATTGATAGAGGTCATTTCTCCGTTCAGCTCTATCGGAACTTCATAATTTCCTTCTCTGGCAAGACTGGATGCTACAGATAGTTGTTTATATAACAGATTCATAGTCTTAACATCCACCGCATAGATCTGTGTATCCGCTCGTTCAGATAGTATCCTTTCTCCTGACTCTGCAAGCTTCTCATATGCCTCTTTTGCACTTGCTTCATCTCCCAGACTTTCCTGCAGCTGCTCTCCTGCCTTCAGAAACGCCTCTTTTAATTCGCTTCCTTTTCCTTCCGCAGTATTATCTGCCTGATTTGCCTGCTCGAGGATCTGTCGGAAGGTAGAACCTCTCTGATTCATCAAAGCCGCCTTCGCCAGTATATTGTCGGGAGTGATTTTCTGATCGTATTGCAGCAGTTCATTGAGTACATAATCTTCTGCCTGATTTGCCTGTTTGACTTCCTCCAGCTGTTCCTGTGCATACAGCTGCTGCATCCCGTCATCCTCTTGTGCTGTTCGTAATTCCTCAGCAAAAACCTCCATTGATGTGTTCATATTGAAAGACATATTTTGCAGTTTATCGGGTGAGAGCTTATCCAATATCTCCTGCGCCAGTGTCTCGTAGTACCCATCTATCTGTTCCGAAATAGAGTCCTTACTTCCCGAAGCAGATTCCAGTAATCCGAAATCCTGATCAATCGTTATATCCATGCCGTTTGCCTTACTGCTTCTGGCTGCAGATAACAGATTTCTCAATGTCAGCGGCTGTTCATTCTGCAATACTGTTCCAATCACTCCGCCATCACTTTTATCAATCTGATGAAACAATCTGTAAACACCGATATACGCTGCCCGTTCTTCTGTTGTTATTTCCTGATTCTTTTCCAGCTTCCACAGATATTCACTATATTTTTCTGTTTCTTCGATTGCTGTCTTCTCGCTGATCTCGTCAGTCAGCTGGTATATGTCTGTTGATAAAGGATTCTTTCCGCTGCGTATCATATCCAGTGTCGCTGCCGGTGTCATCTTCTCCATCAGCCGCTGTACTGCCTGATCTGCTTCCTTTACCCTCTGTACAGATTCCCTGTTGATCTCCATCTGGTTATATCCGAGTATCCTGACAGCACGCCGATTTGTTTCATTTGCTTCCAGATCCATCTCTGATAGCAGGCTGTCCACATTCTGAAATGCTTTTGAGATGGAGTCTCCCATATCCTTACGAGGCGCTGTGCCGATAGCCTCATAGGTCTCTCCCGCTTTATCATATGCAGCCTTTTGAATAACACCTTCACTGTATACGTGCGAAAGCGTAAATGTAGCTCCCGAAGTACTCATCTTTCCGAGTACTGCTGCCGGTAAAGATGAAATACCGCTTAATACAGATATTGTTCTCTTATAAAGAGAAACCTTTTCTTCTATATTCTCTGTATTATCACCAAACAGCGTATTATAGTAGTCCTGTTCTGCAGTCTTCAGCTTGGACACCAATTCCTCTAACGGTGCTGTATCTATAGAATATCCGCTTTTCAGCAGCTTGATATTGGCTTCTATTGTCATTTGCAGTCGTGTTTCTTCCAGTAATCGTTGTGCTGCAACTGCTTCATAGGAAGATGGTGCTGCATTTTGATCAGATGTTCTGGTGTGTTTTTCTTCAACAGCCTGCTGTGCCTCATTCAGATTCTGCAGTGTCAGATCCTTTCCCTGCTCTGTCACATCCTTCACTGTCTCTGCTGTAATCTGTCCCGTCTGATCTATGATTTTCTGTGCCTGAACTACAGCACTTTCACTTTCTGTCAGCAGTGCCTGCTTCGCTTCTTTTCCATCTGAAATTGCTGCGATAATACTGTCTATCACTGCCTCTTTATCCATTGGCAGAGAAAGACTTTTCAGCTCAGCCAATTCCTTGATTGTACTCTCAGTCAGGGGAATTCCCTGTTCAATCAGCCATCTGCTGTTTGCTTTTGTCTCTTCATTGACTTCAAGTCCGGCATCTTCTATGATTTTATTGATCTGACCGTCAAGCTGTTCCCAGTCAATGCTATCTGCCTTTTTTGCATAGTATCCTGTACTGTCGGTGAAATATCCCTTTGACTGACGCGATGTTCCTACATTTGCAGAGCTGTATTCTGCCTTATAGAGATGATCGATTGTCGGCTCCATATCATTGGATAACATATATTTGATCATACTATCGGACAGCCCTGTCATGGTACTCACCTGATCAGCCGCCTGCTCGATACCTGCTATATTTTCATCTGTCACAGGAAGGTCATTTTCCCGGAGTTTCTGTTCGATCATGGCTGCACTGCTGACACTGCCGGTGATCTCCTCCAGCTGTTCATCGCTGATGTCATCTGTATAACCCTCAACCGCAACACCTGATTTAGCCAGTGTTGCCTTGATCTCATCCAAAATCGTCACAGATGTCTCAACCGTCGTACTTCCGGGCGGATATCCTTCTTCCTGCAGTTTCGTAAAGTCTTCTGTTGACATAGAATTAGACATAACTGCCATGTAATCTCTCTGTAAGGCGACGTCCGTTCGCCCTGCATCCTGCATCACTTCCTGAGCCGATTTTAGTTCCTCGGTTCCATATGCAGCGTTATCCATAACTGTGCCAGAAATGTCTACTTTATACCCGCTTTCTTTATCTGCCTTCCTGGCAGAGGAAGCGGTACTCTTTGAAGTTTTCTCTACATCAACATTTTGATTTACGTCCAATGACTGAAAATCTATTTTCATAAGCGTATCTCCAAATGTTTATCTGTATGTCATCTATTTCGGCATATTTGCTCATTTTCTTTAGAGATAATCAAAAGAGGTATCCGGTCGGATACCTCTTGTCATCCATATTAAAATAGAAAAACTGCTGCCCCATATGCCGGTAACGGATAAGCGATGGAAAAATCCTGTCCATCCCATTCCATTTCGTCAGCTACATAATACTCTTCCTGCTCTTTTCCGCTGCCGCCGAATCTTTCTTCATCACTGTTCAGAATCAGGTGATACTTTTTGTTCTCCGGCACACCAACTCGATAATCATCTCTGGCAATCGGTGTGAAATTTAATACAAAAAGCATATTATTTCTGCCTGATGCAGAATATCTGACAAAGCTGTATATACTCTTATAGGTGTCATCTGCATTGATCCAACGGAACCCCTTTGTATCATAATCCATATCATACAGACACGGATATTTGCTATAGAGCTTCAGTAATTCTCCTACATATGCCTTCATTCCTGCATGCAGATCATCCTCCAGCAGTCCCCAGTCCAGTTCCTTTGCTTCACTCCACTCAGAGTCCTGTCCAAAATCCTGTCCCATAAACAGTAGTTTCTTTCCGCAATGACCAAACATATAGGTATATCCGGCTCTTAGATTTGCAAACTTATCTACATAATAACCCGGCATCTTGTTGAGCATGGAGCATTTCAGGTGAACCACTTCATCATGAGATAATACAAGAATATAATTTTCACTGTAATTATAGCTCATGGCAAATGTCATTTTATAGTGATTATCACGACGGAAGAGCGGATCCAGCTTCATATAATCACAAAAATCATGCATCCAGCCCATATTCCACTTGAAAGTAAAACCAAGACCATCATTCTCCGGAATATCTGTCACCTTCGGCCAGGCTGTCGATTCCTCTGCAATCATCATCACACCCGGATTTGAACCGACTACGACAGAGTTCAAATGCTTAAACAGCTCTATCGCTTCCAGATTTTTATTTCCGCCATACTTGTTTGGAATCCACTGTCCGTCTTCTTTTCCGTAATCCAGATATAGCATGGAAGCAACTGCATCTACCCGCAGCCCATCCACATGAAATTCTCTGATCCAGAACAATGCATTCGCAATCAAGAAATTCTTGACTTCATTTTTACCATAATCAAATATTTTTGTTCCCCAATCAGGATGTTCTCCCTTTCTGGGATCTGCATACTCATACAGACAGGAGCCATCAAAGTTCGCAAGTCCATGTGCATCCTTTGGAAAATGTGCCGGAACCCAATCCAGTATGACTCCGATATTATTTTTATGCAGCAAATTAATCAGATACATAAAATCTTCCGGAGTTCCATATCGTGAAGTCGGTGCATAATATCCAGTTACCTGATATCCCCATGAGCCATCATATGGATGCTCTGCAATTCCCATCAGTTCTACATGGGTATATTTCATTTCGCCCAGATACTCTGTCAATCTGTCTGCAAATTCACGATAAGAGTAGAAACCATCATCCTTACGGCCAGGATGTCTCATCCATGAACCAATATGGCACTCATAAACAGCAATTGGCACTTCCTTAACATTTCCTGCTGCTCTTTTTTTCATCCATAGAGAATCACTCCACTTAAATTTCGTGATATCTGTGGTAATAGATGCCGTTGCCGGACGCAGCTCTGCATAGTTTGCATATGGATCTGACTTATACAGTTTCTCATCATTAGCTGTTGTAATCTGATATTTGTATAATTCTCCGGTTCCAAGCTGGGGTACAAAAGTCTCATATATTCCACTCGGCTCCAGCCTTGTCATTGGATTGGCATTTTCATCCCACTCATTGAATTCGCCGATCAGACTGACCGACTTTGCATTTGGTGCCCATACTGCAAAATGCATTCCCTTTGTTTTTCCTTCTGTCGCCTGATGTGAACCCAGCTTTTTATAAATATCATAATGGGTTCCCATGCCAAACAGATACTGATCCATCTCTGACAGGAAAGAAATGTCTTTGATTTCCTTTGTTTCTTTTTTTACCTTTGCTTCTTTTTTTACCGTCGCTGCTTTTTTGATTCCGGCCATAGAACTTCCTCCCGGTTCTTTATTTTTTAGTAATAAAGTCTTTTTCTCTTAATATGATGAAATCCTCATCATCATACCTCTTCGCAAACAGTACATCCATAAAATGCGACATATTCTTGCGGTCTACATGCTTAATAGCACTATCCACGATTTCCTTGACTTCTTCCAATGAAACGATATGATCCAGTGTCTGCAGTTCACCTATCCTGGTATATAATGCCAACACTCCCATCTCATCTATCACATATTCCAGACTCTTTGCATATCCTTTTGCATAGGAAACAAGATCATCATTGCTGTATTCCGGTATATCAATAACTGCATTAAACACTTGCTTCATAGATTTTGTAATATCCAGATGCGGCTGCAGCTTTGCTTTTGTATCCTCCAGTACGACAACGATATTCTCTATCTCACTTTTCAGTGTATTCACGATGATCTGCATATTATCCTTCGTGATCTCGCCAGCCTCTTCAATAACCAGCGCACCTCCTGCAAGCTTACCCAGAGTAATCGGAATATCTTTCTTATTCAGAGCTTTACCAGTAATCTTTGCCACTTTTCCGGAAAATCTGGAATCAATGATCTGCATTGCCCTGACAATATCAATCGCCAGTCCTTTTCTTCCTGACTCCAATGACCCCATCAGTACCACATTTCCAATGCTGCCATCCATACTGATATCTTCCATTACATCGACAATCTGTGCTTTTACGACTTCTATACCATCAAAGGATGCAAATATTCTTCTTTCCTCTTCATCGAAGTCTCTCTTACTCTTTGGATTGCCATCGAGTGTCATATAGCTGGGAAGATCTTTCTTTCCCTTTTTCTTTTTCTTCGGCTCCTGAACCTCTTCCAGATCCTCTTCAGGTTCTTCCTCCGGCTCCTCTTCTGCCGGTGATTCCACCTCCGTCTGCTCCGGTTCTTCTGACGCCGGCTGTTCTGCATATATCTGCTCCGGTGCTTCCGGTATTGGCTGCTCTGCGTATATCTGCTCCGGTACTTCCG
>JAUNSO010000078.1 GCA_030539165.1 bacterium
GTCTGAACATAAAAACTCACTGATTTTTCTCATATGATTACCTCTCCGCTATACTCATTATGATAATGATTTAAGAATCAATACACTAACAACAGTATACAATAGTATCTTCAAAAGTACAGTCCCGATCATAATCTCTGTATAACAATTACTGAAAAAATGGCTGTACTAAAAAAGACTTAATGTCTACAGCAGAAAACCGGCTTCATGGAATCATCCACAAAGCCGGCACGGCTGAAAGAAATCTATATTATTGGACACCAATCTGAGCTACTTGTCCATTTGCGTACTCAGAGTAGCTGATGCCGGTATATTTCTTGAAACAACGGCTGAAATAGTTAGGGTCGGGAATACCGACTGCATTTGCAGTACAGAACATCTTGCTATTCGTTCTGGCCAGTCCGATGGCATGCTCCATCCGACATTCTATCAAGTATTCAATAAAGCTTTTGCCCGTCTCCTGTTTAAATTTACGACTCAGATAGCTCGGATTAAAACCAAACTGCTGTGCAACTGAAGTCAGGTTAATCTGCGAATCTGTAAAATGATCCTTCAGATACTGCTTGATCTGATCAATCGCTGATGGCTCTATGTCCTGAACGATTTCCTGCTTGCAAGGATTTTTCTGATCCAGCGCTTCCTTGATTCTGGTCAGTACCTCAGCAACCTCCTGACGGACGATTGGCTTTAATAAATATTCCACCACCGGCAGCCGAATACACTGACGAGCATACTCAAAATCATCAAATGCTGTCAGAATCACAATGACCAGATCCTTATACCTCTCCGTTGCCAGCTGTGTAAATTCAATCCCATTCATGAAGGGCATACAGATATCGACAAACGTAATGTCCGGCCGCAGCTCATCAATCGTATTGATCGCTTCAATACCGCTGGATGCTTCACCCACAAGCTCCATGCCAAAAGATGCCCAATCCATGGACTCCTGCAGCAGCCTGCGGGCTGAGACTTCATCATCAATGACCATTACTCGATACATGCTTCTCCCCTCCTGTTTTTATGTTTCCGATATCAGGAATACAAATTTCAATTTCTGTATATTCTCCAGGTTCACTGCGTATCTGTACTGCATTATCCCAGTCACAGTAATACCGGATTCGACGGATGGTACCATGTAGGCCAAAGCCTGACAGTGCATCCCCCTCTTCCTCTTCACTGGATTCCAGAACCTTCTTGATCTGTTCCTCACTCATACCAATGCCGGAATCGTATACAATAATATGCAAACCGTTCTGTTCCATATGAGTGATAATCCGGATCACACCCTTTTCACCCTTTAGTCGTACACCATGATAGATACTATTTTCTACCAACGGCTGCAGGATCAGCTTCGGTATTTTGTAATCCAATGTCGTATCATCAAGAACATATTCATCCTCAAATATATCTCCGTACCGGAGCTTCTGCAGTGACAGATAATCCTGTATGATGCGTAGTTCCCGTCTCAGAGGAATCTCACGATCACCTTTACTGAGAAAGTTCCGATAGAAATTACCCAATGTCTCCAATGCATCGCGCGCATGTGCTGCATTTTCTTGCAGTGCCAGATAACTGATCGTTTCTATGGAATTATAGAGAAAGTGCGGTTTGATCTGCTCCTGTAGCACACGGATCTCGGCCTTCTGCACATTTTTTTCATTTTCCAACAGACGATTGAACAGCTCATTCAGATATTTGATCATACTGTTGTAGCTTTCTACCAGATTACCAAATTCATGATTCGGCATCTTGGTCTCTATCGTCTCCAGCCAGCCTGATGATTGCGTTTCCTCCATCGCCTGACCTAATCGTCTGATTGGCCTGGTTACATTTATGGTAATAAAGGATGCGCAAACTAATGTGGAAAGAATAAATGCAATCAGCGTAATCATCAAAGCATACATAATGTCGCTCGGCAGTGTTTCAGAGCTTTTACCGCTCACACACATAACAATAATCGGATCTATCGCTACCGTTCCGGTCAATGTCCTCTTTTCTCCGGCTATATGAATGGTTTTATAGACAATCTTGCTGCTGTTGTAATCCTTATCATATAGTACCCCGGTCTGCATGTCTCCACACAGAACCAGTCCGTCATTGCTCAGGATACACATACCGTCCGTACTCTGGATCTCCAGTACATCATCAAATACATCATTTGATATATTCATGATCAGAATACCGATCAGCTTCTGCGAATTCACATCATAGACCGCTCGGGAAAGTGTCAGTATGGATGGACCCTTATTTTTAGGATTCGTACCATAACGCTTAATGGAAAGTACTGCCTTACCACGTGCTGTCAGTATCCGGGAACGCTCAATATCACTGATATATGCATCCTTTTCTCCCGGTGTAGTGCTGATACACTTACCATTATTCCGAAAGAGTAATACTGAGTCAACATTGCTGTACAGGGTCAGCACGTTTGTAATGCTGCTGCGCGCATCATACTCCATTCCCTTATTGACTTTGTATGCATTCAGATAATCAACAACCTTATCATTCGTCATAATCATTCTTGATACATAATTATAATTTACCAGCCTTTCTCTGATCGTGGATGCTACATTATTTACTGCCATCTCAGAGGTTCTGATCATAAAATCTTCTTCTGTTCTCCTGCTGATAATGGAAGTCGCTATCGTAAATACAATACAGAAAAATAAAAGCAGAACAGTAAACATTAATAATGTTTTTTTCTGTAATGACATCTTTCCATCGCGTTTTTTATGACCGCCATGCTTCATCCAGACACCTCTATCACATAGATTCGTATCAAGTCAATTTACAATTTTTAACCTATCGTCATCGTATCATACCTGCTTCGCATTATCAATGAATCATAAAATAAAGTGCCATAAAATGTGATGAATCCCGGACTCTGTTTGGGAGAACAAATATGTTCACAGAATCCGAAACTCATCTGTAACAATATACCATGGTCTCTTAGCCTTTGACAGCTCCGGCAATAAAGCTGTCTTGTATTTTCCTGCTAAGGAACACATAAGCTAAAAGCATCGGGAATGTTGCCATGACCATAGCGGCCCCTATAGGACCCCATCTCTTCATATACTGTCCGGCAAGCGCCTGTACTCCGACAGGCAATGTCCTATGGACACCATCACTGATAAAGATCGTGGCAAACATCAGCTCGTTCCAGCACTGTAGAAATGTATAGATTGAAATCGCTGCAACAGCAGGCTTCATCAGCGGTACAATGATACGGAAGAAAATCCCCCACACACCACAGCCGTCTATACATGCCGCTTCATCCAGATCAATGGGCAGCTCTGTCATAAATCCTGTACAGATCAGGATACCCATTGCCAGTGAAAAGGCAGCGTACGGAATAATCAATGCCTGATATGTATTAATCCAATGAAGTCTTGATATTAAAATATAAATCGGTACGATTGCTGCATGAATGGGAATGGTCAGTCCCAGCATAAAAAAGCTGTTCATTTTCTTTCTTCCCTTCCATATAAATCTCGTCAGCGCAAAGGTCGCCATCATGGAGACTAGCAGTACAATGATAATTGTGATAACAGCAATAATCGTACTGTTTAAGAAATATCTGCCCATGTTTCCGGTCGTCATAGCCTCTGTATAGTTAGACCACAGCCACTCCTTTGGCAGACCCGCTACATTTGCTCCAAAGATCTCTTCATTACTCTTCAACGAAAATGTAAACATCCAATACACAGGGAACAGATTGATCAGCGCCCAGAAACCAAATAACAAATAGACCAGAGCTTCTTTTCCTTTTACCGTTTTCATATCATCGATCCTCCTTACCCCTGAATATAGCCTCAATGATCAATGCAAAAGCAAAACAAAGAACAATCAGCAGTAATGCAATCGTACTACCCATACCGTATCTGTTTCGCAGAAACAGCATACTGATCATCAACGTACTCGGGACCTCTGTAGAATGCAGCGGTGCTCCGTTTGTCAATACATAGATCAAGTCAAATGACTTTAAAGAACCTGTAACAGCAAAGATGGTGCAAACCTTTAAGATCGGTTTGATATATGGTATGACTATATAGCGGTTGACCTGCCCTTCATTTGCTCCGTCAATCATAGCCGCCTCACGGTATTCTGTCGGGACACTCTTGATTGCTGCATACATCAGCAGCATATGATATCCGACATACTGCCACAGCGTCGGTATGAAAGCAGCTCCAAGTGCCGTCTCTACTTCGCCGAGCCAGATCTTTGCCCAGCCGTCCAGTCCGATCGCACGTAATACAACATTTAAGATACCGTATGACGGATTGTAGATCTTCAGCCATAACTGACCGATAACAACTGTCGAGATCAGAACCGGTGCAAAATAAATCGAAAGAAATGCTCGTTCACCCTTTCTTCCCCTGCCGAGAAGAAGTGCAAATCCAAGTGATATAGGCAGCTGGACAAATACTGAAAAAAATGCTAACAGCAATGAATTTCCCAAAGCCTTTTTGAATCCTATGGATTTACTGGTAAACAGCTCTCTGAAATTTTCTAATCCAATGAATGTCTTTTCTCCAAATCCATTCCAATCAAATAAACTGTAGTAACCCGATACGAAAATAGGTGCAACAAGTATTAAAAAGAAAAGAAATAGTGCCGGTAAAATGAAAAGCATGATATTTACCTTATTACTGTATAATTTGGTCATTTTAATCCCTTCCCAACTGACTTGAAAAAGCGGCCTCCTGACGATACATCCCAGACAATCGCCGGAGACCGCGTCTTAAATCACTAGTGTTTCAAATCTGCATCCAGTCCGTCTGCAAATGTCTTGCCATCGATTGCTGAAGCGTAGATCTGGCTTACATAGTCAAGATAAATATTTGCATTATCAGCGTTTAAGAAGTTATCGCCGAATAATACGGTTGCATTAGAATTCTGAACGATATCAACAACTGCTAATGTCAAAGGATTCAGAGCACTTGTATCATAGTCAGGTGTCCATGCCGGAAGTCCGTTGCCATCCAGATAGCCGTAGTGGCAGATACCCTGTGAAAGCTCAAATGCACACTTTGCAGCAAGTTCTGCATTCGGTGAGCTTGCAGATACAGCAAGTGAATCATTCGGTCCGCCTACGAGTTCGCCAAGCTTTGATTTGTCAGCATTGATAACCGGGAATTCAGCAACCTGAACGATGTCTCCCATACCTGCATTTACAAAGTCTGAGCAGTTCCATGTTCCATTGATGTAGAATGCATACTTGCCTGCCTTGTAATTTTCTTTAATCTCATTGTCTGAAAGTGCAATTCCTTCCGGATCAAAGTACTCTTTATCAATCATTTCCTGGAAGATACCAACTGCGTTAATGAAGTCTTCGTTATTCCATGCTGCTTTGCCATTGTACATATCCTTCATCTGCTGAGCTCCAACACTCTTCTCAACGATGGACTCAAGGTACTCCGTTACACACCAGGTCTCTTTTCCTGAACATCCGAAAGGAATGATTCCCTTTGCAACAAGCTTATCGCAGCAATCGATCAGCTCATCATATGTAGCGGGAACTTTATCGTATCCGGCTTCCTTGAGCAGTTCCATATTTGTAAACATACCTACAACGTTGAATGTGTTCGGTGAAGCATATAACTTTCCGTCAAACTTATGATTCACTAACATGTTTTCCGGTAATTGATCTGCGTGTTCAGCAAAAGCTTCGTCTAAGCAATATACACGGCCTGCGTCAACATACTCTTTTAAGAAACCACCGCCCCATGTATAGAAGATGTCAGGCATTTCATTTGCTGCCATAGCTGCTTTAATCTTTGTCTTGTAATCCTGATTCTGAATTGCTTCCCATGTAAAGTTAATCTCGGGATGTGCTGCCTCGAAGTCTTTGATAGATTCTTCGTATGAATGACGGTTAGAATCACTTTCTACTGCGATACACCACATCGTGATGTCTGTCTTCTCTCCTGATGCTGCTTCTGCTGCAGATGCTTCATCAGCAGGTGCTGCTTCGTCTGCTGCAGGTGCCTCGGCAGCCGGCGCTTCAGCAGCGGGTGCAGTGCTTGCTGCAGGGCTTCCGCATGCAACCAGAGATGCTACCATTGCAAGTGACATTAATAACGCTGTTACTTTTTTCATTTTTTTCCTCCTTTAAAGAAAATGTTGATTTGTTATGCAAGAGCTCTCTTACTTAATCGTAGTTTGATTATAGAAATTATGAATTGGTAAGTATATACATTATATTTACCAATGTAAGCATTATTTTTACTTAAATGACAACTTAATCCCCTATCGTAATATTTTTTTGTGCAAATATAACAAAAAAGAGGTGTCAATCAATGACACCCCCGATTGTAAATTCGATTCTGTTCCATTTTGTCTCTATATAGTCATTTCTTTTCTCCACTTTTCCAGCACCGCTAACTGCTCCGGTGTGTGAAACCAGTGTTCTCCGTCTTCCATAACCGTCAGACCGCAGTGATACTTCTCTACGAAGACATCTACCGTACCTCTGTCAGTCAGGTTGTCCTTTCCGGCATAGAGAATCTGCGTCGGATGGTTCCAGTGCTGAATCGCATGTCCCTTCACATATTGATAATACTGCCAATCCAGAGTCTCACCGAAGTCTGTCGGGATTGTCTGCTTCTCCTGCAGTTCTTCCTCAGTGACACCTGCCCACTGCATCATATTCTGAATCAGTTTGGTCATATCTAATAACGGTGATACCAGTAGTACCGCTTCCAGCTCTTCTTCCTGAAAAGCAAGCAGGCTGCAGAAGGCTCCGATGCTGGTGGCGTGAAGAGATACTGTATTCCACCTCGATTTGGCATATTTCATGACCCGCTGCAATTCGGGTACTATCTTCCACGGCACAAAATCTGCAAGCTCTGACATCCTCTGCCCATAGCCCGGCAGGTCTATACTCAGTACCTGATATCCACGCGCACACGCAATCCTTGCAAAGCTTTCTGCTTCTTCTTTATTTCCGCCCTTGCCATGTACAAAGAGATACACCTTGTCACTCTGTTCTCCATAGACAACAGCCGGAATCTGTTCAATCTTTAATAATTCATTCATCATCTTTCTTCATTCCTCCTAATATATAAGTGTAGGGTTTAGATATCCCAACAGCCAGTTGGGTTCTATCCCTCTTATTGCTAAAGCTGTACAATGATGAGGTATCGGTCTGACAGATCTCTCCTTGGACTCAATAGACGTCCGTACGAAAGCCAGTCAGCCAGCCTATCATTTGTAGCCGTTCGATTTATGCAGGTTGGACTGCCCTGTGCACGTCCGTTTGATACCCCAGGAGATTGAATAAGCAATGAGAAACAGCTGGACACCATGCAAATTCACTTTTGGAGGTACGAGAATGTACAACGCAGTAGGTATTGATGTATCAAAAGGCAAGAGCACCGTTGCCGTCCTGCAACCAGCAGGTGTTATTATTCGTAAGCCTTTTAATGTTAATCACACATCCAGTGAACTGGATGAGCTTGCCAAATATATTGGCAGTCTGGAAGGTGAAACCCGTGTTGTTTTGGAATGCACCGGGCGTTACCATGAACCAGTGGTGAAAACTCTTTCTGAAGCCGGTTTGTTTGTCAGTGCCGTCAATCCACATCTGATCAAGAACTTTGGCAATAACTCCATCCGCAAAGTCAAATCGGATCCTGCTGATGCGAAAAAGATTGCACGCTACACTCTTGACAACTGGATAGAACTGCGACAGTATTCAAGTATGGATAATACACGTACTCAACTAAAAACTTTAAACTCACAATTCAGCTTCTTTATGAAGCAAAAGGTTGCCGCTAAGGCTAACCTGATTGCACTATTGGACAATACCTATCCTGGTGTCAATAAACTCTTTGACAGCCCTGCACGTGACGATGGCAGCGAAAAATGGGTGGATTATGCTTACTCATTCTGGCATGTGGACTGTGTCCGAAAAATCGGATTAAAGGCATTTACTGAACGCTATCAGGCATTCTGTAAAAAACACCATTATAATTTCCAGCCAGCAAAACCGGAAGAACTATTTCTTGCATCCAAAGATCTTATTGCTGTCTTCCCAAAAGAAGCTTCTTATAAACTGCTTATTCAACAAAGCATACAGCAGCTTAATCTTGCTTCTTCCCATGTAGAAGAACTGCGTTCCAAGATGAACGAACTTGCTTCAACTCTGCCCGAATACGCAACGGTAATGGGCATGTATGGCGTAGGAAAAACTTTTGGTCCTCAGCTTATTGCAGAAATAGGTGATATTTCCAATTTCACACATCGTGAGGGATTAACCGCATTTGCTGGAGTAGATCTAGGTGTGGATCAATCAGGCACCTATAATTCAAAGAGTAATAGAGCATCTAAATGCGGTTCCAGTCGTCTAAGAAAGACTTTGTTTCAAATCATGACTACATTGCTTCAAACAGCTCCTGAAAATGATAAAGTATATCAGTTTCTCGCGAAGAAGCGTGCAGAAGGAAAGCCGTATTATGTTTACATGACCGCTGGTGCCAATAAATTCCTGCGTATCTATTACGGTAAAGTCAAGGAATGCATACGTAATTTAGAGCAATAATCAAATCTAATCTCATTTTTCTTCCAACCGGCAAATATGGCGGTTCAAAACTTGTGCTCAAAATCACAATCATCAAAATATTTCATTTTACTATTGACTTTTTATTAGCAGGCTTTCGTATTGGTTTCCATTGATAAATTCCTAATCACCCGGCATGGACTGCCGAC
>JAUNSO010000079.1 GCA_030539165.1 bacterium
TCTTCTTTGATTTTAACATATATATTTTAAATGTTCCATGGTTTATTTGTCGATTATGACAGTTTTACAATTACTTCTCCAATAGAAAAAGCTCATAAGTATTTGTAGCTTTACTTATGAGCATGACAATCCTAAGCCAGCCTGTTCTTAGAATCCAGAAAAACGATTTATTCATTACATCTGAGCATGACTATACTTCCACCGGGAATACTCAGACGAATCTGATGATCAATAACCTCATATTTTTGGAATTTCTCCTCCTGCACCTTCCATGGATGGTCAAATGTATTATAATGATTCATCTCCCCGGTCAGAATATAAGCTTCTGCAATTTGAACACAAGGTTTGTCCTGTAAAACATCAATCGTCAGTTCTTGTGTTTCATGTACAGATAAGTTACAAATTGTAACAGTCATCAGTCCATCGTTTCCAATAGAAGCAGATGCAGATAAACCGGGGACTTTCCATTCTTCTGAGCCTGTTTCCTCGAGGTCAATAAATTCACTTCTCAGAAGTCTTGCTCCCTGATGATGACGAAACATATGAAAAACATACCAGGTTGGAGTCTTGACCATTCGACTCCCCTCTGTTAACAGCACAGCCTGCAATACATTGACTGCCTGTGCAAGATTCGCCATTTTAACCAAGTTACTATGACTGTTGAACAGATTGAGTGTCACTGCAGCTACCACTGCATCTCTCATGGTGTTCTGCTGGTAGAGGAAGCCAGGGTTTGTTCCCGGCTCCACATCATACCAGCAGCCCCATTCATCAACAACCATACCAATTATATGTTCCGGGTCGAATTCCTCCATAATCTTACCATGTTCGATGATCAAAGTTTCCATTTTCAGTGCCTTATTCAACGTTTTATACCAATCATCTTCGTTAAACTCAGTTGCACTTCCCTTTGGTCCTGACCATCCTTCCGGTACGACATAGTAATGAAGTGAAAATCCGTCCATGGTACCATGATTATCCTTGGGCATACCACTATAGGCTGTTTCCAATGCCTTTCGGGTCCAATGAAAATCATCATCATTTGGACCACAACATACCTTTTGTATCTTGTTCTCAGAATGATAATTTCTCACATATGTCTGATATCTGCGATATTCATCTATATAGTACTCCGGCCGCATATTCCCTCCGCAGCCCCAGTTTTCATTTCCAATTCCAAAGTAATCGACTTTCCATGGTTCCTTGTGTCCATTTTGTGCTCTTAACTCTGTCATAGGGGACATCCCATCAAATGTCATATATTCAATCCATTCAGACATCTCTCTAACCGTTCCACTTCCCATATTACCACTGATATAGGTCTTACATCCTAACTGTCGGCAAAGCTCAAAGTATTCGTGAGTACCAAAACGATTATCCTCTACTATGCCTCCCCAGTGAGTATTAATCATTTTCTTCCTCTGATTCTTTGGACCTATCCCATCCTTCCAGTGATATTCATCTGCAAAGCATCCACCCGGCCAGCGCAATACAGGAATTTGAATTTCCCTAAGTGCCGTCACGACATCTGTCCGCATGCCATTTTCATTTGGAATCTCAGACTCTTCTCCTACATAGATACCCTCATAAATACATCTTCCCAAATGTTCTGAAAAGTGTCCGTAAATTTCTGGCTCAATTAGATTCAACCTGTGTTCTGCATGAATTGTTAGATGATTCATTTCTTTTCTCCTGTTATATATAAGTCCTGCTGTTTGAGTATTTTCAACAAGAATTGTACTGCCAAATCCTGATGAGACATATTATCAGCAAACCCAATACAGACATAAGGGTTTTGATACCAGCCAGTATCTGCAAGCCATCCTTCATTTTTTACCTGAATGCCAACATCCATAAGCTGTCCTGTTTCCTCATTTTGGGTAGAAATAATACACCCATCATATTGCTCTATGACTTCGTCCGGTAAATAGTCGTGTAGATTCGCAAGGTATCCTTCATCAGCAATCTTTTCAAAAGAAGTCTCATCAGCAAGAACCACATCAACAGCCTGTGCCATAAAAAGTGTCTGCATCATTTGTATACCATCTTGATTTGTAATTCTACCTGATTCGGTATCCACATAAATCGTGTAATTGATTCCAATCATGTTATGGTTCGAGTCGATTCCATTTTCCTTGAGAAAGTCTTGAAAATAGTCTGTTCCGGTCGCCTGAATATCCCTGCCATCTGCATTTAGTGGAAGAATATTCAGCACATATTCTTTTTTCTGAATGATATGAACAGCAAGCAAAATCACCAATATGACACCTACAGAAGCAAATAAAATAGACTGTCCATAGTATTCCATTAAATATTCTATTTTTCTTCTTGGTGTCATATGCGCCAGTCTATCCTTGAGTCGTTGCATGCAATCAGCCCTTCACTGCTCCCTGTGTGATTCCACTATAAATCTGTTTCTGACAGAAAATAAAGATAATCAATGCCGGTAAAAAAGAAATAATAACACCTGCGCATATAAAATTATACTTACTTCCCATAGGACCTGTAAATGTATATAATGCTGTCGCTACAACGCCTAATCTGTCCTTATCCTGTAAATACAGATTAGAAGCATAATACTCATTATAGACACCTACCCCTTTTAATACCAGACTTGTAACGATTGCCGGCTTCAGTAGTGGCAGGATGATCTTCCAGTAAATCTGAAAATAAGAAGCTCCATCAATAAATGCTGATTCATCCAGTGATACTGATATATTTTCCATATACTGAACAAAGATATAAATCGAAATAATGTCCGTTCCCATGCTCATAATGATATATCCATATAAATGGTTGATTAGCCCCAGACTCATCATCACTTTATAGACCGTCACCTGCATTGCAATACCCGGTAAGAGACTTGCAAACAGAAATAACTGACGGATCAGCTGATTGCCTGGAAAATCAAACCGGTTCAATACGTAAGCCAGAGAAGTACCAATCAGAATTGCTCCTGATAATACAAAAAACAGTATGATGCCGGAATTCAAAAATGCTCTTCCCATATTTGCTTTCTGAAATGCGCTGATAAAATTTCCAAAATAGAACCAGTTTTCCGGAGGTGTCATAACATTGGTATGATAGTACTCTTCCTCTGTTTTAAAGGATGTAATCAAACAGGAAGCCAGCGGAATCAAAGCTACAAATGTAAAAAAAAGCAGCGATGCGTACTTTAAGACAATAGACAGAAGTGCTTTAGGCTCATAATGCTTTTTTGTTCTTATACTTGCTGATTTCATCTGTATTGTCCTCCTTCCGCAGCAGCTGTTTTGATTGTAATGAATCTACGTTTTTGTCCTTTTAGCCGTTTTTTCTTCATTGCATAGGTCTCATCATCTGCATTGCTGTTTCTAAACAAATATTTTAGTACAGCTTTCTGTATAATGGTCGCTACGAAAATAATCAGGAATAGAACGATTGCCATTGCACATGCAAGACCTACCTTCTGGTCAGTATGCGCGATATCACTCATGATAACAAAATAGGTTCCTGTTCCATTTCCTCCTCTGGTGATTACAAAGGGAGGATCAAAAGCGCTTAATGAACCAGTGATGGAAAGAATGATATTCAGCGTTACAATGGTCTTAATACTTGGCAGGATAATATGAAAGAATTGCTGTATCTTATTTGCCCCGTCCAACTCTGCTGCCTCATACATTTCAGAATCAACAGACATAATTGCACCTATAAACAGAACCATATTCTGTCCAAAATACCTCCAGACAGATGATGCTGCAAGAGCCCAATTGTTTACCTTTTGGTCACGCAGCCAATAAGGAAGCTGGTCAAGCTGGAATCTGCACCACTGCAGTACCGTATCAAATACAAAGTCTCTTGTGTAAAAGAATTTAAATATATATCCAATTGCAATTCCACTAATTAAAAACGGAAAGAACATGACTCCCTTAAATATATTACCCCCTCTGGTTTTAAAGCTTAATACGGTTGCCAGATAGAGAGCAATTACAAGCTGTACCATTGCTCCTGTAATATAAAATCCGCATAATTTTAGTGCTCTGAAACAGTCATCGCGTTGAAATACCTTAATATAATTATCCAGACCAACAAACTGCCGTTTTGCTGGTGGTGTTGCATATTTCATTTTATAGAAACTGAACTTAATCATTTCTGCAAAAGGAAAATAGGTAAATAAAATAAGTAGTGTCAGCGGAACGACCAGAAAAGCAATGATAATGACAGTCTGCTGTCCTTTCCTGCTTTTGACCCATTTCTTTACACCTTTCATTGTATCCCTCCATATCCTGTAAGAGAAGCCGGATAGCGTGTATCCGGCTTCATCTCAGGAAAATACATTTATATGAAACTCATCTTTAATTCGTAATCTCTACATTACTTTCTTCTTGGGCTGCTGTCCATCTTGCGTTCCAGTCATCCATGATTTCATCAAAACTCATATCAGCATTTGCTGCATGCTCGATAATTTCCATGTTCTTTTTGTTGCCTTCCTGATCAAGCATAAGCTCAGACTCAGAATTCAGATTATTCAGAAGATCAAACTCTCCTTCAACCGGAACTGCATTTGAAACAAATGTTACATCTGCAAATTCATCATATACGCTTGGCAGTTCTGTATCACTTGCTGCAATCGGAAGTCCACCCTCGTTCTTTGAAAATCCTGACTGCTCAGTCATCCACTTTATAAATACCATACCAGCTGCCTGATTCTCTGGTGTAGAATTAATATTGACACCCCAGTTAAAGTCAGGGCCTGCTGTTGCGTACTGTTTGCCGTCTACAGTAATCGGGAACGGCATATATCCGATATCGTCCGGATGATCACCAGCTGACTGCATTTGTGTCACTGACCATGAGCCAAGTACCATACAGCCAATTTCTCCATTGTTAATCATTCCCTTGCAGCCTTCCCAGTCAGTTGTTGAATAGTCTTCCTCAATCAGACCCTGTTCTACTGCATCAAATAGTATTTTATATACATTATATGCATGGGTTCCATCTCCTGGATCCGCAAACGGATTGCTTGTATGAAGAATATCATGATTTTTGTATGCAGCATTTCCTGTCGCTGAACCCCAGATATATGCATCCCATGCGCCCATAGTCCATTCAGCTGCGTAGTTTGTATAGAGTGGAATGGCATCAGTTTTTTCCTTAATTGCCTTCAGTGCTGTAATAAACTCATCTGGTGTTTTAGGAAGTGTCTGCACGCCTGCTGCTTCAAATACCTTCTTATTGTATACAATACCCTGTGCCGCTGCGGTAGTCGGAACGCCATATGCAATTCCTTCATAAGACCATTCCTGACACATATTTGCCTGTGTTGTAATATCCTCTAAAGTGCCAAGTGGCAGATAGTATTCATTTAAATCTGCTTTATCTACAGCCGGAATCTCCATAACATCACCCCAGTCTGCATCCTGCAGGCGAAGCAATCCATCATCTGCATAATTAGATAAAACCTCAAGATCTACTGTGATGTTTGGATACATTTGATTGAAATCGGCAATATAGGCTTCCCAGTTCTTTCCTGGATAATCTGAACTTCCCATATCTGTTCTGTGATTCAGTACCTTAATAGTTGCTGTCAAATCTGTGTAATCTTCACCTAATGTAATATCTGTGTACTTAAGTTCTCCTTCTGTGGGTGCCTGCGCTGCTTCTGCTGTCTGTTCTGTCTCAGCTGCTTCCTCTGCTGCAGGTGCTTCTGTCTCTGCTGCTGCCTCTGCTCCCTCTGTCCCCTGATTGCTGTTTCCGCAGCCAATCATCGCTATTGTCAATACACTTGCCATTGAAATAGCAATCAATTTTTTCAATTTCATAATAAAAGAATCCTCCTTTTGTTGTTGATAAATCTCAGTGACACTCTTACTATAGCTTCTATTTTGGGAACTGTCGTGTCTGTATCTTTAATATATTCCTCAATAATTGCTCTTATTGTTCTTTTTTCTTCTTTTTTCTCAAATGTTGCTTTTATTTATATCGTTTTTATGTATAATAAAAGCAATAAGAGTTATCCAGCTAATGATGATAGAGATATTCGGGAGGTATTATGGCTGCTAAATATGAGTTAATTAAATATCCAAATGAAATGCATCTGCTGCTTTATAAGATGAACTACATCAAAGCCACCACTCACTGGCACACCGAGTTGGAGTTGCTCTTTATTTTATCCGGCAGCCTCAATCTAACCATTGATGGCAAAAATTATCTGCTGAAAGAACAAGAATTTGCCATTATTAACAGTGGCCAGATTCATTCATGTGAATCTGATGCAAAACAAGAGGGATGTCTGGTTCTGTTACAGATCAATGAACAGTTTTTTCATAACCTGCATATAGAGATTAAAAAAACGCGCTATCCAAACATTTTCAGCAGTCTGCCAGACTCAGAATTCTATCAAAAAGCAAGTCATGATATACTAAAAACCGCATCTGAGCTTTCCAGTCTCCCCGATACGAACAGGGAAGACTACAAGACGAGTATTCATTTACTCTGTTGTAATATCATTGCTTCACTAACACCATATTCCACCTCCGACGAACAGACCGTCTCTGGTCAAAACACCTTCTTTAACAGCGTCTCACGAATCAAGCACATCCTCTCCTACATTGAAGCGCACTATACCGAGGATCTGTCTGTTACTAATATTGCTGAGATAGAACATCTGAGTGTATACTATCTGTCCCATTGTCTTAAAAAATTTACGACAACTACCTTTTCGCAATACTTGAATTATTATCGGATTCGAAAGATTCGATATGATTTAATTAATACAGATGACCCCATCACTGATATTTATCTACGTCACGGATATAGTAACAGCAAAACCTTTAATCGTATTTTTAAGGAAATATGTGGCTGTTCTCCAAGTACTTTCAGGAAAAACGACTCCTCCCTGCATTCCGATTTGCTTCTAGATCTGCGTGAAACGATCGATACCGGTATTGGTACCTATATCAACTATCATCATGAGCCTTACGATTCCTCTCTGAAATTTTTGATTGCAGATAAGAAAACAGAAGCCTTTAGTCATTATCCTGATGCAGCCACTGCCATCAACATCCGTCTGTCTTACAATGATCCTGTGGTTTCCTATGAGAAATACTATCTTCAAATGACCGGGACAGGGCGTGCTCATGATCTGCTCAAGGCTCGATTACAAGAGCAGTTTCAACTAGTACAAAAGGAAATAGGCTTTTCATATATTCGTTTTTTTGGTATTTTCAACAAGGAAATGGATGTTGTCAGAATGCAGAATGAACAGCCTGTTTATAATTTCTATCATACAGATGAGATACTCGACTGTATCATTGAGCAGCATTGCAGACCATATATTACACTTGGCTTTACCCCGGATGCATTTCGCTCAGGAGATACAACTCTCTATTTTTATGCTGCCAATACGACGCCCCCAAAGTCATTGTCTCTTTGGGAAGATCTCATCCGAAACTTTGTTGAGCATATCATTGAACGCTATTCTTTGGAGGAAGTCCTGACATGGACATTTGAGGTATGGAATGAGCCCGATATCAACTTCTGGGATGGAGCCTTTGAGCAATACCTGCATTTATATGAATCTACAGTTCGTACAATCAAATCCATTCATGCCAATCTGACAGTTGGCGGTCCCGCTCTCTCAAGCTTTGTTTTTGAGGATCATAGTCACCTCTCTGCCTTCCTGCAATTCTGTTCCCTGCGGCAGCTGCCCATAGATTTTATCAGTCTTCATCCATATCCAGTACAAATGAAGATGAATCACGACACAAAAAAACTGCAGCAGATTTTGCTGCAGGAAAACTCGCTTTATAAAAACATCACAGATATACAAGACTATCTGCAGTCTACTGACTATGCTGCTGTACCTTTGCACCTCAATGAGTGGAACAGCACTCCCATCATTCGCGATTATATACATGATACTGCTTTTATGGCTGTATTTATTATTCAGAACACATTGAGTAATCTAAATCGGGTTCATAATCTGTGTTACTGGTGTCTGTCTGATCTGATTGATGAAGACGGAATCCCTTCAAAGGAATTTTGCGGAAGCTTTGGTCTGCTCAGTCGTTCCGGCTTGAAAAAGCCTGCCTTTTTTGCCTTTTGGGCACTTGCCTCTTTATCCGGTCAAACGCTCAGCCACGGCAGTAACTATATCATTACCAAAGAAGACAATCGCATCTGTGTTCTCCTGTGGAATTATTGTCATTATAATCAACAATTTGCACAAGGTGACAATTCCATGCTGACTTATTATGATCGATATCAGGTATTCGATCAGACGCAAAACAAGCAATTCCATATTCTGATAGACGACATCGATGCTACCCATTGCGAAATTACAACACACTTATTCGATCGCGAGCATGGTAGTATTTATGATTTTTGGCTAAATAATGGTGCCCCGGAATACTTTTCACATGCAAAGCTTCAGTTCTTCAAAGCTCATAATCACCTTTCAGAAACTATTGAATACCGTACGATTGATCACCATACGCTGACTCTGTCTGCTACAGTGGCACCATTTGGATTTACACTCTTCGAAATTGTCAATTTGACCAACTAATGTGATAGATTTCACAGTGTATCTCCGGTTCCCGTATACTCCATGGAATCAATCAATGCATCAAACGCAGCACGATTCTTTTCCATATCCGAGGGCATTGAAGTAAACATG
>JAUNSO010000080.1 GCA_030539165.1 bacterium
TCATAAATTTCATCCGTAAAACCACATCCGGATTCGTTTCAAACTGCAGCTGATTATCCATGAAGCCAATCCTCCTTATATCACCAATTCATCAAAATACTCCATCATTTTTATCTTCCAACACCTTAATCGCATGGTACATAAATTCATTGACGGGTGTTTCTACGCTGACCTCCTTACCCAGTCTCATGACCGTTCCGGCAAACATATCGACCTCAGTCTTACGGCCTGCTTCTATGTCCTGCAGAGTGGACGGGCGTCCGTCCTTATTGATTTTCTTCAGCCTCTCACCCTGTTCGACCATGTCCTGCTCGCCAAGTGGGATTCCCTTCTTGTTGGCAATTGCAATCACTTCACGCATTGCCATTTCGCGCAAATGATTGGCATGCTCGTCACAGTGCCATGCGCCAAACGGTATCCCTAAAATGGCAGCTGTCTGATTCTCTGCGACATTACACATAAATTTATGCCAGATGGCAAAAATCATATCCTTCTGGATGACCGATTTGATTCCCGCACTTTCGAACAAAGTCTTCACTGCCAAAACACGCTCTGAATACGTTTCATTCGTCTTCTCGCCGAATTCCATATGGGCAAAGCCGGGATTAAAGTGCAGTTCATTTTGATTTGTCACAGTCACACTGACTCTGGCAAGCGAGTATAAAATCCGCTCATATCCGTATACCTCGGCTACAATGTCTTCGCTCTCAATTCCATTGAGCGGTGACATGATAATAGTATCCGGTCCCACCTGATTCTTTACCTGTAATACGGCTTCACGTAAGCCAAGCGACTTCGTGATAATAATGACAAGGTCTGCATACCCTGTCTCTTCCTCCGGTGCAACTACGTGGAACGACACAGGCTCTCCATTTACAATCAGCCCGTTTTTCTCGATACGTTCCTTTCTTGCCCCGCCTGCTATGATTCTAAGATTCTCTTTTCCGGTTACCTTCTGCAGATTCGAAGCCAGATATCCTCCGATTCCACCAAGCCCTATTAATGCGACTGTCTTAATCTCCTGCATGTCTATTTTCCTCCTGTCCACGACTGTTATCCATCATGACTCAATTCTAAAGAGTCGAACGATAAAAGTCAATCAACAGCAGCAATTCTATCGATGATATCTTTATATTCTCCACAAAACTGTTCATATATCTGCTCACTCGCACTGCGAAATTCTTCCGTTTCTTCAGGACTCAGCTCTGTCACAATACACCCCAGACGTTCCATTCGCTCTCTGGACTTTTTTTCCTGCTGATTCCAAAGTACTCTCTCGTATTCAGCTGATAATTGGGCACATTCCTGTATGATTTCCCGATCTTCCTCTGACAGCTGATTCCATGTAGACTTGGAAACGACCTGCATTTCCGGTATTCTACTGTGTTCGTCTACTGTAACATACCTTGCTACCTTATTATGACTCATAGAAATATAGGAGGGCCAGTTATTCTCAGCGCCATCTATCCTTCCGGTTTCAAGTGCAGAATAAACCTCAGAAAAAGGCAACGGAACAGCCTCTGCCCCCAGCTCACTGATCCATACCTCCATCATATTGGATTCTGCTACCCGGATTTTTAATTCCTTCAGATCTTCCACACCTGTGATCTTCCGATTGACCGTATAGAAATTACGTGCTCCGGCATCATACCAGGACAATCCCTTCATATCATAATCGTCCAGATAACTCATAAATTCTTGTCCTATTTCGCCATCCAATACCTTCCACATATGCTCCGAGCTGCGATAAAGATACGGCAGCTGCAGAACATTGAACTGTGGAACGACATCACTTACCGTCATGATAGAAGTTCTGGTAAAGTCAATTCCCCCGAACCGTACCTGAGCAATCACAGACACCTCATCTCCCAGTTCCGCATTCGGATGTACCTTGATTTTTATTCTTCCGTTTGTTTTTTCATAAACAAGTTCAGCAAAACGATATGCGCCCTGCGTTGTCGGATGACCCTCTGATTGGTTTTCTGCATAAGTCAATACATATTCAGGGGCTGTATTTGCCGACACCGGATGAGTTTCCTTCCGCCTGCAGCAAATTACAGCTCCTGCAATCAATGAAACCAGAATGCATACTTCAAATGCTTTTTTCACATTCATACACTTTCCCCCCAAATGTCTGAAATAGTCAAAAAGCTTTCCGTCGGGTTGCACACCCATACGGAAAGCAAATTGACCTATGAACGGAATCCTTTGATTATGGATTGATAATGCTCTGTACCTCATCACTGTCAACATTATCCTTGTCTACAAGGATAACACCTGTATCAATCGTTTTCTCTGAAACAGCTTCACCATTTGATAAACCGAGAGCTGTCTTCACGCCGTCGTATCCCATGAAATACTGACGCTGTACCACTGATGATACATCATATTCACCACTTCTGATCATTGTCTCAATCTCTGCTGAGAAGTCAAAGCCTACCATGCTGATATCTGTCTTTTTTGCCTCTGTCAACCCAGTTACAAATCCTACAGTAGAGCCATTATTCGGGCCAAATACACCCTTTAGCTTCGGATAGGTTGTGATGAAGTCCTGACAAAAACCAACTGCCTTGCTGATATCTCCCTCATTCACCTTGATATCGTCATTCAGTACTGTCCAGCTTGCAGGAGCGTTCGCTGTCCAGAATTCATTGAAGCCCTTTACACGGTCATTGATCGTCTGAGAACCTGTTGAACCAACCTGAATTGCTACCTGCGCCTCCTCTGTATCTGCGAGTCCTGTTTCCTTCATACGACGGAGCAGTTCTTCAGCAGCTACCTTACCTGCCTCTACATTATTCGTTAATAATGCTGCACTGTAATTATCACTGTTGATAATGGTATCTACCAGTACAACAGGAATACCGGAATTATATGCTTCTGTAATCGGTGCATCGAGAGATACGCTGTCAAGCGGTGCAATGACGATTCCATCTGCCTGTGCAGATACCGCATTCTGGAGTAGTGTCAGCTGACCTTCAATATCCGATTCCAAAGCTGTTCCGACTACAACTACATTACATCCGAGATCCTTGCCTGCCTGCTCTGCTCCAGCCTGTAGCACACTCCAGTACTGATTTCCCAGTACCTTAACGATAACGTAAACGGTCTTACCGCTTGCATCTGCTGCGGGAGCTGCCTCTTCTGCTGCCGCATTCTCTGCCGGTGCTGCCTCTTCCGCTGCAGGCGCCTCTGTAGCTGCTGCTTCCCCAGCTGCCGCAGGAGCTGCTGCTGACTGGCCACAGCCTGCCAATGCAATTGTAGTCAATACTGCTGCTGTGATTAATGCTGTCAATTTCTTTTTCATGAATCCATGTCCTCCCTTTTAGGCCTTCGATAACTTCTTACCGAATAGTTTGTTGGTAATATTCTTTATGATATCCAGATTGCCGGCTTGATTAGCAGTCTGTGATGCCACCGCGATTAATAAGATGAAGCCTACGATTACCTGCTGCCAGAATGAGTTGATACCGTTCAGATTCAGTCCGTTACGGATCATGCCCATCATCAGGGCTCCTATAATCGTATTTAAAATTGTTCCCTCGCCACCAAGGATAGAAATGCCGCCAAGTACAGATGCTGCAATTGCTTCCATCTCATATCCGTTTCCGGCAGTCGGCTGTGCGCTGGACAGTCGGGATGCTACTACAATCCCGCAGATTGCTGCCGACAGACCCGAAATACAATAAGCAAACATACGTGTCTTTACTGCATTGATACCAGATAGCTTTGCAGCCTCCAGATTAGAGCCACATGCATAGATCTGACGTCCGATACGGCTTTTTGCCAATACGATCCACAAAATCAATGCATATACCAGTGTGATGATGACGCTGTAGGGCAGTCCAGATCCGCCGATTCTGCCTCCGCCCAGTACATAAAACTGCTTCTGTACTGCTTCTGACGGAATATTGGTTGTGTATAATGGTGCACCGTTAACGATAACATTTGCCATTCCACGGTATACCCATTGCGTGGCCAGTGTCGCCACAAACGGAACCACTCCCAGTATCTCGATGAAAAATCCATTCATGATACCTGTCAGGATGCCCATGGCTAGGCATAGGAGGATGCACAGCCATAGTGGCAGCCCTTCGATCAGCAGACTGACCATAATGATTCCAGCCAGTGCCATGGATGCTCCGGCTGACAGATCATTGCCTCCGCAGACCAGACAGAACGACAATCCGCATCCTATAATGGTATATGTAACAATCTGCTGCAGTAGATTCTGCAAATTGGTAGGTGCCAGAAATTTATCAAATTGTAATACCGAAAACAGGATAAACAGAGCAATCAGTATTCCAAAAGAATAGATGGCACGTCTTGTCGCAGCCCCTAGTTTTCCAAATGATCTTTGTTTATTATCTTCCATTTCATTTTGCTTCTTGGTAGTCATTGTTCCTTTCCTTTCCGTCTGTCAGTTTGCTGCAGATAATGTAGGTGCAGGTTTTCCTTCGAGCTTGTTGTAACCCGCTGCCAGATAAAGTATCTGTTCCTGTGTTGATGTTTTGGCATCAAGTTCACCATTGATTTCACCTTGATGAATGACCAGAATTCTGTCACTCATGCCGAGGATTTCAGGCAGTTCTGATGATATCATGATAATTGCCACCCCCTGATCACTCAGCTGGTTAAACAGTTCATATACTTCATACTTAGCACCGACATCGATACCTCTGGTGGGTTCATCTACAATCAAGACCTTGACATCATTACACAGCCATTTAGCAAGAACGACCTTCTGTTGATTACCACCGGACAGGTTACGGCACAGCTGATGGATGCTGGGTGTTTTGGTTCTTAACAGACTCACATATTTCTCTGCATTCCTGTCGCCTGCTCTGTCATCCACAAATCCGAAATGTGTCAGCTGAGCCAGATGAGCCATATTGGTGTTATATTTTACATCTAGTCCCAGAGCCAGTCCGTCTCTTTTTCTATCCTCCGTTGCATAACCGATTCCACTCTTGATTGCCTGAATGACAGAACGGATCTTAATCGGTTTGCCATCCATCCACAGCTCCATGCTGTCCGGTCTGTCAGCTCCGAATATACATCTCATCAGCTCTGTACGACCTGCTCCGACAAGTCCGGAGATTCCCAGGATTTCTCCCTTTCTCACATACAGATAATCAGCATTGACCTTTGTTCCTCTGCGTACATTTTTTGCTTCAAATACGACATCCCCAATTGTCCTGACATGTTTGGGATATTTGTCCTCTAAAGAACGTCCAACGATCATATTAACCAGCTCATCCATTGTGATCTCATTTAGATTTCTGGTTCCGATATATTGTCCGTCCCGGATCACCGTCACCCGTTCGCAGATTCTGTTCAGCTCAGCCATACGATGGGAAATGTATACCATACCCACTCCTTTTGCTTTCAGCTTACGTATGATTTCAAACAACTGGTCAATCTCTCTTTCAGTCAATGTAGCCGTCGGTTCGTCCAGTACCAGTATCTTGGAATGAAAACTAATAGCTTTTGCAATCTCTACCATCTGCTGTTGTGCTACACTCAATGATTTCACCATGGCATAAGTCGATAAATTGATGCCTAGATCATCCAGTATTTTCTTTGCCTCACTATGCATCTTCTTATCATCAATGAATAATCCTTTTTTATGCGCCCGTCCAATGAAAATATTATCTGCTACGCTTAAATGCCCACACATATTCAATTCCTGCATGATAATACTGATACCAAGACTATGTGCTTTACTGACGGAATCTATAACAACCGGTTTTCCTTCAATGTAAATATCTCCTTCATCTGCCCGATATACACCGGATAATATTTTCATCAACGTAGATTTTCCGGCACCATTCTCACCTACCAAACCTAATACTTCTCCTTTGAACACATTCAGTGATACACCGTCCAAAGCTTTGACGCCCGGAAAGCTCTTACAGATACTTTCCATGCGAAATAACTCCTCCGCCATATTCTTCCTCCTTTCTTTTTCCTTCGTAAATCTCTATAAAAAATTATATGAAAGACAAAGTTCAAATCATAGCGGACTTTTTTATCATCCACAGGACAAAATTATGCTTTTTTAAAAATTGCATAAAAAAAGTACCGCTGCTTATCACAAACGGTACATTTTACACAATTTATAGTTCCTTGAGGAACCGATTTCTGTATTCCGAAGGACTTTCACCGGTCATCCTGCGAAATACCCTCGCAAAATAGGTTGAATCAGGATATCCGATCCGGACACCGACTTCCTTAACGTTTACATTTGGCTGCATCAATAGTTTTTTTGCTTCTTCCACACGATATTCTGTCAGATAAGAGGTAAAGTTCTTTCCATACTGCTGTTTGAACATTTTACAGAAATAAGGCTCTGAATAGTTAATCGCATGAGCTGCATCCTGCATAGAGATCATATTCATATAGTTCTTTCGGATATATTCCTCGATCATGGAAACCATCACGTTCAGGCGGTTTCTATTACTGTCATCCTCCTGTTCCGGAGGCTTATCATTCACTCTTTCCTCATACCTTCCCTCCAGCAGGCTTTCCAGCAGATACGGTTCTCTTACCGTCAGTAAGCTTTTATCTGCGGCATATCTCTCATACTCTCCGGACAGCCGTATCGCTTCTTCTACCACATCTATGATTTCTTTCTCAGAATACGGCTTCAGCAGATACTCCATAGCCCGTACAGAAATGGCTTTTCTGGCATACTCAAACCGGTCATATGCCGTCAGGAAGATAATGCAGAAGCCATTTTTCTCCTGACGCATGATCTCTGCTACATCCACACCCTTCATACCGGGCATTTCAATATCCAATATAACAATATTAATTTCCACACTGCGAAACAGCCGTAATGCTTCCTTGCCGTTCTCCGCCTCCAGCACCTCGCAGACTCCGTCAAATTTCTTCTGGAGCGTCTTTTTAAGAACCATGCGTTCTATCATTTCATCTTCTGCAATCAATATCCTGTACATAAATCCACTCACTTTCTCCTGCCAAAGCAGATCCGTACCACTGTGCCCTCATGTTCCTGACTGTTTATCGTAACTTCTCCCTGTTCATAATATGCAGATATTCTTCGATAAATGTTTCCGAGGCCGATTCCCAGTCCCGAACCTCGCTCTGTCATAGCCTCTCTGATCTTCTCCAGTCTTTCCGGTTCGATGCCGATTCCTGTATCTGCAACTTCCAGCTGCAGCATTTCTTCCTCCTGTACAATCCTGACATGAATAGCACCGCCCTCTTCCTTATCAGCTATACCATGTATAACCGCATTCTCCACCAGGGGCTGAATCAGGAATACAGGAATCTCTATTCGTTCAGGCTGTACATCACAATCAATTTCCCAGGTAATCCTGCTGCCAAAGCGCTTTTTTTGTATATACAGATAGTCTTCCAGTACCTTCAGTTCCTGATCAAGCGGAGTAAATGGCTCTGTCGTTCTCAGACTGTATCGCAGCAGATTGCTCATGGCAATCAACATTTCTTCTGTAACCGGAGCCTCCTCTATCTTTGACATTCTGGTGATCATATTTAATGTATTAAACAGGAAATGCGGATTCATCTGACTCTTGATCAGCTGCAGCTGTGCAAATGAAAAGCGCTGTTCCAGATTGGCTCTCTCAATCTCCTGTTGAAACAGTTTTTCCTCCATACTTCTTTTATCCTCCAAGGCTCTGACATAGTCTTTGGTTGCATGTTTCATACGGTTAAAAGAATGTACCAGCTGTCCCATTTCATCCTGTCCGTTCCATATCACATCCGGTTGGGCAAAATCATTTTGTTCAATTCCTTTAGAGGCAGCCGCCAGATCAGATAAAGTATTGATAATGCTCCCGGTCATGGCACGACATACCAGAATCAATACAATGACCGACAGAAAGGTAATAATGGTCAGTGTATACGGCATCCGTCCCAGCACAGGAATCTGTCTCTCATAATAATCAGCACTGCTTTCCATGGCTGCTTTTGTCAGTCTTGAAGCGTACTCTTCCAGATACTGCTGCATCTGATAAGTTTTGTATACCTCTGCAATGTAATCCGTCTGATTCTCTTGCATAGATAATACAAGCCTGCTCTGCTCACAATATTCTTCATAGCCATTACGGATATTCCATGTAATGGCATATCGTTCCTCGCCGATTTCATTATAGTCATACGGCATTAAATACAAATTATCTTTCGTAGCCTTACGTGCATCATAAAACAAAATTTCATTCTGGCTCGTGTGATTTTTCATTAAATTCGAAAAGCACTCTACTTCTGTCTCCAGAGATTCCTGAAATTTATAATTTGACAGATTATTTTTCATCAATACCTTCTCATCATCTACAAAGGTATATATGACTCTGATATTCAGCAATATGGCAATGGTCATCACAAATCCCACAACGCCTATGATTGTATACATTTTTCTTTTGATAGACAAGTGATACCAATAAGACAATAACCGGTCTTTCATCATCTCTTCTGTTCTCTCCTGAATAGTGACAACGGCAGCTCCAATCCGTTTTGCTCCAGCAGCAGTTCATCTGACAGTATGTTCTCTGTCCTGTCATCCGCTGCGATCTTTCCTCCTGACAGCAGAATGGTTCGTTCACAGCAGTCCCATATCATGTCAAGATCGTGTGATG